>JAWWCR010000043.1:0-29162 GCA_033720355.1 Gemmatimonadota bacterium
GAGAACGCCGACGCGTTCGAGCGGGTGGCGGGGTTCCGGTTCACCGACTTCACGCTCTCGACCGTCGAGGGGCCCGAGCGGCTGATCGGGGGGGTCGTGACGCCGGGCTGGCTCGCGACCCTCGGCGTGCGCCCGGCCCACGGCCGCGGGTTCACCGCCGACGAAGAGTCGGCCGGCCGATCGAGCCGGGTGGCCGTGGTCGGCGATGGACTCGCCCGGTCGCGGTTCGGGACACCCGAAGCGGCGGTCGGGTCGACCCTGCGTCTCAACGGCACCCCGCACGACATCGTGGGAGTGCTCCCCGAAGGCTTCGCCTATCCCTACTCCGCACAGGTCTGGGTGCCATTTCGACCCGACATCGGCGTCCAGGACGGTTCGTGGGCGCTCAACATCCAGGGACGACTCGCGCCGGGGCGCTCTCTCGCGGCGGCCGCCGATCAGCTCGGGGCCCTGAGCGACCGGGCGGGGGCCGAGACCCCGGGACTCGCCGGGATGACGCTGGTTGCCCGCCCTCTCGAGCAGACCCTGATCGACCGGCAGGGCCGCACGGCCGCCGCGCTCCTCGCGGCAGTCGGTCTGCTGCTCCTCGTCGCCTGTGCGAACCTCGCGAACCTGCTTCTCGGTCGCGCCCTCGCTCGCGACACGGAGTTCGCGATCCGCTCGAGCCTCGGGGCTTCTCGGCGCCGCCTTCTCACGCAGACGATGGTGGAGAGCCTCGTGCTCGGGGCCGCGGGTTGCGCGGCCGGGGTCGGTCTGGCCGGGCTGGGGGTCGGACTCCTCGCACCCCTCGTCCCGGAGGACCTCGCCACCCTCGGAGCGACCCCGACCGTGGACGGCGGCACGCTCGCGTTCGCCGTCGGCCTCGCCCTCCTGACCGCGGTCGTCCTGGGTCTGGTGCCGGCCGTGCGTGCGTCCGCCACCCGGCCGGCGCTGGCCATGCGGCGGGGCCGCAGCGGGGCGCTCAGCCGGGGCGCGAAGGGGCTGGGCCGGGGGTTCGTCGTGGCCGAGCTCGCCGTCACGCTCATGCTGTTGACGGGCGTAGGGCTCATGATCCGCGACCTCTCGCGTCTTCAATCGCTCGAGCTCGGATACGAGCCCTCCGATATCCTCCTGTTCAGCATCGCGCTCGACCGGGAGCCGTATCTGACCGGCGACGCGAGGGTACAGCTCGCGGATCGTCTTCTCTCCGAGCTCGCGGCAACGCCCGGGATCGGCGCCGCATCGCTCACGACCATGTTTCCGCGACACCGCGGCAACACGCTCTCGGAGATCGAGGAGGAGGGTCGCGACCCGAGCCAGCCCGGCGTCCCGATCAACAACCGGCTGGTCACGCCCGGATTCCTCGAAACCGTAGGGGCGCGTGTCATCCGCGGGCGCGGGATCGAGACCACCGACCGGGCGGGCGGACCGCCGGTCGCGCTGGTGAGCACGAGTCTCGCGGAGCTTCTGTGGCCGGGGGAAGAACCGATAGGGCGCCGGCTCCGTGACCGTCGAGCCGGCGATGACGGATGGGTCACCGTGGTCGGCGTCGTCAACGACGTCCTCCAGGCCGATGACATCCGCCACACCTGGTACCTCCCGTACGCTCAGGGTGCGGATCTGCGGGTGGCGGGTCAGGCCACGATCGTCACGCGGGGCGAGCCGGGGGGCGGGCCGCCGACGCTCTCGACCGTACGCGCCGCGCTCGGGAGGGTCGACCCCGAGCTGCCCCCGTTCGAGGTCGTCTCCGCGACGACGCTCAACTTCGAAGCGCTCGCGCGGGAGCGGTTCGGCACCCGTCTCGGCACCCTCTTCGCGGCGTTCGGGTTGCTGCTCGCCACGCTCGGGGTCTACGGGTCCATCTCCTACACGGTGACTCGACGGACGCGCGAGTTCGGCGTCAGGCTCGCGCTCGGGAGCGACGGCCGCCGGATCGTGCGGTCCGTGCTGGGCGATCTCGGGGGCGTGCTCGCCGTCGGTCTCGCACTCGGTCTTCTGGGGTCTTTGGCGGTCGCACGGGCCCTCGGGTCCGTGCTCGCCGGGACCGAGGGGTTCGACCTGGTCCCCTTCATGATCGCAGGGATCGTGCTGAGCGCGACCGCAGGCGGCGCGGCGGTCATCCCGGCGCTGCGCGCGTCCCGTGTAGACCCCGTGCGTGCCCTGCGAGCCGAATAGGACGCGCGAGCGCCCTGCCGGTCGAACAGGAGGCACGCGAGCGCCCTCCCGGTCGGGCCGGGGCTCGCTGTTGCCGACTCGGCCGGAAGCGGCCCTATTCCACCCTCTCATGGGCGCACCGAATCGCTGGGCAAGGATGGCGTGGGCGGGGTTCACCCACGGTCTCAGGACCCTCCCGGGTGTTCCACGGGAAGGGATCAAACGGATCGTCCTGCCGGTCAGCTACTGGCGAACGCCCGAGTTCTCCTACGTTTGGAGACGGCTACCCCCCGAGATCGGCGCCGGCCACCGCGTCTTCGACCTCGGAAGCCCAAAGCAGCTCGCCTTCATGATCGCGGACGCGAGCGGCGCGCACGTCGTCGCGTCGGACATCCTCCCCGACCCCATCGCCACGGTCCGGCGGGTCGCGGAGCGACGCATCACGCGTCGCGGATCGGTCGAGGCCCGCGTGTCGGACGGCAGGGCCCTCGAGTTCGAGGATGCCTCGTTCGACGCCGTGTTCTCCGTCTCGGTTCTCGAGCACATTCCCGACGACGGAGACAGCGCGGCGATCCGCGAGTTGATACGCGTCACGCGGCCCGGGGGCACGATCATCGTCACTGTTCCGTACGACCGGAACTACCGCGAGACCTTTGTCGATCGCGACGTCTACGAGCGGGCCCGTGGCGACTCCGCGGAGGTCTTCTTCGAACGGCACTACGACGAAGAGAGCCTGCGGCTACGGTTGATCGACATGCCCGGTGTCGAGCTGGTCGACATCGAGATCTGGGGCGAGGGCAGGGTTCGCATGGCGCGCGCGCTGCGCTCGATCGGCCGCCTCGATCTCCTTGCCGCGCCGTTCGAGCCCGTGCTCTCGCGACTGTTCCTGCATCGCATCGAGGGGAACGGGGCCTACCCGACCCCGGACGCGGCGTTCTTCACACTTCGAAGAACCGCCGATGGGGGAGCGCTGACCGGCCCGACCACAACCGGATCGTCGGCGGCGCGGTGACGCGCGGTCGCCCTGTCTCGTGTAGGGAGGGGGCGTCGCGCAGCAAGACCGTGTCGGGGCGTGCGGCGGTCCCGGGTGTCGAACCCGAAGCAGCTGCGGAGAGGGACATGATCCAGACCACAGCGAGGGCCTCGCGGCGAGTCCCCCGGCACCCGACGGCCCTGGGCGTCGCGGTCTTTCTTGTCGCGGTCGGGTGCGGTGAGTCGCCGGGTGGCCCTGCCGGCCCCGAGACACGAGCGCCGCCCGAGCTCCTCGGGAACCCGGTCGAGGGCGAGAAGGCCTTCCTCACGAGTTGCGCGCCCTGCCACGCGAGCCGCGACGGCTTCGACCTGGCCGCGTTCGATTTCACCGACTTCGACATCGTGCGTCGCGCCCTCGCGCACGTGGACAGCGCGACCGGCCGCGACATCGCGGCCCACATCGACGGTCTGCGAGAGACGCCGTCGCGGCGCACGGCCGCCCCGTTCCAGCCCGACGGTCGGATCCGGGGCGATCGGCCCGCCCACCTGCCGCCGGTCGGCGACCAGGACATGGAGTTCTGGGTCGACGTGTTCGGAACTACGGGCTTCCCGATCACGGACGCGGCACAGCTGCGCGCGATCGACCCGCGCGACTTCGCGGTACCGTTCGCGATGCCGCTGTGGTCGATCGAGGGGTCCGAGGAGGACTGGATGCCCGACAACGCGCTCCCCCCCGAGGTGCTCGACGCCGACGGCGGCGCGCTCGGGAGCGCGATCGCCGCGTACTACGGTGACACGTCCGAGGCCCGGCTCGTGCACGCGATGGACGTTTTCGAGACGGCGACGACGGGGCCCGGACGACTGTGCTGGCGTCAGGACCCCGTCCCGTGCTTCGACGCGCGGCGCTGGATGGCGAGCCTCGGGGGGCAGCACTACCTGCGCGTCGGGGACGAGAGCGGGATCCCGGCCGAGGTCGCCCGGGTGTGGTGGGACGTCGGAGAGTCGGCGATCGCGCTTCAGAGCGTCGCGTCGTCGGACGAGGAGCGCGCCGAGGCCTTTCGCATCGGGGCGAGCTGGATGTGGCTCGCCTATTCGTATCAGCCGGAGGCCTTCCGGGAGCCGGCGGAGTACATGGGCACGTTCCTCCGCGAGCACGGTCGTTACCGCATGGCGCTGTTCGCGGCCCTGCGGCGGATGGTCGGTGACGGGGTCGCGCACCGCGAGCACCCGGATCAGTTCCTCGAGGACGGCCGGCTCGCCGTGCGCCGCTCGGACGGGGAGGTGGGTCTCGCCGTGACCGAGTTCGTGTTCGGCCATCATGCCGCGCGGCTCCGCGCCGGCCTGCCGCCGGGGCTCGATACGGCGCGCGCGCGGGATCTGGTGGAGGAGACGTGGGCGGCGGCGCGGGCCTACCGCTTCCAGGACCCGACCCGCTGGGCCGCGGTGACGACCCTGTACGACGAGGTGATCCGCCTCCTCCGGTGAGCCGACCCGCGTCGGTCGTCCGACGGCTCGGCGTCCCGGTCAGCCCTCCGCGGCGAGCACGGCGACCGGGTCGGTGCGCCCCGCCGAGACCGCCGGTACGAACGCGGCCAGCGCCGCCACGGCGAGCGCGAGGGCCGTGGAGACCGTCAGGACCGCGACATCGATCGCGGCGATCTCGACGACGAAATGGCGCAGCAACCCCGCGAGGGCGATCGACACGGCGACGCCGACCCCCGCCCCCACCGCGGCGATCCGCAACACGGCGGTCAACACTTCGCGCGCGACCCGGCCCGCCGAGGCGCCGATCGCCAGACGCACCCCCAGCTCGCGTCGGCGCTCGCGGACGAGGTAGCCCGTGACGCCGTAGATCCCGATGGCGCCGAGCAGGAGCACGCCGATCGCGAACGCTCCGAGCAGCACCAGCGTCGTGCGGCGCTCCTCGAGGGTCCGCGACAGCATTTCGGGCATGGTCTCGAAGCTCGCCACGAGACCGAGCCGATCGACCTCCCGCACGGCGTCGCGCAGGCGGACCTGCAGACCGGGGAGCGGCCCGGCCGTCCGCACCACGATGTCGGAGCCGGCGAAGCCCATGCGCTCGCGCACCTCGCCGGTCTGCGGGTAGGGGCGGTAGACGATGGGTACGACCGCCTCCGCGGGCCCGAGAAGACGGATGTCTCCGGTGACGCCCACGACCGTCACGTCGGTGTCCGACTCGAACCCGGTCCTGATACGCCTCCCCAACGGGTCCTCGCTCGGGAAGAGCGTGCGGGCCGCCTGTTCCGAGATGATCGCCACCGGCTCGGCCCCCGCCACATCACCCCGGTCGAAATCGCGCCCGGCCAGAAGCGGTGCGCCCACCACCCGCAGGTAGTCGGGACTCACCTGACGCCACCGCACGCGAGGCGGCGTCTCGGGCTCCGCCGCGTCGGCTCGATACGCGCCCACGACGCCGCCGTCGCCGGTGATCGGCGCCTGCGACGTCGCGGCCGCACCGGCGACACCCGGTATGGCCTCGATCCGTTGGTCGACCTGTTCGAAGTAGCTTTCGAACTCCGCCGCGGATCCGACGGCGCCGGCGCCCGGACGCACGTACACGCGGGCGAGACCGTCGGCGTCGAACCCCGGGTCCAGCGTGTGCAGCCGCCAGAAGCTTCGGGTGAGGAGCCCGGCCGAGGCGAGGAGGACGACGGCGAGCCCGATCTCCGCCGCCATCAGGGTCGCCCTCGTTCGTCGCCGGCCGGCCCCGGCCGTGGCGCCGCGCGCTCCCGAGCCGACGAGACCGACGCGCACATCGGCACGGCCGGCGTACCATCCGGGGAGAATGCCGATCATCCACCCCGTGACCAGCGCCAGCGCGACGCCGAACCCGAGGGCGCCGGCGTCGAGACCGACGGACTCGAGCCTCGGAACGGTCGGAGGCAGCAGTCGACGAAGCGCGCCCACACCCGCGACGGCGAGCGCCATGCCGACCACGCACCCCACCAGCCCCAGCAGCGTGCTCTCGGCGAGCAGCAGCCGGACCACGCGTCGCGGCGTGGCGCCGAGGGCCAGACGGACAGAGACGTCGCGCTGTCGGAACAGCCCCCGCGCGAGAAGCAGGTTCGCGACGTTCACAACGGCCGTCACGAGGATCAGACCCACCGCACCGAACAGCAGGATCAGGCCCGGGCGCACGGGCCCGGTCATGAACTCCTTCAGCGACACGACGTCGACGCTCTCGCCGAAATCGTCGTCGAGGCCGTGCTCGATCATCCAGGCCGCAGCGAGAGACTCGAGCTCCTCGGCGGCCCGCTCCCGCGACACGCCGGGGCGCAACCGTCCGACCACCCGGTATTCGGACGACCGGTACCGCGCGGCCTCGCGATCGAAGGGCACCGTCACCGCGAAGTCCAGGGGGGCTCGGTACTCGGGGTAGTACCCCGGCTGGATCTCGAAGCGGGGGGGAAGAACGCCGAGGATCGGCAGTGAACGCTCGCCCATCTCGCCGTTCGCGATCCTCAACCGCGAACCCACCGCATCGGCCCTCCCGGCGTAGCGGCTCTGCCAGAACGCGTGCGTGAGGACTACTCCACCATCCGCCCCGGCGTCGTCGTCCACATCGGCGTACAGACGCCCCACCGCCGGTGTCGCGCCCAACAGGGTGAGGAAGTCGCCGCTGGACCGCGCGCCCCAGAGTCGCTCGGATCCAGCGTCATCGAACCCCGTGAACGATCGGGGACCCCAGACGGCGAGAGCCTCGTACGACTCGGCCTCCCGCTCGAGAAGCTCGAAGAGCGATGCCGAGAACCAGCGCTCGGGCCACACGGCCACGAGCCTGTCGGGGCTCTCGTAGGGGAGTGGCTCGAGAAGGACGCCGTCGACGAGCGTGAACATCGTCGTGGCGGCCCCGATCCCGAATCCAATCGTCAACACGGTCAGGGTCGTGAACCCGGGCTGACGTCTGAGCCCCCTGGCGGACTGGCGGGCATCGCGAGCCAGACCGGCGACCATCCGACCGGGCGATGGGACGAGCGCGGCGCGGTGCGCGGCACCGATCGTCGGCGGTGCGGCGCGCACGGAGAGGAGCCGAAGCCGGATGGAGTCGGGGATCGCGAGAAGGACGCGTCGCCAGAAACGGCCGCCCCTCCCGCGCCCGGCCTCGTGCGTCAGCTCGGCAAGCCACTCACGGCGCCAGTCGGATCTCCGCCGGCCCGGAACGACGACCGAGACCACAAGCAGGTAGCCCCGTGCGAAGGTGGTCCACGGCGCACGCCCGTCGGTCACCCCGCCCTCCGCTCCTCTGTCGTCGGCGCGGCCGAAATCGCATCGATCGCCGGGAAACGCGCGCGGGCCCGCTCGAGCTCGGCGCGACCCGCCGCCGTGAGATCGTAGTACCGCCGGCTCGGCCGCCCCCGGGCCCGGGCGCGATCGGCATCCTCCCAGTCAGCGCTCAGGTAGCCTGCCGCCTCGAGGCGCCGGAGCGCCGGGTAGACCGTCCCGTCGGGCAGGCCCGAGATATCCATGATGTCGAAGCCGTATTTGTGACCCCGGTCGATGCTCTGCAGCACCACACCCGTCACGTACGTCAGGTGCGGCTTCTTCTTCACGTCGGTCATCTCCCCTCCCGATCGATCGGGAACCTCGACGGCCCTCTCGATTCTAGACATATAGCTTTCTATATAGTGTCCGTGAAGCGCCCCCTGCAAGACGTGTCGGGCCTCTCGGCCGGGGGGGGCGACCCGAACGGCCGTCCCGGCTCAGTCGTTTCGCAGCGCGATCGCGGGATCCACCCGGGTCGCCCGTAATGCCGGAACCCACGCGGCGATCGCGGAAACGGCGATCAGGAGCGCGGCGACGCCCAGATAGGTCAGGGCATGCGCGGATGCGACGCCGTAGAGGAGCCCCCGGAGAAGCTGCGCCGTCGCGAAGGCCATCGGCAGCCCCAACAACACCCCCGCGACCACGGGCCGCATCGACTCGGCGACGACGAGTCGGAGGACGTCGTTCCCCGCCGCGCCGAGCGCGATGCGGATGCCCGTCTCGCGGCGGCGTTTCGCGACCGAATGGCTCACCACCCCGAAGATCCCCACGGCTGCAAGAAGTAGCGCGAGCCCGGCGAACACGGCCATCAGCGTCGCGGCGAAGCGCTCGCGGTCGGCCGACGCCGACACCACCTCCGACATCGAGGTGACGTCGTACAGGGGCACGGAGGGGTCGAAGCGGGCGATCTCTTCGCGCACCGCCGACACCGCCGCGGGGGCCGATCCGGCGGCCGCCGCCACGAGCGACATGGTCCCCGACCATGGACTCTGCTCGTAGAAGATATATGCGACGGGGCCCGCGGCCGTCCGGAGGTCCTCGAACCGGACGTTGCCCACGACTCCGACGATTCGTCGCTGGCGGCTCATGATGCCGATCGTCTGCGTCAGCGGATCGACGTCCGCGAAGTAGAGGTCGGCCAGGGCCTGGTTCACGATCGCGACCGGCTCGCCGTCGGGCTCGGCGTCGAAGTCGCCACCCCGGATGAACGGGATCCCCATGGCGTCGAAGTAGCCGGCCGTCACGATGGCGAACCCGACTCCGCGGTTCTGTCCCTCGGGCACTTCGGTCTCGCCCGGAAGCAGGATCGACGTGCCCTGCCGGTCCGCCGCGAGCGGGATGTCGTAGGTGAACCCGGCCGCTCTGATCGCCGGGTTCGCCCGGATGGTCCGTCCCAGCTCCTGATACGCGGCGATCATCCGGTCGCGATCGCCGTACCGGGTGTCGGGAAGCGCCACCGAGCCGGTGACGGTCTCGGCCGTCTGCAGACCGACGTCGACCGAGACGAGCCGAATGAACGTCTGGAACAGGAGACCGGCGCCCACCAGGAGGGTGAGCGATACGGCGACCTCGCCGCCCACGAGGGCCGACTGGAGCCGCCGCGTCGACCGGCTGCCGGTCTCGGATCGTCCCCCTTCCTTCAGATGGGGCGACAGCTCGATCGCAGCGCTCGAGAGAGCGGGCAGCGCGCCGAACAGGACCGCGCTCGCGATCGAGATCGCCAGCGTGAATCCGACGACGCGCAGATCGAGCGTGGCCTCGGCCGCGCCGATCACGCTGTCGGGTGCGAGCCCGACGATCGAGCCGAGCGCGACGCGCGCCAGCACGAGACCGACGGCCCCACCCAGCGTCCCGAGCAGCAGGCTTTCGGTCAGCAGCTGCCGTACGAGGCGACCCTTGCTGGCGCCCAGCGCGGCGCGCACCGCGACCTCGCGCGACCGCCCCGTTCCGCGGGCAAGCAGCAGGTTCGCCACGTTGACGCACGCGATCACCAGGACGAGCCCCACCGACCCGAGGAGGATGAAGAGCTGGCTCCGCGACTGGCCCGCGAGCTGTTCGTGAAGCGGGACCACGGTCGCGGACCATCCGTCGTTCGTGTCGGGGAACGCCTGCGCGGCCCGCGCCGCGACGGTCTCGACATCCCCGCGCGCCTCGTCGAGAGCGGCCTCATCACCGAGCCGGCCGACAACCGTCAGAAAGTGCGCCCCGCGCTGCTCGCCCTCCGGACCGAACCGGAGCGGCAGCCAGATGTCGGATCGACCGGTCGCGGGTCGGTTCTCGATGATGTTGGGGGGGAAGGAGAAACCGGGCTCCATCACCCCGATCACCTCGAGCGGCTCGCCATCGACGTCGATGCTGCGGCCCACCAGCCCCGGATCGCCACCGAACCGCGTCTGCCACAGGGCATGGCTCACGAGAACGACGCCGGGGGCGCCGGGAACCTCGTCGGCGGGTGTGAAGGCTCGCCCCAGCGACGGACCCACGCCGAGCACGCCGAACAGGCTCGACGTGACTCGCGCCCCGAGAAGCGCCGTCGCCCGGCCGTCCGCCGCGATCGCGTGTCTGTCGGCGGAGAACGCCCCGAGCGCGGCGAAGCTCGTCGTCTCCTCGACCCAGTCGCGGTAGTTCGGGGGTGCAGCGTACATGTACTCGTACCCCCGCTCGAGATTGCGCTCCCAGACGACAACGAGCTCGTCGGGCTCGGGGAACGGAAGGTCACGGAGGAGCGCGGCGTCGACGACGGAGAAGAGCGCGCTGGTCGCTCCGATCCCGAGAGCGAGAGCGAGCACCGCCGCGACGGTGTAGAGGGGTTCGCGCCTGAGTATCCGGCCGCCGTGCGCGAGGTCGTTCCAGAATCCGCCCACGAATAGCCTCCGGTCGTCGAAGGTGGTCGAGTCGTCTTCCTCAGAAGGATGCCCTCGACCCCGGCGGGGGTTGTGATCCTGCAACCGGACCCCACGTTTCTGCGTCAAAGGGGTGCGGCGGTGGACATTGACTAGAAACGGAGAACCGGAGCCAGCGATCGATGAAGTTCCTATCCTTCCGCCGCGGACGCCTCGCGGTCGCCCTCGGGTTCGCGGCCATCGGCGCCGCGCTCATCTTCGCGCCGCGCTTCACGGGTTGGGAATTCTCGGGCACGGCGACGCTGGTCGATCTGGGCAGCGAGATGCTCGGTCTGGCGCTCACCGTCTCGATCCTCGACTGGTTCTTCGAGCAGCGGCGTCTGCGGGCGGATGGGCGTCGGCTGGCGTGGGAGGTCTTCCACGATGTGGAACGGGTCGTGTGGGTGTGGCAGGGCGGACCGTTCCGTCTCGAGACCGACGAGCTCCTGGGTCTGCTGGGCGGCGTCGAGTCGGACTCGCAGGTGGCGCCGTGCACCGAGCGGATGCTGCTCGGGCTCGGTATCCGCGGCCGCGAGCTTCTGAAGGGCGAGCGGCTCGCCGTCTCGACCGTCCCGGGTCTCGCCGTGGCCCTCACCGAGCTCGCCGGACTCGCGCGGATCGGCGAGGGCAAGAAGCCCTCGCCCGACGCGATCCGGAACGCCCTGACGGCCGCCACACGAGCGCTCGCCGAGATCCTCGACCTCTCTGCGCCCAGCATGCCGGCGCGTCTGATCCGCGATCGCGAGGGCGACCCGGAGGCGCAGGCGGCCCGCTACGAGACGGCGCGGTTGGCTTCGGCGGCGTAGCCGCGACTCACCGGGGTGGCGCCCCTCCTGGCTCGACCCGCCACCACCACTGCGTCGGGAGCGGTCGCTGCCGCGGCCAGATCTCGGTCAGGGTATCGGCCTCGTACAGACGACCGTTCTTCATGACGTGGCTGATCGACGTCGTGTTCGTGAGATCGTCGAGCGGGTTTCGGTCGAGCACCTGAAGGTCGGCCAGCTTGCCGACGTCGAGCGACCCGATGTCGCCCGCGAGACCGATCGCATCGGCGCTGTGAAGCGTGGCCATACGGAGCGCATCGTGGTTGTCCATCCCGCCCGAGGCCATCATCCAGAGCTCCCAGTGCGTGCCGAGCCCCTGCACCTCCCCGTGCGACCCGAGCCCCGCACGGCCACCGGCCTCGACCCACTTGGCGAGCTGCTCGGCGTGCAGGGGGTGTACGTACTGGTCGTCCCGGTAGAACCGGGTGTCCTTCCACTTGTCGAGCTCGTCGTGCGGCGTGAAGAACCTGAGCCGGTCGACCTGGTCGACATCGGTGTGGGTCAGATAGTACTGGAGTCCCGAAGGCCCGCCGTACGCGACGACGAAGGTGGGCGTGTACGTCAGGCCGCTGAACCGTCCGAGCTCGACCACGTCCTTATAGAACGGGCTGATCGGCAACGAGTGCTCCAGACCGGCATACCCGTCCATCATCAGGGTCAGGTTCATCGTGAAGTTCGAGCCCCCCTCGGTCGTAGGGGTGAGCCCCTGTTCGCGCGCGGCCGTGATCACCCACTGCCGCACCTTCCTGTCGCCCGCCAGGTACTGCTTGATCGTCCGGGTATTGAAATGGTCGGCGTACCGGCGCACGACGGCGCGCGCCCCCTCCAGGCTCGAGATCTGATCGGAGGAGAAGATCCCGGGACCCGTCGAGTAGATCCGCGGACCGACCAGCTCGCCGATCTCCATCAGGTCCGCGTACGCGAGCACATCCTCGGTCGATGTCTGGGGATCGCGCTGGGTGGTGACGCCGTAGGCGAGCTGGGCCAGGAACTGGGACACCTGGCTTCGATGGAGCCCCCAGGCGACCCATGTGTGCGCGTGGATGTCGACCAGACCCGGGAGGATCGTCCTCCCGCGCATGTCGATCACCCGGGCGTCCTCCGCCCACGTCAGGCTTCCCGACGGACCGATCGCGGAGATCCGGTTGTCGGTGACGACGACATCGCCGGACTCGATGACCTCGTCGCCCCGCATCGTGATGACCCGGGCGCCGGCGAGCACGACGGTCCCCGAGGGACGGTCCTTCTCGACGACGATCTCGACATCGACGCGAGCGGCCTCGTAGATCGGACCGCCGTTCTCGTCGGCGTCGTCAGTCGCGTCTTCGCCGGTCTCCACGGCCGCCGAGTCCGCGGGGGCCTCCTCCTCCGATTCGTCGTCGTCCGCCTCGGCTCGGGATGTCGCGACCGAGTCGCGGACGAGCGAGTCGGCCAGCGCCACGTCGTACCGGAAGAAGCTGCGTCCGATCGAGTAGAAGGCCTCTGCGGCGTCGGCTCGCCACCCGACGAAGTCGCCCCCGACACGGGTGAGCCGGCGGGTCGGGACGACGGAAGAGGCCCCGACCGAGACCGTCGGCGCCTCGCCCCCGACCGGCGGCACGGTGATCATGTAGACGTTCCGGTTCGCCCGCACGAGCGCTCGGCTCCCGTCGGGCGAGAGCACGACCTCGTCGGGCGTGGCGTTCCCGCCCCCGGGCGGTCTGGGGCCCGACACCTTCACGACCGTCTTCACGTCCGTCCCGTCGTACCGCATCGAGAGAAGCCCTTCCGACCCGGCCCACACGTAGATCCGATCCGGGTCGGGGCCGAAGTGCGGCGCGTTGCGTCCCTGCTGTGTCGCACCCGAACCGACCCAGGTGATCCGCCGCGCATCGCCCCCGGTCGCCGGGAGCCACACGTACTCGAGCTCGGCCGCCCCGCTGTGTCGGCCGAAGTCCTCGAGCGTTCGTATACGGTGGAGCCGTGAGCCACGGACCGCCACGAGCCGCGCCCCATCGGGCGACCACGCCAGCTTGTCGTAGAACGCGGACTCGGTGGTGAGCCGTTCGGGAGCCCCCGAGCCGTCGGAGCGGACGCGATAGATGTCCCCCCCGATCGAGTCGTTCCAGGTCACGTACGCCACCCATTCGCCGTCCGGCGACCAGACGGGGGCGTGCTCCACATCGGTGGAGGTCGTGAGTCTCACCGCGTCGCGGATCGCGGGAGTGGCCGACTCCCCCGCGGTCTCGAGCGGGTCGGCGGGCGGCGCGTCCGCGACCGGCGAGGGCAGGTCGGCGACCCAGAGCCGGTCGAGCGCGGCGAACACGACCCGCGACGCATCCGGCGAGGTCCGCGCGCCGCGGATCTGCGAGACCGTTAGCGTGGAATCGTCGATCGGGTAGTCGAACTTGACGAGCGGTCCGAGCTCCTGCTCGACCCGGGCGGTGAAGGGGATCTCCATGGCCTCTCCCGAGGGCACCTCGACCCGCATGATCTTCCCGCCGTAGCTCGTGATCAGCGCGCGCGAGTCGGGAGTGAAGGCCGATCCGGGGTAGACGTCGCGATCGCGCGGTCCGCCTCCCTGGTGGTCGTCGCGCTGGACGTCCATCACGAGCCAGCGCTCCTCACCGCTTTCGAGGTCGAGAAGCTTGAGTGCCTCCCGCGCATCGAAGCGCGTCGCGTAGACGAGCCACCGACCGTCGGGGCTCGCCACCGGTCGGAAGGCCCCCTCGAGCTCGTGCGTACGGACGTGCACGCGTCCCGTCTCGCGGTCGAGCAGCCCGATCTGGTACGTGCCGATGCGACGGGCCGAGCTGCGGGGAGGCACATCGTGCCCGTGCTCCCACGCCACGTCCGCGACGTCGAACCCGCCCCCCAGGTTGCCCCTCAGGTTGAGCCACAGATAACGGGCATCATCACCGAACGCGGCCCCCATGTGCGCCGGCGGAGCGGGGGCCCCCTCTTCGCGGTGACCCGTAATCTGGATCCCCGAGCCGCCCTCGGTGTGGTAGAGCCACAGCTGCGACTGGTTCTCCTTGCCGGCGATCACGTACTCGCCCGCCGGATCCCACACCGGAGACACGTAGTTCTCGCGCTCGCCGCTCGTGAGCTTCCGCGCGTCGCTCCCGTCGGCGTTGGCGATCCACAGGTTCTCGGACCCGTCGCGATCGGAGACGAACACGATCCGTGACCCGTCCGGCGAGTAGCGGGGCTGCATGTCATAGGCCTGCCCGCTCGTGATCCGCGTCGCCTCTCCTCCGGCGATGGGGATCGTGTAGAAGTCGCCGAGCAGCTCGAACACGATCGTGGATCCGTCCGGCGAGACGTCGAGCGAGATCCACGTCCCCTCGTCGGTGGTGAAGTCGAGCTTGCGGGTCGCGATCAACGGTAGCGATCCATCGCTCCGCGCGGTCGCGGCCGCGCTGTCGCTCTCCGCCGGAGTCTGGGCGGCGAGCGGTCCGGCGAGGACCGACAGGACGAAGGGGAAGAACGGCTTGACGCGGGCACGCACGAGGGGGCGGGAGTCCACCATGTGTCGCTCCGTCCGGGTTTCGGGTTCGATACGAGGGCAACGTACAGGGACACCGCAGGGGCCGGTATCGCGCCGGGGCCGGGTGTCAGTCGGCCCGAATCACCTCGGCAGGGTCGGTGCGGGCGGCGCGGTAGGCCGGCACGGCGGCCGCGATCGTGGCGAGGAGAGCGAGGAGAGCGGTCGCCGCGGCGAGCACCCACCCGTCGGCGAGAGAGACGCCGAAGAGTTGAGATCGGATGGCGAGCACGAGGGGGACGGCCACGGCGAGTCCCGTGATGATCCCCCGCCCGACCACTTGCATCGACTCGCCGAGGATCTCGAGACCCACTCGCGACGAGCGGGCGCCCAGCGCCATGCGCACCCCGATCGCCCGGCGACCCTGGGCGACGAGATAGGCGAGCAGGCCGTAGATCGCCGTGGCCGCGAGCAGGATGGCCGCGATCGCGATGCTCGCCACGACACGGGCGGCGAACCGGCGATCCGCCACGGACCCCTCGACGAGACGGTCGAGCAGGAGGGCGCTCAGTACGGGCTGTCGCGAGTCGAGCTCGAGCACGGCATCCGTCAGCGCGGGGATCGACGTCTCGGGATCCCCGTCCACCTTGACGACCATCGACAGGGCCCGATAGGGCATCTGCGCGTGCGGGAGGTATATCTCGGGGCGCGGCTCGACGTGGAGCCCGTAGAAGCGGACGTCGGCCACGACGCCCACGATCCGAACGGCGCGCGTATCGGGATAGTCGATCATCAGCTCCCGCCCCACCGCCGGCTCCTCCGGAAACAGGCGTCGCGCCAGGCTCTCGTTGACCACGACCACCGGGGGACCCTCGGCGCCGTCGCGCTCATCGAACTCCCGCCCCGCGACTCTCCGCATGCCGAGCGCGCGGAAGTAGTGCGGGGTGATCAGCCGGATGTCGGCGAGCCTGGAGTCCCCCGGCGGCCTCGGCTCGTCGGTGCGCCAGTACGGGCGGGCGAAGTCGATGGTGTTCGCCGGGAGCATCGGCAGGGCCTGGACCCCGCCGGCGCTCTCGACGAAGGGGAGCGTCTCGAGGTGGGCGGCGAGCCGCGGGAAGTAGTCGCGGGGGCTGTCCTCGTAGCTCTCGTCCCAGCCGTAGCGGGCCTTGTCGAGGAACAGCCGGAGCACCACGGCGTCTTTCGCCTCGAACCCCGGATCGACCGAGCGCACGTTCAGGAAGCTCCGTGACAGGAGACCCGCCGCCACGAGAAGCGCGAGCGTGACCGCCACCTCGGCGGTCACCAGGATGTGGCGCAATCGACCCGTCGCGTGACCCACCGACCGCGAGCCCGCAGGGCTGCCGACACGGCGGCTCGCGCGAGAGAGGCGGAGCGCCGGGGCGAACGCCGACGCGAGCCCCGTGACGCCCATCGCTCCGACCACGGCGGCGAAGACGACCGGGTTCGGCGTGACCGTTCCGGCGAGCTCGGCCCACCGGGGACTCGATGCGAGGAGAACGCGGAGGACGGGGATGGCCACGACGACGCCGAGGGCGCCGCCCGCGGCGCATAGCAACGCAGTCTCGATGGCGAGCTGTTGCGCCAGCCGCCCACGAGACGCTCCGAGCGTGCGACGGAGCGCCAGGTCCCGCTCACGCGACGCCCACCGCGCGATCTGCATCGCCGAGACGTTCAGAAACGCGATGAACAGAAGGCAGAGAACGGCCACCGCCAGCGTGGCCAGCGTCGCACCGTGACCCGCGATCGATCGGCGGTGGAGGTCGATGGCCTCCACCGTCCAGCCTCCATTCGTGTCCGGGTACTCGCTCGAGAGGAAGGCGGAGACGCGGTCCAGGTCGGCGCGTGCCTCGGCGATCGACCGGTCCGCACCAAGCCGCGCGATCACGTCGACGTAGCGGCTGTTCCGCCCCCCGAGATCGGGTCGATACTCGAGAGGAAGCCACAACTCGGCGTCGGAGAGGGGCGCGCGAAAGCCCGGCGGCATGACCCCGACGATCTCGATCGGGCCGAGCTCGCTTCCGAACGTGGCCCCGACCGCTCTCTCGACGTCTCCGTACCGGCGCGTGGCGAGCTCGTGCGTCACGATCGCGGTGAGACCGCGAGCGCCGATGTAGTCCTCCGAGGAGTCGTACCAGGCGCCGTCGAAGTCGCCGCTCGTCAGGGCTCGACCCCATTCCGGCGCCACGCCGATCACGTCGAAGAAATCCCTCGTGACACGCGCCGCGCGGATGAACTCGCCGACCTCGGGCCCGTAGGCGACCAGCGGCATCGGGCGCCACGACGCGATCCCCTCGAAGGAGGAGGTCCGCGCGCGCCAGTCGAGAAGGTTCGCCGGAGCCGCGCCCTCGTCCTGCGAGACGGCGTCGTTCGCTTCGCGCAGGACATACAGCCGCTCGGCACCGGGATAAGGGGGGCGGCTGAGAACGGTGTGCTCGGCCACGGTGTAGAGCGCGGTGGCGACGCCCGCGCCAAGCGCGATGATCAGGACGACGGTTGCGGAAAACGCCGGAGCGGTCCGGAGCGCACGAGCCCCCCGCCGGATGTCGAACCGGAGCGCCGCCGCGACGTGCGTCCCGAACACCCCGCCGGCGCGCCCCAGACGCGCCAGCTGGGTACCTGGACCGAGCGTGCGCACCGCCTGCGACCACAGCCAGCGGCCGGCGGACCGCTCGCCCTCGGCGGCGGCGCGTGTCGCGAATCCGTCCGCGAGATCCGCCAGCGCCGAGTGGCGAACGTGGGCCGGCAACGCGAGGCGGAAGAAGAGCCGCGCCCAACGCGGCATGCTCGTCATCGCTTTCGGGTCATGTCGCCGCGAGGGTGTCGGGATCGACACCGCGCCACAGACGCTCGAACATCTCACGCGTCCGACCGAGCTCCGCCGCACCGGCTCCGGTCAGAGTGTACCGGTTCTTCCCTCGCCCCATCGTGGTCGAGAGGGCGCCCGGTTCGCGTATGGCCACGTATCCCTTGTCGGACATGCGCTTGAGGGTGACGTACACGGCCGAGATCGACGAGTCTCGCCCCGTCCTGTCGAGAATCTCCGCGTGGATGCGACCTCCGGTGGCCTCGCCACCGCAGCGCACCAGGGCCACCAGCACGGTCTGCTCGAACTCACCGAGGTACCTGCCCACACAGCCTCCGGAAAACATTGTTTAATACAGCCGGACGCTAATAAACAACGTTTACCGGGTCAAGCGGTCCGCGCCCGGGGCGTTGCCGGGCGGGGCCCGATCAACTAGCGATATAGTTGGTCGACGTCGCGAGTCGGGGAACGCGGCCGGTTCTGGAGTCGAGCGGTCGCGCCCGCCGGGGGAACGGAACGCGCCCGTCAGGAGACGCACCATGCCCGTACGGAATCCGCGGTCCGCGCTCGCGCCGTTCCTTCTCGCCGGCCTCGTCTGGTCGACCGGGTGCTCCGGGCCGCCCGACGGCGACGACGCGACTCCCCTCAACGAGCGCACGACGATCGGCGATACGACGTTCGTCCGCGTCGGAGCGCCCGGGCCGGATGACGAGGTGATCGTCGCGGTCGAGGAGCTCGCGATCGGCCAGCTCGAGGGCCCCGACGAGTACACGTTCGGCTCGGTGACCGAGATCCTGCCCGACGACGCCGGAGGCGTGTACGTGTTCGACGGGCAAGCTCCGGCGCTGCGCTACTACGGTGCCGATGGCACGTACGTCCGGACCATCGGCGGACAGGGCGGCGGGCCGGGGGAGTACGAGGACGCGGTGCTCGGCCTCTCCTTCCGCACCGATGGCCGGCTCGTGCTGCGCGACGCGAGGAACGGCCGCGTCAACGTCTACGAGCCCGACGGCTCGTACGCGGACGAGTGGCCCCTGGCGAGCGGTCTTTTCACGCGTCAGGCGACGGTCGTCGACACCGCCGACCACGTCTTCCTCAAGATCATGACTGGCCGACCGGAAGAGGGCCGGCCGTGGCCGATCGGGATGCTGCACCTCGATCCGGATGGGGAGATCGTCGATACGATCCCGCCCCCGTCGATCGCCGGCGAGCCGACGAGTGGCGCGAACGGGAGGTTCATCCCCACGAAGGAGTGGGCTCTCTCCCGTTTCCGCGACCTCATAATCGGCGTTTCGGACTCCTACGCGTTCGAGATCCGCCGGCCCCACGGACCCGTGATCAGGGTGACGAAGGAGTGGGATCCCGTCGTGGTCGGTTCGGAGGAGAAGGCGGAGTGGCAGGCCACGCTCGACTGGCAATGGGAGCGCTCACGCGAGTTCATGAGCGAGAGGTTCGAGCCAATCCCCGACACGAAGCCCGCCTACCAGGGCTTCTATCCCGGGCTCGACGGCTCGTTCTGGGTGCACGTGCACGCCGACGCCGAGAAGCGCGAAGTTCCCCAGGGCGACCCGGACGGTCCACCGCCGGTCACCTGGGCGGAGCCGCGGATGTTCGACGTCTTCTCGAACGGAGGGGACTACCTCGGTCGGGTCGTCATCCCTGCACGTACGAACGTCTACGCGTTCGCACTCACGGATCTGTGGGGGATCCGGCGCGGCGAATTCGACGAGATCTACGTGGTCCGGCTGGGGATGGGCGACCACATCCTGTTCGGCGACGTCGGCGGGGAATAGGCGACCGAGCCCGCTACATCTTGCCTAACGTATCGGGCCGATCCACCATCAGCGTCCGGTATCGATCGTCTCCACCCCCGAACCACGGACACCCCGTCATGGACCTGACCGCCCGTCGCCAGCAACTCGAGAAGCGCCTTCGCGAGATGCTGACGCGGCACGAGCGCATCTCTGCCCACCTCCGCAACGAGGATCGCGACGTCCCCGACGACTGGTCCGAGATGGCGCAGCTCATGGAGAACGATGAGGTGCTCGAGGCGCTCGAGGAACGGACGCGGGACCGCGTCGGTGCGATCGTCCGGGCCGTCGCGCGCATCGATGACGGGTCCTACACCACGTGCGCGAGCTGCGGCGAGACGATCTCCGACGAGCGACTGGACCTGCTAAACACCACCACGATCTGCTCGGCCTGCGCCTGACGGCGCCCGGACGCGCGTCGAAGCCCCGGCCTCCCGTTCGTCGAAACCCGGAGTAATGTCCGCCGTACGTCCCTGAGTGTCGCGCCGAAGGGGCGACGGCCCTCGAGCCACGGGAACGGCAATGGAAGAGTCGATTCGGAATCTGCGCTATGGTCTGCGATCGCTGAAGCGGTCTCCGGGATTCACGCTCGTCGCCGTCGTGACGATCGCGCTCGGGATCGGGGTCAACAGCACGATCTTCTCGCTGGTCAACGCCGTGTTGTTTCGGCCCCTGCCCGTCGACCAGCCGGAAGAGCTCGTCGACGTCTACGGCCATACGTCCACGTCGGACACACACGACACGAGCTCGTACCCGAACTTCGTCGACTACCGCGCCCAGACCGAGACACTCTCGGGGTTGATGGGCTTCACCAACTTCTTCGCCAACCTCTCGATCGCGGGCAGCTCGGAGCTCGTGATCGGCGAGCTGGTGACGAGCGACTACTTCTCGGTGCTCGGGATCCAGCCCGGGCTCGGTCGCTGGTTCGCGCCCGACGAATTCGCGGCCGTCGGGGCGTCGCCCGTCGCGGTGCTCAGCCACCTCTACTGGCAGAGCCGCTTCGGCGGTGACCCGAACGTCGTCGGGCAGACCTTCCGGCTGAACGGCCTCACCTACACCGTCGTCGGCGTGGCGGGTGAGGAGTTCGGCGGGATGTTCCCCGCGGTGACCGCGCAGATGTGGCTCCCCGTCACCATGGTCGAAGAGGTCGAGCCGCTGGGGAACATGCGGGGATCCGGATCCGGTCCCGGCGACAACCGGCTCGAGCGGAGGGGTCAGCACTTCCTCTGGATCAAGGGACGAATGAAGCCGGGTGTCAGCGTCGCCGAAGTGCAGGCCGAGTTCGAGACGATGGCCGCGCGCCTCGAGGCAGAGTATCCGGACACCAACGCGCGCGAGCGGGTCGCCGTTCTGGCAACCAGCGATGTCGCGCTGAACCCCGACTTCGACTCCACCGTGGCGCCCGCGGGGCTGGTCCTCCTGGGCGCGGTCGGTCTTGTCCTCCTGGTCGCGTGCGCGAACCTCGCCAACATGATGCTGTCGCGGGCCTCGTCCCGTGCCCGCGAGATGGCGCTCCGACACACGCTTGGCGCGGGGCAGGGGCGGCTCGTCCGTCAGATGATGACCGAGAGCATGCTACTCGCCCTCGGTGGCGGCGTGATCGCGATGGGGCTCGCGTACTGGCTGTCGCGCCTCATCGCACGGTTCCAGCCGCCCCTTCCCATCGAGATCGGTCTCGATATCGCACCCGACTGGCGCGTTCTGCTGTTCACCATGATCGTCGCCTGCCTCACCGGGCTCGCATTCGGGTTGATCCCGGCGTTCCGCGCCGCACGCCCTGACCTCGTACCGGCGCTCAAGGGGACGGGCGAGGCCGACGGGCGGCAGCGCACGTTCAGCCTCCGCAACGCTCTCGTGGTCGGGCAGGTCGCGGTCTCGATCGTCGTCCTGGTGGCCGGAGCGCTGCTCGCACGCAGCCTCGGGGCGGCGGGTCGGGTCGATCTCGGGTACGATGTCGAGAGAACCGCATTTCTCGCCCTCGCGATGGAGATGAACGGCTACTCCGCAGAGGAGTCCGGCGCGCTCTTCGAGACGGGGCGTCTCCGCCTCGAATCGCTCCCGCAGGTCGAGGCCGTGGGGCTGGCCAGCCGGTTGCCGCTCGACCTGAACAACAACGGCTTCGGCGTCTACATTCGGGGGCACCAGCAGTCGGCGGACGACCGACCGTACATGATCGACGGGGCGAGCATCGACCAGCACTACTTCGAGGCGCTCGATCTACAGATCGTCTCGGGGCGGGGGATACTCGAGGCAGACCGCGAAGGCGGGAGCCGCGTCGCGGTCGTCACGGAGACGATGGCCGAGCGCTATTGGCCCGGAGAGGATCCGATCGGTCGCGAGTTCGGCACGGGGTTCGAGAGCGACCGCCCCTACCGGATCGTCGGGGTGGTGGAGGACTACAAGGTCGACACGCCCGGAGAGGCGTCCAAGCCGTACATCCACATCCCGCTGCCGAAGAACACCTCGTTCGGGGGATACCTCGTACGCACGTCCACGCCCGCGGCCGCTTCCGTCGGCGAGTTCGAGAGAGAGCTCAGGGTGCTCGACCCGGATCTGGTGTTCATGTCGACCGGGACCCTCGCCGAGCTGGCGGCGGTACGGATCTTCCCTATCCGCGCGGGCGCCTGGCTGATCGGAATCTTCGGGCTCCTCGCACTCGTCCTCGCGTCGGTCGGTCTCTACGGCGTCGTGAGCTACTCGGTGAGCCGACGGTCGCGCGAGATCGGGATTCGCAAGGCGCTCGGCGCCGAAACGCGCGCCGTGCTGTCGATGGTGCTGCGGCAGGGCATGACGCTCGTCGGGGTTGGCGCCATAGTGGGGGTCGTGCTCGCCGCTCTCTCGGCCCGGTTCCTGTCGAGCGTGCTGTTCGTCGGCTCGCTCGACCCGCTGAGCTTCGGGATGGCTTGCGGGGTGCTCGGCACCGTCGCCGCGCTGGCCAACTGGGTGCCGGCTCGTCGTGCCGCGAACGTCGATCCGCTCGTGGCCGTGAAGACGGAGTGATCGGTGGCCCCCCTCCCCGACCGCGGCGGTGTCCCGGCCAACGTCGCGATCCTCGCGGTCCTGGTGATGGTTTCGTGCGGGGAGGGTGGTCCGGGGGAATGGGTTGAAGGGGACGGGTTTCGCTGGCGGTCGCTCCACGTCGCCGGCGAAGGCGGGTTCGAGCTCCTCGACGCGGCCGACGTCGGCATCGACTTCGTCTACGATGTCGCCGAGGGTCCGAGGAACCGGGATCAGGTTCTCGCCGAGGGGCACGGCGTGGCGATCGGGGATATCGATGGCGACGGACTCGCCGATCTGTTTCTCGCCGGTTTCGGGGGCCCGAGTGCCCTGTACCGGAACCGGGGTGGGTGGCGCTTCGAGGACATCACGACCGACGCGGGCGCGTCCTTCCCGAGGGCGACCCGCGGCGCCGCGCTGGCCGACGTCGACCAGGACAGGCGCCCCGACCTTCTCGTTGCCGTCCACGGCGAGCCCAACCGGCTCTTCCTGGGCGATGGCGTGGGGGGGTTCGTCGAGGCTCCGGACGCGGGTTTCGAGGGGAGCGCCGCGAGCACGACGATGGCGCTCGCCGACATCGACGCGGACGGCGATCTGGATCTGTACGTAGCGAACTACAAGACGCATCGGGCCGAAGACCTGTTCCCCGATTCCCTCCTCGACACCGGGCGCCTCGAGCGAAGCGAGGATGGGACCGTGCGCATCCCCGACGAGCTCGCGGAGATCTACGCGGAGCACTTCGTGATCGATTCGGGCGGGCTTGCCACGCGCCGCTGGGAGCTCGGGGAGGCCGACGAGCTGTACGTGAACGACGGCGGACGATTCCGCCGGGTGGGGCTTCTCGACCGATTCGCGGCGATGGACGACGCGCCGCTCGCCACCGAGCCACGAGGGTGGGGGCTGAGCGCCCTGTTCACGGATTGGGACATGGACGGCGACCCCGACCTGTACGTAGCCAACGACTTCAACACCGGGGACGGCATCTGGTCGAATCGGGGCGACGGAACGTTCCGCGAGGCCGGGCTCCGGACAATCGAGACGACGAGCCTCTCTTCGATGGCCGTCGCCGCGGGCGACATCGACCGGGACGGGAGCCTCGACCTCGTCACGACGGACATGCTCGCCGCGGACCAGCGAGCCCGTCTCGCACAGACGTGGGCCTACGAGGAGCCGCCGCCACCGCCGGGGGGCGGCGACAGACGCGTCCAGGTCAATCGGAACGCGATTCAGCTCAACCGGGGCGACGGCACGTTTCAGGAAGTCGCCCGGGAGCTCGGAGCCGCAGGCTCGGATTGGACGTGGGGCGCCCTCCTTCTCGACGGCGATCTCGACGGCTGGGAAGATCTGCTGGTCACCACCGGACACGTCTGGGATCAGCTGAACGGGGACGTGAACGCGACACTCGACGCGACCCGGAGCACCATGACACGGGCGGAGAGGCAGTCGCGGTTTCCTCCGCTCCCGCAGCCGAACCGGGCATTTCGGGGCGGCGGTCTCGAGGGCTTCTCGGATGTGAGCGCGGCCTGGGGCTGGGGGACGACGCCCGACATCTCGCACGGCATCGCCACCGGCGACCTGGATGCGGACGGGGACCTCGACCTCGTCGTCACCCGCATCGGCGATCGAGGCCCGGCCCTCTACCGGAACCGGGCGCCGGCTTCCCGCGTGCTCGTTCGGCTGCGCGGGCCATCCGCGAACGCCTTCGGGATCGGCGCCCGGATTCGGCTGGATGGCCACCCGGTGGGGTCGCAACTCGAGGAGGTGACCGCGGGCGGCACATACCTGTCCTCCTCCGAGCCGGCGGTGAGCTTCGCCGCGACGGTCGATTCGCTCATGACCCTCACCGTGGAGTGGCCCGACGGAGCACGCAGCATCGTGTCCGGCGTCGAGGCGAACCGCGAGTACGTGATCGACCACGTCTCCGCGAACGAGCCCGTGCCGGCCACCACACCACCGCGGGCCGCAGCCGACCCGCCCGACGTCGAGGACGGTCCGCTCTTCCTCGACGTAAGCGAGCGGTTGGCGCACGAGCACGTCGAGTCCGTCTTCGACGACCGCCGCAGACAGCCGCTGATCCCGTCCGGGCTGGGCCGTCTGGGGCCGGGCGTCAGCTGGATCGACCTGGCGGGTGACGGGTACCCGGACCTCGTCGTGGGGTCCGGCGCGGGTGGGGCCCCCGCCCTGATGCCGAACGAGACCGGGGTTTTCGGCCGCGCGCGGCCGCTCGGCCCCCGGCTCGAGTGGGACGCCACGACGCTGCTGCCCTTCCCGACCCTGAGCGGCGTGGGATTGCTCGTCGGTCTCAGCGCCTACGAGGGGTCTTCCACGGCGGTCGTCGTGGAGGCGCCCGCCGTCGTCGGCCTGAGCATCGGTTCCGACGGGAGGGCGCTCGCCCCGCCGGACACGATCATCTCCACATGGGCCGCCCGGCCCGGTTCGCAGCCGCTGCCCTCGGTCACCGGTCCTCTGGCGCAGGCGGACGTCGACGGCGACGGAGATCTCGACCTGTTCGTCGGGGGTCGCGCGTCCCCGGCGTTCTTTCCACGCGCGGTCGACTCCCGGCTCCTGCTGAACGACGGCGGGCGTCTCCGCCCCGACCCGCGCAATTCGGCCGTGTTCGCCGACCTCGGGCTCGTCTCGGGCGCGTCCTTCACGGACGTGGACTCCGACGGCGACCCGGACCTGGCGCTGGCCATCGACCTGGGTCCGATCCGCGTGTTCCTGAACGACGCCGGCGTCTTTGCAGAGGCGACGGAGACGCTGGGTCTCAGCGGCCTCTCGGGCCGCTGGAACGGGATCGCCTCCGGGGATTTCGATGCGGATGGACGTCCCGATCTGGTGGTCACCGGCTGGGGGCGGAACATCGACATCGCGCCCCCCTACTCGGTCTTTCACGGCGATCTCGATCGCGATGGAGTGTACGACGTCGTGGAGGCGAGCAGGACGCCGGGCGGTTGGGTCCCGCTGCGAGACAAGCTCTCCGTCCAGCGGTCCGGGCCGACCGGCGCCCCCGGTCTCGGCTCCCTGGCCGACGTCACCTTCGAGCGCTACCGGACGGCCACCTGGGATGAACTCATCCCGGGATTCTCCTCCGTGGCCACCCGACTGGACATCGCGCGGCTCGAACATCTCGTCCTGCTCAACCGGGCGGGCGGTTACGAGGCGCGTGCGCTGCCACGCGAGGCGCAGCGCTCGCCGGCGTTCGGCGTGGCGACACCGGACGTCGACGGCGACGGGCACCACGACATCCTCCTCGTCCAGAACCACTTCGACGGCCGGCCGGGTGCTCCACAGTACGCCGCCGGTCGCGGGCTGTGGCTCAGGGGCGATGGAACCGGCGGGTTCGCGTCGATCGATCCGCGACGCTCGGGATTCGCGGTCGAGGGGGACGCGCGCGGACTGGCCATCGCCGACTTCGATCGGGACGGACGCGTGGACGTCGCCGTCGGCGTGAACGGATCTCCCACCCGTCTCTTCCGCAACGTGGGGGGATCCGCGGGTCTGCGCGTGGTGCTCGAGGGCCCCTCTGGAAACCCCGGCGCCGTCGGGTCCGCCCTGCGTGTCGAGTACGCGGACGGCTCTTTCGGACCGGTCCGGGAGATCCTTTCGGGCGGTGGATACTGGTCACGCGACGAAGTGGTCCCCACGCTGGGGCTCGCCCGACCCGTGACGCGGTTGCACGTGGTATGGCCCGGCGGCGCCCTGTCGACCGTCGATGTCGGGCCGGAGGACGAAGAGGTCCGCGCCCGCCATCCGGACCGCGGGTAGAACGCACACGACGCACGGCGACGACGTCGAGCCGCCGGAGCGACCCGCAACGCCCCCTCGAGCCGCCTCCTTGCTGGCCTCGCCCCGACCGACGAGCTTTTCGTGCGCGCGCAACGACGCTGTAACGAAGGTGTCAAATCATGAGACACACCCTGTGTCCGCGCGGCGTCCGCCGGTCGCGGCTGCCGGTCCATCCGGTGCTTCTCGCGCTCATCTGCGTCGCCTGCTCTTCAGACCCGGACGACGATGGGCCAATGGGGCCGGAGCCGCCCGCCCCGACCGCCTCGATCCGCGTGAGCACGGTGACGACCGGCTCGAACCTCGACGCGGACGGGTATCAACTGTTTCTGGATGCCCTCTCATCCGCCGAGATCGGTGCGAACGCGAGCGTCGAGTTCACGGAGCTGGCCGCGGGGCAGCATTCGGTTCAGATCTCCGATGTCGAGGACAATTGCGAGGTGCGCGGTAACGACACGCAGGTTGTCGAACTGTCGCCCGGAGAGAATGCCGATGTCGCGTTCGCGTTGATCTGTCGACCGGACCTCGCCGTGTGGATCGTCAGCGAGGAGACGGGGGTCGTCTCGATCCTCTCGACCCTCGCGAACGCCGTGAACGCCGGCTTCACGGTGGGAGCGTCGCCGTCGGACATCGTCGCCGATCCCGATGGCGACTTCGTGCTGGTGACGAACCGCGACGACGGCACGGTCATGAAGATCGACGTATCGACCGCGATCGTCACCGACACGGTGGATCTCGGCACGGATCCGGTGGCGATCGGGCTGAACGAGAGCGGAAGCAACGCGTACGTCGTGCACCGGGCGGTCGACTCGGTGACCGTATTCCGCACGGCGACGTTCACGATACGCACTCCGGTGAACGTCGGGCTCCGTCCGAACGACGTCGTGGTCTCGCCGGACGAGGAGTTCCTGTACGTACCCAACGACGGAGACCGGACTGTCTCGGTCGTGCAGATCGACAGCTCGAAGGTGTGGACCGACATCCCGGTCGACCCCGGCGCGATCCGCGTCATCCTGACCGCGGACGGCGAGACCCTTTACGTCGCGAATCGGGACGGACGCACCATCTCGGTCATCGACACGAGGGACGAAGACGATCTCGAGGTGGTCGACGAGTTCGATCTGAGCGGAGCGCCGGGCGGGTTCGCCCTGTCTTCGGATGAGCGCACGCTCTACGTGTCGAGCGAGAGCGAGAACGCCCTTCTGGTGCTGGACGCGCAGACCGGGGCCGAGACCGGCAGGACCACCGTCGGCGTCTTCCCGGGGGCGGTCGCGCTGTCCCCGGACGACGAGTTCGTCTACGTCCTCAACCGCGGATCCAACTCGATGTCGATCATCGAGGTCGAGGGGGGGACGGTCTACGCCACTCACCCCATTCCGGGGTTCCCGATCGCTCTGGCCGTACTTCCGTAGAGGCGTCCAGGAGGTCGATGGGCAACGACCCCTCCCCGGTTCGGGGAGGGGCCGTGTCGGGTTGCCCGTTGCCGGCGTCGATCAGGTTACGATGACGGTCGCTCCGAGCATCTCCTGGGGGTGCAGCTCGCACCGATAGGTGTATGTCCCCGCGACCGGGAACGTCTGATCGAAGGTCGCCCCCGCCCCGATGTTTCCACTGTCGAACGCGGTCGCTCCCGCCGGGACGCTGGTCGACGTGACCGTGTGAACCAGCGCGCCGTTGTTCGTCCACCGGACTGCTTGCCCCGACGCGATCGTGACCGTGGCGTTGGCGTTCATGCCCCCGTTCGGATCGACGAAGTTGTTGTCGTTGATCGTCATGTTCGCTCCGATCCCGCCGGGAGGCGGCGGCGGAGGTGGCGGCGGCGGTGGCGGCGGCGACGGGTTCGGTCCTGACGAGTCGCTGCTGCATGCAGCGAGCACCGCGATGGGGATCATGGCGAGAAACGAGCGACGCTTCATGAGGGCTCCTTTTGCGTCTGTACGGTGGGACGACCCGGAATGTAACGTTCGCGGTTTGCAGGCTGTGACGCGAGCCGCGCGGATCCCTACGTTTGGTGGCGGCGAGAGAGGAGGCCGGGTTGCCATCAGCGGGCCACACTCTGCTGGCGTCGGCATGCGTCGTCGGCGCGTCATGGGGCGTTCCGTCTCGATCGGATGCGCAGACTCCTCTGCGGGTCGTCGGGACGTCCTTCAGCAGCGGCCGGTTCCACGAGAGCATCCGTGAGATGCGGGCGAGAGACCTCCTCCACGCCCCCGGGGATACGCTGCTCGTTCTCCACCTCGTACGGAATCTTGCGGACACTACAGTCTCGGTTCGTGTGCTCCCGTGTGGCGTGCGGCTCGTCCTCCGTGAGGACGGCGACGGCGAGGTGCGCCCTCTGGAAGGGCCTCCGACGTGCGATTCCGTCACGCGGCGGCTGACACCCGGCGACTCCATCGTGGCCGAAACGCCCTTCGAGATCGACCTGCGGCCCGGCTCTTACATGGTCGACGTGTGGCACGCCCGGCTCGCCGATTCCGAGGGTGAGCCCATCAGCGGCGGCTTCAGTCTGAACATCAGTGAACGCAGCGAGGCCGAAGCGGCCCGTGTGCAGTCCGGCGTACCCCGGATGCGACCTCGTCGCTCACTCGACATCGTCCTCGCCTTCCCGGACGACCCACGCCCGGAAATCCCGCGGCGGATGGTCGCGCAGACCCTCACGTTGTTGCTGGGCCAGTACGGATTCTCGTCCTCCTGGTCGACGCGGGAGGCGGCCCGTCGCCGCTTCCCGACGCCCTTCATCCTCGTGGATTTCGACGGAGAGCCCGGTGAAACGGGCGAGTGCCACGTCCGCACCATCTGGAGCGACGTCACAGACCAGGACGACCCGGCGCTGACCGGTTACGCTCGCTGCCGTGAGTCGACCGGCGGTTCACGGCCGCAGTTCATGCTCGGTGCATTTCTGGCCGCTGCCGTCGAACGGCTCGTGAGGCAGGTCGACTATGGAATCTGCCCTCCGCCTCCCGAGCCCTGACCGGAAGCCCCGTCGAGGTTCAGGGGGCGGCGGCCGGGGCGGCGGCGGCGGCCAGGGTGCGGCGGCGACGTCCAGGAGGCGGGGGCGAGGCCCGCGGCCCCAGGCCCCTGCGAGAGCGTCAGGAGCGCGACCCTACTCACCTCCCGCGGTCGGAACCGTCCTCCTCAACCCGAGCCCCGCCTCGAGCGCCGCGACCAGCACTTCATCGGGGA
>JAWWCR010000044.1:0-28634 GCA_033720355.1 Gemmatimonadota bacterium
CCACGTCGTCGCGCCGTCTTCATCGCGCAGCTCGAGGAGCAGGATGCGCCGGTTGTCCATCCACCCCGACGAGATGACGAAGCGCTCCACGAGCGGGAGCCGGATCTCCCGGAGCGTAATCTCGGCGATGCGAAGCGGGGTCATGGCATCCCGTGCGAGCGTCGGTCGGTGCGCGATTCGCCAAAACATAACGCGCGTCGGCCGATCCGGCCGGTGCCTCTCCGGCGCCCGCCTCGGCCGCCCTGCGGACCCCGTCGAGCGACGGAGCTCGCCCGCTCAGAAACTGAGGTAGTGGCTCACCTTCACGATGAAGACGTTCTCGGAGGGGGCGGCGAACAGCCCGCCGAAGTCGCGGCCGAAGTCGAGGTCGCCGAAGTCCTGCGATTCGCGCCGGTTGTGCTGCCACACGAGGAAGATCTCCGAGCCGGGCCGGTACTCCCACCGGAACACCGCGTTCCCGCGGAGCGACCGGATGTTGAAGTCGCGATCGCTCGTCGAATCGTCGGCGATTCCGTCGCCCGTGAAGTCGAAGTAGCGGGTGTCGCCGATCACGCACGTTTCGCCGCCCACGCACATGACGCCCGAATCGCTGTCCACGGCCTGCCCCTCGGGGAAGTCGTGGAGATCGTACGACTCGGCCGCCTGGAGCTGCCGATAGGACAGGTAGTCGCCGGACGAGATGAGCGGCTGCAGGAAGAGCTGCAGGCTCAGGTCGGGAGTGAACGCGACGTTCAGCCGCGTATCCATCGAGACCGTGTTCCGCTCGAGATTCCCGAACAGGTAACGGTCGCCGTACGTGGGCTCGAAGGGCACCGCATCGGACGAGGTCACGTACTGGGCCGCGTTCCGCTGCCGCTCGTAGCTCGGGCCGACCTCGAGCTCGAGACTCGCCGCCGGTCTGAAGGTGAATCCCACGCCTCCCTCGACCCGGTACCCCGAATCGAGCGCCCCGTCCCGGTAGGAGAACGACGGGCGGACGCTGAGCGCCGCGCGGCGGTCGGTGGTCACGTTGCCGCTGATCGACCAGTCGGCCGGCGAGACCATCAACGGTCCGCCCCGCGTCTGCGTGTCCGACTGGGTCTGCGGGCCGAACGACCCCCGGAGCGACGCGTCCCAGTTGTTGAGGAACGTCACGTTGCCCGAGAGCGTGAACGAGCCCGCGTCGTAGCTGCGCGCGAACCCGCCATCCGCGAACCCGTCGTGGATGAGCGAGTTACGGAAGTTGTGGAAGCTCCAGAAATTGATCCTGTAATCCTGGAACCAGCTTCCCGGCTCGATCTCCTGATACTGCAGACGGAACCCGGCGTCGAGCCGCTCGCCGCTCGTGATGAAGCCGAGGTCGTTGATGTCGAAGCCCGGCGTCTGCTGTCCCAGCCAGATCCCGTACGTCCAGTGGCGCGCGCTCTGACGCTCGAACTGGAGGCGCCAGTCGGAGCCGAACATCGAGGTCGCCGTGGAGTCGACGCCGAGGTAGCTCGCGTCGGGCCGCTGGAAGTAGTGGAGCGAGCTCCGCTGAAGGAGGGTCATCGCCTCCTCGGAGCCGTTTATGAGGCTCCCTCCGTAGAAGCCCCAGAGCCGCCAGTCGCGACCGCGCTGGCCGCCCCACTGGTGGTCGAAGTCGACACCGAAGCTGAACGCGCGGGTCGGAAGGAATTCGAAGGAGCCGTCGTCGGGCAGCCCCCGTTCGATCGCGGTCCCGATCACGCCGATCTTGGAGGCCCCGCCACGGAAGTCCTGCTGAAGCCTGACGACGCCCTGCGCCGCGGCCGGCTGGGCGACGTAGCTGGTGAGCGAATCGCCGTCGGTATAGAAGGCGTCGCCGCGCTCTCGAGCCGTGACGGCGCCGAGCGCGCCGACGGACAGGCCGCGCGTCCTGCGACCGGTCAGCTTCGCGGCGCCGAGGCTACTGTTCTTCGTCGGACCGTTCCAGTAGCTCGCATCCGCGGGCCCCGATCCCTGAGGCTCGCGTCCGATGCGTCGGCTGAAGAACATCGCCTTCCCGCCGCCTCCGCCCCCTCCACCGCGCGACCCGGCGAATTCGAAGATCTGCGCGTCCTGGACGAAGAACGGGCGCTTCTCGGGGAAGAACGTCTCGAAGGCCGTCAGGTTGATGACCTCGGGGTCGACCTCGACCTGCCCGAAGTCGGGGTTGATCGTGCCGTCGAGGCTGAACGCCGAGCCGATCCCGACGCTCATGTCGGTGCCGACGCGGGGGCTGAACTCGCTGCCGGTAAACAGCGGATCTCCCGGTGTCGCGGGCGCCTGCGTGACCTGCGAGACCGCGAACGGGCGGAACTCGAGACGGCGGTTGCTACCGGTCATCCGAAAACCGTCGATGGTCCCGAACTGGCTGACACGGCCCCGGACCGTCCGCGACTGGAGAGAGAAGTAGTCGGTCTCGTTCGACTCGAGCCGGCGACGCTCGAAGTTGATGCCCCAGGTCTGTTCGCCGTCCCGATGCTCGTAACGGATCTGGGAGAGCGGGATCCGCATCTCGACGGTCCACCCCTGCTCGTCGCGTTGCACACCGGAGTCCCACACCGCGTTCCAGTCCTGATCCTCCTCGACATCGCCGAACAGGAACGCGTCGCGCTGCGACCCCGAAGCGGCCACCTGGAACCGATACCCGGTGAGGCCGTCGCGGTTGGGGTCGAGCGAGATCGCGAAGTGGTCGAACGAGCCCCGCTCGTCACGCCGGACGAGCTGATCGTGGATGGTCGAAGGGTCGGTCTCCCACATCCGGGCCGACACGTAGATGGCGTCGTCGTCGAAAAGGACGCGCACCTCGGTCGGCTCGGTGGGGGGCGCGCCCTCCGTGGGCTGCCCCTGGACGAAGTCGGTGATGATCGGCGCCGCCTGCCAAGCGCCATCGTCGAGTCGCCCATCTATGGAGATCGTCCCGTCGAGACGGACCGCCCGGGCGATCGCCGGGAGGCCGCTGGCGGACGTGCCGGGCCCGGCGCCCGACGGGCCACCGGCGCTCGCGAGGGCGGACTCCTGGAGGGCCGCCGCGGGCGTGGCCGCGCACGCGACCAGCAGGGCTGCCGCGAATGTGGATCGTGATTTCATGTAGGATCTATGTAGTGTCGACACGTCTTCCCGAGCCCCGCACATCCCTTCGTCGACGAAACCGTGGTGGATTCGTACGTTTCCCAAGGCTCATTCCCCTGTTCCGACATACGAAACACGCACAATGCGGAGTCCGTTTAGGAGGCGTCCGACGAACTCCGGGGCAGGGTGGCCACCTGCAAGGACGGTGCGACATGACCGGGTGCCCGATGCTGGTCGTCGATGATGTGGAGGGAAGCGCGGCGTGGTACGCCGAGATCCTCGGTGGCTCGAACGTCCACCCGGGCGACGAGTTCGCGATGATCATGCACGACGCCGCGCTCGTCGTCATGCTCCACCACCGCGACTTCGACGAGCACCCCGCGCTGACCGTCCCCGACGACGATGCGCCGGGCACCGGGATTCTCCTGTACTTCTGGGTGGACGACCTCGACGCCGCGTATCGGAGGGCTCGCGAGAGGGAGGCGAGGCTGCTCGACGAGCCGCACGTCAACCCGAACGCCGGTGCCCGCGAGTTCAGCCTGCGCGATCCCGATGGGTACGCCGTGACGATCGCCGAGAAGCGCCGCGAGGGCGGGCCGTAGCGGCCCGGCAACGCGCAGGTTGGCACCTGCGCCCCCGGTACCTAACTTGCATGCGCTGGTGACAGACGTCGTTCGTGGTGATTTGAGGCAGATTGCAGCCACGTTAAACAAGTCGCTAAAGAGCCGGCCCCCGTGGCGCCTCTTTCGGCGACCGGGGGTTTTTCAGTGAGTGATCCGCAGGGCGAACAGCGGACGAGACGGGCGCGGTTGAGGGAAGCGGCCGAGTCGCGAATCCTCGTCATCGACGGCGCGATGGGCACCATGCTTCAGCGGCTCGATCTCGACGAGGACGCGTACCGGGGCGAGCTGCTGGCCGGGCACCCGTCGCCGCTCGCCGGCAACCACGACCTCCTCTCTCTCACCTGCCCGGACGCGATCGCCGGGATCCACCGCGCCTACCTCGAGGCGGGCGCCGACCTGATCGAGACGAACACCTTCAACGCGCAGGCGATCTCGCAGGCGGACTACGCGACCGGGTCGCTGGTGCGGGAGATGAACGTCGCGGCGGCGCGGATCGCCCGAACCGTAGCGGACGAGTTCACCGCAGCCGATCCGTCCCGGCCGCGCTTCGTGCTCGGCAGCATGGGGCCGACGAACCGAACGGCGTCTCTCTCACCCGATGTCGAGAATCCGGCCTTCCGAGCCGTGACCTTCGATGAGCTGCGGGTCGCGTACCGCGAGCAGGCGGAGGGCCTCCTCGAGGGGGGCGCCGATGTGCTGCTGGTCGAGACGATCTTCGACACGCTGAACGCCAGGGCGGCGCTCTACGCGATCCTCGAGCTGGCCGACGAGCGGGGCGAGGAGATCCCGCTCATGATCTCGGGCACCATCACCGATCGCAGCGGCCGGACCCTCTCGGGGCAGACGGTCGAGGCGTTCTGGACCTCGGTCCGGCACGCCCGTCCCTGGTTCGTCGGGCTCAACTGCGCGCTCGGGGCCGAAGATCTCGCGCCGTACGTCGAGGACTTGTCGCGCCTCGCCGACGTCCCGGTCAGCTGCCACCCGAACGCGGGTCTGCCGAACGAGTTCGGCGAGTACGACCAGTTTCCCGAGCACATGGCACGGCTGCTCGGAGAGTTCGCCGACCGGGGGCTCCTGAACGCGGTCGGCGGGTGCTGCGGGACCACGCCCGAGCACATCGAGGCGATCCGCGATCGGGTGGTCGGCATCGCCCCGCGCGTCCCGGCCGAGCCCGACGGGCTGCCGCGGCTCTCGGGTCTCGAGCCGCTCGTCATCAGGCCCGACAGCCTGTTCGTAAACGTGGGTGAGCGCACGAACGTCACGGGCTCGGCCCGCTTCCGCACGCTGATCAAGGAGGACCGTTACGACGAGGCGCTCGAGGTGGCGCGCGACCAGGTCGCGAACGGGGCTCAGCTGCTCGACGTGAACATGGACGAGGGGCTGCTCGACTCGGAGGCCGCGATGGTGCGGTTCCTCAACCTGATCGCCGCCGAGCCCGACATCGCCCGCATCCCCGTCGTGGTGGACTCGTCCCGCTGGGAGGTCCTCGAAGCCGGTCTCGAGTGTCTCCAGGGCAGGTCCATCGTGAACTCGATCTCGCTAAAGGAGGGCGAGGACGTCTTTCTCGAACAGGCCCGGACGATCCGCCGCCACGGCGCGGCCGTGATCGTGATGGCGTTCGACGAGCAGGGGCAGGCCGACACGGTCGATCGCAAGGTCGAGATCTGCGCGCGCGCGTATCGCCTTCTTACCGAGCAGGCCGGTTTCGCCCCGGAAGACATCGTGTTCGACCCGAACGTGTTCGCGGTCGCCACCGGGATCGAGGAGCACGAGCGGTACGGCATCGCCTTCATCGAGGCGGTGCGGCGGATCAAGGAGACGCTGCCCGGAGTGCTCACGAGCGGGGGCATCTCGAACGTCTCGTTCGCCTTCCGAGGAAACGACGCGGTGCGCGAGGCGATGCACACGATCTTCCTGTATCACGCGATCGCGGCCGGGCTCGATATGGGGATCGTCAACGCCGGACGGTTGCCGGTCTACGACGACATCGATCCCGAGCTCCGCGAGGCCGCCGAGGACGTCCTCCTCGCACGCCGTCCGGACGCCACCGAGCGGTTGACCGAGCTGGCGGGTCGGGTCGGGGGAGAGGGACTCCGGCAGGAGAAGGACGACTCGTGGCGCCGACTCCCCGTCGATGAGCGCCTGTCGCACGCGCTCGTCGAGGGGATCGTCGAGCACATCGAGACCGATGTGGAGGAGGCGCGCGGCGGGTACGAGAGCGCGCTCGAGATCATCGAGGGGCCGCTGATGGCGGGGATGTCGAAGGTCGGCGACCTGTTCGGGAGCGGTCGGATGTTCTTGCCGCAGGTCGTGAAGAGCGCCCGCGTCATGAAGAAGGCGGTCTCGTATCTGATCCCGTTTCTCGAGGCCGAGAAGCCGGAGAGCGTGGCCGCCGGGAAGGGCACCGTCCTCATGGCGACGGTCAAGGGGGACGTGCACGACATCGGAAAGAACATCGTCGGCGTGGTGCTCCAGTGTAACGGGTATCGCGTCGTCGATCTCGGCGTGATGGTGCCCTCCGATCGCATCCTCGATGCGGCGCGCGAGCACGACGCCGATGTCATCGGCCTGAGCGGGCTGATCACGCCCTCGCTCGACGAGATGGTGCGGGTGGCGGCCGACATGGAGCGAGCCGGGTTCCGGACGCCGCTTCTCATCGGCGGTGCGACGACCTCGCGCAAGCACACCGCGGTCAAGATCGAGGGGAAGTACTCCTCCGGTCCGACGGTTCACGTGCTCGACGCGTCGCGCGCCGTCGGTGTCGTCGGCGAGCTCCTGCACCCCGATCGGGCGGCCGAGTACATCAGGGGAATACGGGCCGACTACGAGGAGGTCCGCGTGGCCTTCGCCGCGCGGAGCGACGAGCGCAGCCAGATCCCGCTGGACGCGGCGCGCGCGAACTGTCTCAGACCCGACTTCGAGGCGGCCCCTCCCACCGCGCCCATCCGGCCCGGTGTCCACATCTTCGATCCGTACCCGCTCGACGAGCTGGTCGAGTACATCGACTGGGGCCCGTTCTTCAAGGCGTGGGAGATGCGGGGCAGGTTCCCCGATCTGCTCGACGACCCGACGTCGGGGGAGGCGGCGCGCGACCTCTTCCGTGAGGCGAACTCCCTCCTCGACCGCATCGTCGCCGACGGATCGCTTACCGCGCGGGCCGTCGCCGGGCTCTTCCCGGCGGCGCGCCGCGGAGACGACGTCGTCTTCTATACCGACGAGTCCAGGTCGCGCGACCGCGCGGTCGTCCACCACCTGCGGCAGCAGATGGACCGCAACCAGGGGCCGAACCTGTCGCTTGCCGACTACCTCGCCGACGAGGAGTCGGGGATCCCCGACTGGTCGGGCGCGTTCGCGGTGACCGCGGGCGTCGGGCTCGAAGAGCTCTGCCGCCGCTTCGAGGCCGAGGTCGACGACTACCGCAGCATCCTCGCGAAGGCGCTGGCCGACCGGCTCGCCGAGGCGCTCGCGGAGCGTCTGCACGAGCGGGTGCGGACCGAGCTCTGGGGCTACGCCGCGGAGGAGTCGCTGGAGAACGACCAGCTGATCGCGGAGGCGTACCGGGGGATCCGACCGGCCCCCGGGTATCCGGCGTGTCCGGATCACAGCCAGAAGTCGACGCTGTTCGAGCTGCTCGACGTCGAGACGACCGTGGGAATCCGGCTCACCGAGAGCAGGGCGATGTGGCCCGGCGCGTCGGTGAGCGGGTGGTACTTCGCGCACCCCGAAGCAGCGTATTTCGGGCTCGGCCGGATCGGTCCGGACCAGGTGGAGGACTACGCCGCGCGCGCGGGAATCCCCGTCGAGGAGGCCGAGCGGCGGCTGGCCCCGAGCCTCGCCTACGACCCGGACGAGCGCGGCGCGGCCGACGTGGCGGTGGGGGCCGGGGCGTGAGCGAGCGGCTCCGCGAGCTGATCGACGACGGCGCCGTCCACGTGATGGACGGGGCGATGGGCACCGTGCTCTACCAGCGCGGCGTGTTCGTCAACCTGTGCTACGACGAGCTCAACGTCTCCCAGCCCGAGGTCGTGCTCGGCGTCCACGCCGACTACGTGCGGGCCGGAGCCGAGATCATCGAGACGAACACCTTCGGAGCGAACCCGATCAAGCTCTCGGCGTTCGGGCTGGACGAGCGCGTAGAGGAGCTGAACGAGGCGGCGGCGCGGCTCGCCCGGCGGGCGGCCGGAGGCCGCGCGGTCGTGCTCGGCGCGATCGGCCCGCTCGGGATCCGGATCGAGCCGTGGGGTCCGACGTCGCTGGACGAGGCGGTGGAGCTGTTCGAGCGACAGGTGACCGGGCTCTCGGAGGGTGGAGTCGACGGGTTCATCCTCGAGACCTTCGCCGATGTCGAGGAGATCGGGCAGGCCCTGCGCGCGGTGCGGAGCGTGGCCGGAAGCAGCCCGATCTTCGCGCAGATGAGCTTCGGCGAAGAAGGCCGTACGGCGTATGGCGCCGGCATCGAGTCGGTGGTCGAGCACCTCGAGTCGCTCGGGGCCGACGTGGTCGGCCTCAACTGCTCGGTGGGGCCGTCGGCGATGCTGATGGGTGTCGAGCGCATGGTCGCGGCGTCGTCTCGACCCGTGTCGGCACTCCCCAACGCCGGGCTCCCACGCGACGTGGGAGACCGGAAGATCTATCTGGCGAGCCCCGAGTACATGGGCCGCTACGGACGGCGGATGGCGGAGGCAGGCGCGCGATTCGTCGGGGGGTGCTGCGGGACGACCCCCGAGCACACGCGCCACCTCGTGGGTCTGCTCGGGTCGTCCGCGCCGCGCCAGCGCCCGTCTCGCGTCTCGGGGCGAGCCGTCGAAGAAGAGGGCGCCGCCGAGCCGGTGCCTCTCGGCGCGCGGTCCGCGCTGGGGCGCCGTCTCGTCCACGGAGAGTTCGTGCGGGGTGTCGAGCTCACGCCGCCGCGCGGGTGGGAGCCCCGCGAGCTGATCGCTGGCGGGAGACACCTGCGCGACCGGGGCGTCGACACCGTGCACATCGTCGACGGCCCGCCCGACCGCAGCCGGATCGCATCGCTCCCGGCCGCGATCGTGCTCGAGCGCGAGCTCGGTGTCGAGACCGTCCCGCACTACAGCTGCCGCGACCGGAACATGCTCGGGATGGTCGGCGATCTCCTCGGCGCGGCGGCCGGCGGGATCCGCAACGTGCTTCTCGTCACCGGCGACCCTCCACGGCAGGGTCCGTACGACACGGGCGGCGTATACGACATCGACAGCATCGGTCTGACGAACGTCGCCCGACAGCTCAACCTCGGACGCGACCCCGGCGGCGGCTCGATCGGAGCCCCGACCTCGTTCGTCGTCGGCGTCGCGGTGAACCCGTGCGCCATCGACCCCGAAGAGGAGATCCGCCGGTTCGCGTGGAAGGCCGAAGCCGGCGCGGACTTCGCCGTGACGCAGCCCGTGTTCGACGCCGGGGCGTTTCTGTCGTTCATGGATCGGATCGCCGAGTACGGCGTCCCGGTGCTCGCCGGTCTGTGGCCGCCGCTCTCGCTCCGCAACATCGAGTTTCTCGCGCACGAGGTGCCGGGGATCTCGGTCCCGGGCGAGGTGATCGAGCGGATGCGCGGCGCGCAGGACGCCGGCGAGGGGCCGGCGGCGCGCGAGGGGATCGCGCTGGCCCGCGAGCTTCTCGAGGCGGTGCGCCCGGCCGTCGCGGGTGTGGTGGTGAGCGCACCGGGCGGACGGGTCGACCGCGCGATCGCCGTTCTCGACTGAGCGGTCACGCCGAGAGGCGCTCGACCTCCGCGAGTATCCGATCGAAGCGGGCGCCGGCCTCGCGTGACCCCAGGTTGCAGACGTAGACGCTCCCGATCCCGAGCCGGCGCAGCGCGAGGATCGACCGGGCCGTGTGCTCTTCCGGCGTGACTCCCTCTTCGAACTCGCGGGCCACCCCCTCCACCGGGACGGGGAAGTATGCGCTCAACCGCTCGAGCGACCCTCGGCGACCGTTGCGGTAGTAGAAGACCCCGTACGATGTCGGCAGTGCGATCCCCGAGCGCCGGGCGTGCTCGATCCACGCCTCGACGGCGTCGACGTCGTGGTGCGAGACGACCTGTGTGAGCAGGTAGTCCGCCCCGAAGTCGGGGTCGGCGACGTATCCCGCCTGCACGTCGGGGTCGGCGTGCGGGTTGACCCACCCCCCGAGCGCGAGGTCGGGCACGCGTCGCCGGATCTCGGCCCTCAGGAGGTAGGCGTGCGGGACGCAGCGCGGGGCTCCGCCCGGGTCGCCACCGACGACGGTGAGGGCGTGCACGCCCCTCGCGCGCGCGCGCTGAGCGTACACGAGGCAGTAGTCGAGGCGGTGCTTGCAGGTAAGGAAGGGGACGATCCTCCCGGGGTCCACTTCACCGGCGAGGTTCGCCGCGAGATGCTGGAGGTTCTCCTCCTCCTCCTGTCCCACCGCGCTGTCGGTCAGAAAGAGGGGGGCGCCGCGGTCCGTGACCCGCCGGATCGAGTGGGAGAGGTCGATCCACGTGTCCATGGCCCCGCCGCGCGTCAGTCCGCTGCGGGGCGGGCGAAGCTCGACCCCGACGCTCGGCGCCCCGGCGCTTCCGGGGAGCGGCGGCCCCTCCGACGCGGTCATGAGATCGACCGCGGTCGCCGCGCCCGTCGGGCTCGACCGGTCTGATTCACGTCATCCTCCCCCCGGTGAAAGCCGTCAATAGATTCACGCACGCGACACGATACAACCGGTGCCCCGGGGGGCCTCGACATGATGCACATCGACGATCTGATGACGATGCTCGCGCGGACGCCGGCGACCGTGCGGACGATCCTCGAAGACCTTCCGGCGGGTCTGCTCCACGCGGACGAGGGAGAGGGGACGTTCAGCCCGTTCGACGTTCTGCGGCACCTGATTCGTGGAGAGCGCGAGCTGTGGGTGCCTCGCGCCGAGTGGATCCTCGAGCACGGGCCGGCGGTCCCGTTCCCGCCTTTCGATCCGACCGCCATCTCGCCCGCGGACGGGGACGCGACGCTGGAAGACTCGCTCCGCGAGCTCGAGTCGTTGCGCGAAGCAGGGGTCGCAGAGGTCCGGAGGATCGTCGAGGCCGGTGCCGATCTCGAGCGCCGCGGGCGTCACCCCGCCTTCGGCGACGTGACGCTCGGTGAGCTGCTCGCCACGTGGGCGGTGCACGATCTGAATCACATCGCGCAGATCATGCGCGTGGTCGCCGGCCAGTTCGAGAGCGACGTAGGGCCGTGGCGCGAGTACCTGCCCATCCTTCACCGGAGGAGCTAGCGACCTGCGGAGCGGACGGCCTCGGCCAGGGCGGGTCCGAACGGCGCCCGGTGAATGCCCGCCTCCGTCACGATGCCGGTCACGAGCCCGGCGGGGGTGATGTCGAAGGCGGGGCTCCATACGTCGGCCTCGACCGGGGCGGTGAGACGTCCGAACCCCGAACGGATCTCCTCCGGCGCACGGTGCTCGATCGGTATGTCGGCGCCGGTCGGCGTGTCGAGGTCGACCGTCGACGTGGGGGCGAGCACGTAGAACGGCACCTCGTGGTGCCGGGCCAGCACGGCCAGGCCGTAGGTGCCGACCTTGTTGGCCACGTCGCCGTTCGCGGCGATCCGATCCGACCCGACGAAGACGATGTCCGGGGGCTGCCTCGCGAACAGCGTCCCCGCCATGTTGTCCGAGATCACGGTCACGTCGATCCCGGCCTGCGACAGCTCCCACGCGGTGAGCCGGCTCCCCTGGAGGAGCGGCCGGGTCTCGTCGGCGTACACGCGGACCGTCTTCCCCTGTTCGAAGGCCACGTAGACCGGGGCGAGGGCGGTGCCGATCCCGCCGGTCGCTAGCGAGCCGGCGTTGCAGTGCGTGATGACGGAGTCGCCGTCGGCGAGAAGCGTCGCCGCGTGCTCGCCGATCGCGCGGCACATGCGACGATCCTCCTCGAGGATCTCGTCGGCCTCGGCCACGAGGGCGTCGGCGAGAGCCCCCGCATCGGCGGCTCCGGCGGCGAGGATGGCCCGGACGCGCTCGATCGCCCACACGAGGTTGACGGCCGTCGGTCGCGCGTCTGCCAGCCGGTCCGCGGCCGTGACGAGTCGATCGAGCGACGCGGTCACGTCGAGACCCTCGGCCGCGTGCCGCCGCGCCAGTGCCCCGAGCCCCATGGCGGCGGTGATCCCGATCAGGGGCGCGCCGCGGACGCGCAGGCTGCGGATCGCCTCCTCGAACTCCTCCACCGTCGTGAGATCGAGCTCGAGGCGCTGTTCGGGGAGACGCGTCTGGTCGAGGATGCGGATCCCCCTCCCGTCGTCGGACCAGCGGATCGTCGTCGGAACCACGTGTCTCACGCTCATGACGCGAAGGTAGCGGCGGGGGAGCGTGCCGCCTATCGCCGGGTGGGACAGTCTGTCGCTGTTCGGACGGGGTTTTGTGCGGCTAGCTTCACGGCCGACCACCTCGAGCGGAGATTCCGTCATGAAGAGCATTCGCCTGTCGAAGAGTGCCCGTGCGTTGATCGTCCTGTGCGCGCTCGTGTCGTGCGGGCCGAGCGCCGAGGAGGAGCAGGCCGCGCGCGCCGAATCTCTGCGCGCCGCCCGCGCGGATTCGATGGCGCAGGCGTCCGCGATGTTCGACGCGAGCGCATTCGACACGATCGCCTGGGTCGCAGCCGACTCGGCGCTCGCACGCGGCGAGACGGTGTACCGGTTCAGCTGCCAGCGCTGCCACGGATTCACCGGACACGGCGACGGTGACCTGGCGACCGAGCATGGTATCGTCATGCCCGATCTCACGGTCGACGACTGGCCGTACGACGGCGACGTCCCGGCGATCCGGGAGCGCGTCTTCGTCGGGCACGACAGCGAGATGCCCAACTGGGGGCTGCACGGCCTCTCCTACCGGGACATCGATGCCGTGTCGAGCTACCTGCTCGAGGAAATCCGCGGGCAGTGATGGAGCGCCGCCGCCCCCCGCGCTGACGGCGGGCGGCGGGCGCCGTACATTCGAAGACCGGGCGCGGCCGTCCCCGGCCGCGTGAATACGCACGTTAAAGTCAGGAGTGCCCCCAAGCGCCAGCGCCGCGCCGCCGTCGTCCTCGGCTTCCTGCTCGTACTCGCCGCGTCGCCGGCCGTTCGGGCACAGGACGTCGACACTTTCGGACCGGCCGACGTCTTCGAGCTCGAGTACGCCGGAGACCCGCAGATCTCGCCCGACGGCAGCCAGATCGTCTATGTGCGGACGTTCATGGACATCATGACCGATCGAGCACGACAGAATCTCTGGATCGTGAACGCCGACGGTTCGGGGCACCGACCGCTCCTGACGGGACAGAAGGACTTCTCGTCGCCCCGCTGGTCGCCCGACGGGACGCAGCTCCTCTACATCGCGACCGACGAGAACGATCAGCGACAGCTCTTCCTGCGCTGGATGGACACGGGCGACACGGCCATGCTGACCCACCTTCAGCGGTCGCCGGGCGGCGTCGCGTGGTCGCCGGACGGCAGCTTGATCGCGTTCTCCATGTTCGTCCCGTCGGCTCCCGAGTCGTTCGCGGAGATGCCGGCGAAGCCGGCCGGGGCCGAGTGGGCCCCGCCCGCGAGGACGTACGAGCGGCTGCTCTATCGGTCCGACGGCCAGGGATTCCTCCCGCTCGGTAACAGCCACCTTTTCGTGCTGCCGGTCGAGGGTGGGACGCCGCGACAGCTCACGAGCGGGCCGTACAACCACGGCGGCACGCCCGAGTGGACGCCCGATTCGAGCGCGCTCCTGATCTCGGCCAACCGGCGCGACGACTGGGAGTACCAGATGAGCAACTCCGAGATCTACGAGATCTCGGTCGCGGACGGATCCATCACTCAGCTTACCGATCGGCTGGGGCCGGACGGCGGCCCGCGGGTGTCGCCGGACGGTCGGCTGATCGCCTACACGGGGTACGACGACCGCTACCTCGGCTTCCAGACCAACAAGCTCTACGTGATGAACCGTGACGGCAGCGGGTCGCGGATGATCGCGGCGGACTTCGACCGCAGCGTCGGAAACGTGAACTGGGCGGCGGACTCGCGCAGCCTGTACGTGCAGTACGACACCGAGGGGAACACGCGCATCGCGACGATATCGCTCGACGGCGAGGTGACCGACCTCGCGCGCGACGTCGGGGGTCTGTCGCTCGGGCGTCCCTATGGCGGCGGTACCTACTCGCTCGCGCGGAACGGAGCCTTCGCGTTCACCCTCGGAACGCCGCAGCACCCGGCCGATCTCGCGGTCGGTCGCCCGGGCGCTTCGATGAGGCGTCTCACGTCGCTCAACGACGACCTGTTCGCGCACAAGGAGCTCGGCGAGGTCGAGGAGATCTGGTATACCTCGTCGCACGACGGTCTCGACATCCAGGGGTGGATCGTCAAGCCTCCGGGCTTCGACCCGAGCCGACAGTATCCGCTGATGCTCGAGATCCACGGCGGCCCGTTCTCGAACTACGGCGACCGGTTCAGCGCCGAGATCCAGCTCTATGCGTCGGCCGGGTACGTCGTCCTCTACACGAACCCGCGCGGCAGCACGAGCTACGGGGAGGACTTCGCGAACGAGATCCACCACGCGTACCCCAGCCACGACTTCGACGACCTGATGTCGGGCGTCGACGCCGTGATCGACCGCGGGTACATCGACGAGGACCAGCTCTTCGTGACGGGCGGCTCGGGCGGCGGGGTGCTCACCGCCTGGATCGTCGGTCACACCGATCGCTTCGCGGCGGCGGCGTCGCAGAAGCCCGTGATCAACTGGTATTCCTGGGTTCTGACCGCCGACATGGGGGCCACGGGTGGCATGAACTACTGGTTCCCGGGGGCGCCCTGGGAGAACCTCGACCACTACATGGACCGCTCGCCGATCCACCACGTGGGCAACGTCACGACACCCACCATGCTGATCACGGGCGAGGTCGACTGGCGCACGCCGATGTCCGAGTCCGAGCAGTTCTACCAGGCGCTGAAGGCCCAGCGCGTGCCCGCGGCGCTCGTTCGCATCCCCGAGGCGTCGCACGGGATCGCGAACCGGCCGAGCCACCTCGTCGCGAAGGTCCAGCACATCCTCGCGTGGTTCGAGCGCTACCGGACGATGCGGACCGCCACGCAATGACCCGGCGGGCTCCCGATCGACGAGGCCCGGTGGCCCCGCGTCCGTGAGCGAGTGGCACGAGCAGGACGATTTCTGGTCGTCCTTCGGCGGCTTCATGTTCGAGCCCGCGGCGTGGGAGGCCGCCGAGCGTCAGGTCGACGATCTGATCGGGCTGCTCGGGATCGAGCCCGGGGCGCGCGTGCTCGACCTGTGCTGCGGGCCGGGGAGACACACGCTCGAGCTCGCGCGACGCGGGTTCGTCGTCACGGGGGTCGATCGGACCGAGGAGTATCTCGAGGAGTGCCGACGACGCGCGGACGACGAGGGTCTCGACGTGGACCTGGCGCACGCCGACATGCGCGAGTTCGTCGATCCCGGGGCCTTCGACGTCGCGGTCAACCTGCTCACGTCGTTCGGCTACTTCCCCGACCCCGACGACGATCGACGCGTGCTGGCGAACCTCCACGAGTCGCTGCTCCCGGGCGGGCGGCTCGTTCTCGATACCATCGGCAAGGAGGTCATCGCGCGGATCTACCAGGCGCGCGACTGGCGCGAGCTCGACGGCGACTTCTACCTGTTCGAGCGCACGGTCCGGGACGGATGGGGGTGGATGGAGAACCGGTGGATCCGGATCGCGACGAACGGACGGGAGGAGTACACGGTCGGACACCGGCTCTTCTCGGGCGATGAGCTGCGCGCTCTGGTCCGGGCTGCCGGTTTCGAGGACGTACGGGCCCACGGTGCGCTGGATGGCGGTCCCTACGACGTCGAGGCGAACCGGCTCGTGGTGACCGGTCGGAAGCCGACGGGGACGCCGTGACCGCGCGCCCGCCGTCCCCGTGAGCCCCGAAGAGCTCGGTCTCGATCGCCGGATCACGAGGCGCGACTTCGCCTATCTGGCCGGCATCGGGGCCGCGGGGGCGACCCGGTCGTGCGGGGGCGAATCCGCCGCCCCGGGAGGCGCCGGCTCCGCTCCCGATGCGTGGTCCGACTCGCTCGGGTCCGACTGGTACGGCCCGGGCGGGGTGGGGGACTACGCCGCCTCGCACGGGAACACTCCCGATGTCGTCCGGGTCGCGCACGGTCTGCGGGTCGACAGATACGCCGCGGGTGTCGAGACGGCGACGGACACCGGCGAGCGCTTCGACGTCGTCGTGGTCGGCGGCGGCATCTCGGGGCTCTCCGCCGCCCACCACTTCAAGCGGCTCCACCCGGGCGGCCGGTGTCTCGTCATCGACAACCACCCGGTGTTCGGCGGCGAGGCGAAGCGCAACGAGTTCGACGTCGACGGCGTGCGGCTGATCGGCCCGCAGGGGTCCAACGGCTTCGGCGTGCGGCCCCCGACCGGCGACCCGGACGACTACTTCACCTCGCTCGGCATGCCGACCGAGTTCGAGTACGCACCGTGGGACGACGATGTCCGGGTGCCGTACGACCACTACGGGTTCATGCACTGGATGCAGGAGCGCTTCTCGGTCGGCCACTTCTTCGGCGGCACGGACGGTGGCACATGGATCCACGATCTGTGGGGAGACGGTCTCGAGCGGGCGCCGATGACCGACGAAGAGCGGACCGGGTTCCGCAACTGGCGGGCCGCGCGTCTCGATGAGCACACGCCCCCCGGGGCGGTCGGCCAGGACCCGCCGCGCTGGCTCGACGGAATGACCCTCCGCGCCTACTACGAGGACGTGCTCGGTCTGCCGCGACGTGTGACTCGCTACGTGGATCCGATCCTCGCCAGCATCATCGGGCTCGGGTGCGACGCGATCTCGGCGTGGTGGGGACTCCACTTCGCGCTCCCGGGTTACGGGCTCGAGTCGCGGTACGACGGGGTGACCTTCCACTGCTTCCCCGGCGGCAACGCCGGAATCGCCCGCTATTTCGTGAAGGACCTCGTGCCCGAGGGCATCGCGGGAGAGCGCGATCTGACCGGCGTGATCGGAGGGGCGATCGACTTCGCGGCGCTCGATCGACCCGATCGGACCGTGCGGATCAGGCTGGGGTGCACCGTCGTCGACGTACGGCGGGCGGGCCCGACCGGGCGCGACGGCGTGCGGGTCACCTATTCGGACGGCGAGCGACTGCACTCGGTACGGGCGGCGCGGGCGGTGATGGCGAGCGGCGCGTGGGCCAACCGCCATGTCCTGCACGACCTCCCCGACACGCACCGGACGGCGTACGAGAGCTTCGTCCACGCTCCCATCCTCGCCGTGAACGTCGCCCTCAGGAACTGGCGGTTCATGCACCGGCTCGGCGTGTCGGCGTGCATGTACGAGGGCGACTTCGGGTTCTCCTGCAACATCCGCCGGCCGATGTACACGGACACCTACCGGCCGTCGTTCGGACCCGACGAGCCCACCGTCCTCACCTTCTACAAGACCTTCGAGCAGCCGGGCCTCCCACCGGTCGAGCAGGGCGTGCGCGGCCGGACCGAGCTCCTGAGCACGCCCTTCGGCGAATACGAGCGCCGCGTCCGCGCGCAGATGGTGACGCTGTTCGGCGATGCCGGTTTCGACCCGACGCGCGACATCGCCGGCATCGTGCTCAACCGGTGGGGTCACGCATACGTTGCGCCCGGCCCCGGGTTCTTCTTCGGCGACGGCGCTCGCCCGGCCCCCCCGGACATCATCCGCGAGCCCTTCGGGGGCGTCGCCATCGGGCACTCCGAGCTTCGCGGACACCAGAACTGGACGGGGGCGGCTGCCGAGGGACGCCGCGCCGTCGAGACGGTGCTCGACACGCTCTGACTCCTTCAGGTCAGCGGCGATTCGTCTCGCGTTTCACCCGGGCGGCCGAATCTTCCCGCGTGGCCGCCGGGGCGCCGCGGACAAAGGCGATGTAGTCCGTCGGGAGCGGGTCGGCGTTCGCCGACCGCAACAGCGTCGATGTCTGGCCCCGGTGATAGGCCCCGTGGAGGAAGACGTGGAGAAGGATGTCCTCCACCCGGGTCTCGAACCGATCGCCGGCGCTGTTCGTGTATCTAATCACGCGATCGAGGTGAGTCACCGTAAGACACTCAAAATACGAAATATACTCGCTGTTAGCCGCGCCCCGGAGCTCTTCCAGAGCGGGTGCAGCGCTGTCAGTGATCGCCGGCCACACGGGGCCGGGGTCGGTCCCGCGGATCCGGGCGAGCCACACCTGCTCGGTCGCGATCAGGTGGGCGTAGACCTCTACCGCCTCTCGCGGCGGAGCTTCGGCTGCCCGGAGGGCGTCGGCCACCCGCTCGTCCGCCCACAGCATGTGATCGAGCAGCCGCCTGAGCAGCGCCAGGCGATCCCCCCGTGGCGAGCCCCCGTCGCCCATTATCCCTCCTGCAGGTGCGTGTGGAGTCGTTCCAGCGCCGAAAGCAAGTCCGGTCGCTCCTCGAGCACGGGCAGCATCGGATCGGTCATGCCCGCGACGCGTTCGGGCATCGTCGTGATCGTGAACTGCTCGATCGTGAGGCCGGGCACGACTTCCGACCACTCGAGCGGCGCGGAGACCGGAGCCGCCGGTCTGGGGCGGACGCAGTAGGGCGAGACGACGAGCCGACCGCGTCCGTTCTGAACGTAGTCGACGTAGACCCGACCCTCGCGGTCCGACGGGTTCCGGGTCAGCGTCGCGATCTTCGGCACGCGCGACACGACCACTTTCCCCAGAAGCTGCCCGAGCGCTCGGGACTGGTCGTACTCGAGCTGTCCCCCCAGCGGGATGAGCACGTGGAGCCCCGACGACCCGCTCGTCTTCACGTAGCTCGGGAGCCCGATCTCCTCGCACAGGTCGTGGATGGCGCGGGCGATCTCGATGACGTGGTCGAAGGGCGCATACGTCTCCTCGCCACCCACGCGGTGCTTCGGGTCGAGGTCGAGGAGGCACCAGTCGGGGTGATCGAGGTCGGCGAGCCGGCTCGCCCAGACGTGCAGCGGGATCGTCCCCAGATTGGCGAGGTAGACCAGCGCGGTCGGGTTGTCGGCGATGAAGTAGTCGATCTCGCGCTCGGAGCCCTCGCTGTAGATGGTCTCCGTGCGGATCCACTCGGGCGCGAACCCCGGGGCGTTCTTCTGGAAGAAGTTCTTTCCGTGGATCCCGTCCGGGTAGCGCGTGAGGACGAGCGGACGGTCGCTGAGATACGGGATGATCGCGGGGGCGATCGCGCGGTAATACTCGATCAGGTCGCCCTTCGTGTACCCCTCCTCGGGCCAGAAGACCTTGTCGAGATTCGAGAGCGGCAGCTCCTCGAGCGGGGGCGGTCCGAAATCGACCGGGACGGGGTCGTCGAGCGCCTCGCGAGGCCCGCGCGGGCGGTAGCATTCGTCGGGCGGCATGTCGACGAAGCCCTGGAAGGAAGGCTGTCTCAGGAGCCCCTCGTCGGTCAGCTCCTTGTAGCGCACCCGGATCGAGAGCTGGGGCTCGACCCACACGTGCTCGGCCCCCTTCGGCGCCGGCCCCTCGAAGGCCGGCTCGTCGCGGACGATCTCGTCGAGGTCGGCCCGGATGGCGTCGAGCTGGGCCGAGTCGAACCCCGTGCCCACGCGGCCGGCGTAGGTGAGCGGCCCCGGCGGGCCGCCCGGTTCGGGCGGGGGGTCGTAGACGCCGACGTGCAGCGCCCCGAACCCGGAACGCGACTTCTTCGGTCTCGTGTATCCGACGATCACGAACTCGTCGGTCTGCGCCGCGTGGATCTTGAGCCAGCTCGGCGAGCGGTCGCCCACGTAGGTCGAGTCGGCCCGCTTCGCCATGATCCCTTCGAGACCCAGCTGCTGGACCTGCTCGTAGAGCGCGGTCCCGGCCCCGGGGAACGACTCGCTGCGGCGGATCGGCCCTGTCTCGGGCAGGACGTCCGCCAGAAGCCGCGCGCGCTCGGACAGCGGCAGGTCACGCAGATCGAAGTCGTCGAACCCGATCAGATCGAACGCGTAGTAGTGGGCCGGAGACTCGACGGACGCGCGGCGCACGTCGAGCGGCCGCGAGAGTCGGGCGCGCTTCTGAAGCGCCTGAAAGCTCGGGAACCCCGCCGCGTCCGGCACCACGATCTCGCCGTCGAGGACGATGTGTTCGAAGGGGAGCTTTCTGAGCGCCCGGGCCACATCGGGGAAGCTCGCGGTCGCGTCGTGGCCGTTTCGGGTGAGCAGCAGGGCCTCTCCGCCACCGCCCACGCCGAGCATCCGGTAGCCGTCGAGCTTGAGCTCGAACCGCCATTCCGGGTCGTCGAAGGGCTCGTCACGGACCTTCGCGAGCATGAAGGACACGACCGCGGGGTCCACCCGCCCCTCCCTCGCTCCGAGGTCGCGCAGCTCGGCGGCCACGCTCTCGCCCGGATACCAGCCGGCCGCGCGCTCTGCGAGCTGCTCGACGGTGAGCCCCGAGAGGATGGAGGTCTCGGGGAGCGACCCGTCGGGGAGGATCGGGTGTCCCCCGCGCTTCTCCCGGATCAGCAGCCACTCCTTGCCCGTCTCGCCGCCCTTGATCTTCACCAGCGTCCAGACGCCGCGCAGCTTGTGGCCCCGCAGCTCGAACAGGAGCTTCCCGCTCTCGAGTCCCTCCTCGGGCGGCTCGAGCGGGATCCACCGTCCGAGGTCCCACACGATCATCTCGCCGCCGCCGTACTCGTCCTCGGGGATGATCCCCTCGAACTCGATGTACTCGACCGGGTGGTCCTCGACGTGGACCGCCAGCTTCTTGTCGACCGGGTCTGGCGAGATGCCCTTCGGCACGGCCCAGGAGAGCAGGGTGCCGGCGAATTCGAGCCGCAGGTCGTAGTGGAGACGCGACGCGGCGTGCTTCTGGACGACGAACACGCCGGCGCCGGTGGCCGCACCGCCGCCGAACGGCTCGGGTGTCCGGTCGGCGGCCCGCTTGTCGCGGTAGCTGGCGAGCGCGTCGTCTTCGCGCGTCACGGCGGCCGATGCGGGGGCGCGTCCCCCGGGCTTCGAAGGCATTCGGCAACCTATTATCTTCCCGCGGCTATTACAGCGGAGGATCCATGGCAGCGCGACCAATCTCTTCGGCGACGATCTCGTTCGGACTCGTCTCGATACCCGTCCAGCTCTACTCGTCCGCCGAGAACTCGCAGAAGGTGCGATTCAACTTCCTCGCCCCGGACGGTGCGCGGGTAAAGCAGCAATACGTCCATGCCAAGACCGGCGAGCCGGTGCCGCGCGACCAGCTCGTGAAGGGGTACCAGTTCGCGAAGGACCAGTACGTCACCTTCACCGCCGACGAGCTCAAGGCGCTCGAGGCCGAGGCGAGCGGCTCGATCGACATCGTCGAGTTCGTCCCCGTCGATGCCGTCGAGCGGGCCTACATCGGGAAGACGTACTACCTCGGGCCCAACACGGGCGGCTCCAAGGCGTACAAGCTCCTCGGCGCCGCGATGGAGCAGACGGGCTGGGCGGCGCTCGCCAAATACGCCGCGCGCGGCAAGCAGTACCTGGTGCTCGTCCGGCCGGTCGGGGACCACCTGGTCATGGAGCAGCTCCACTACGACACGGAAGTGCGCTCCCTGTCGGAAGTGCCGTCGGGCGAGGGCGAGGTGCAGGACGCCGAGCTCAAGCTCGCCGTGCAGCTCATCGAGCAGATCGCGTCCGACAAGTTCGACCCCTCGGTGTACGAGGACGAGGTGGGACAGCGGATGCTCGGTGCGATCGAGAAGAAGATCGCGGACGGAGCGGAGATCACGGCTCCGTCGGAGGAAGAGCCGGCCGCTCAGGTCATCGATCTGATGGAGGCGCTGAAAGCGAGCGTCTCGAAGGACGCCGGCGAGGCGGGGAAGAAGAAGAAGGCGAAGAGCGCCTGATCGCGGGCCGGCGCACGCCGGCCCGGATTACCGATGAGGTCGGCGGCGCCGCCGGGTGCTGCTAGCGCCCGCCGCCGATCCTCGGGCCGAAGCGGTTGATCGCGCCGGTGGTCGGAGGCCGCGCCCCGATGATCCCCATCCCGGGGCCGGTCGTGGGTACGCCGCCGCTGCCGCCGAACGGGTTGATGAACGGGACCCCGCCCGAGGTCGGGCAGTCCCCGCCGCCACCCACGACGCCGACCCCGATACCGCCGAGACCGCCCCAACCGTCTCCCTCGCGCTCACGCTCGGCGTCCCGCGCAGCGCCGCTCGTCGCGATGAAGTCGATCCCCGTCGACGCGGATGTCCCGCCGCCCGTACGGAGCACCACGCCGCGGTTGGATCGCGCGATCGCCACCTCGGCGACGGGCATCGCCTCGACGGGCTCGAGCGTCAGCGTCGGCGCGGGTGTGGCCGCCGAAAGATCGACCGGCTCGACCGCGGCGAGCGCGAGCTCGGCACCCCCCGCCGCGGGCTCGGGCGCTTCGGCAGTGGCAGTCGTCGCCGTGACGCCCTCGAGCTCGGCGCCGGACTCGGCCGCCAGGGCGGTCTCGAGCGGCACCACCTCGATCGCGGTGTCTTCCCAGTCGTCCGGCAGATCGAGCACCCGGAGCGCCCGGGCCTCCTCGCGATCGGCGAAGGTGGGGACGGTCAATCGAACCCAGGCCAGGGCGAGCAGGTGGGCGCCAAGTGACACTCCGATGGCGATGGCGAGTGTCCGTCGATAGCTGCGGGTCCGTTCCGCTCGATCCATGATCCATCCTCTCGCTCCTTCGTGGCCCTCGGTTCGGGGCCCGCTCGTCAACCTAACGGCTCGGGGGGTAGCGGGGGATGCCGGCGTGCCGGAGCCCCGACCGCACCCCTCGTCACCGCTCCGGCAACGCCGTCGCGTCGCCCCGTCTCATTCCTACGACGGTGGTCGAGCGGGCGGCGTCACGCGTCGCTGTCAGGAGCCGTTCGCGACCACCGCGATCCTCCGGCCGTCGGGACTCACCGCGAGGCGTGTGATGCCGTCGATGCCGGCATCGGCGAGATCGGCGACCTCGCGCCATTCGGTGTCGGTCAGCGGATCGAGCGCGTAGAGCCGGGATCCGGACCCCATGAGGATCACGCCGTCCGGGGTCCACGCATAGTCCTGCGAGCCTGCGACGGGCTCGCCGATGACGCGGGCGGTTCCGGAATGCGGATCGAGGGTGCGAAGCGTCGCGATCCCGCCGTCCCTGTGCAGGAAGCTCACTGCCGTCCGTCCCGGGACCCGGTGGAGCGACCGGCCGATCGCATGCGCCCGGAGCGTCGCCTCACCCGTGGTCACGTCGGCGATCCGCAGGGTGGCCGGCTGCCCGAGGACGAACAGACCGAGCGTCGTATCATCCAGCCACGCGTGATAGCCGACCGGTGCGACGTCGGTGAGGACGAGCTCGGGCGACGACCCGTCCATCCTGAAGCTCCAGAGCCGCTGGGTGGAGTCCGCCTCGACCCGGATTACGGAGAAGCGCTCGCCGTCGGGCATGACCGTCGCCGAGTACTCGCTCTCGGGCGTATCGGTCACGCGCGACGTCGACCCGGTCTCGACGTCATAGCGGTAGATGTCCGTTTGGCCGTCCTCCTGGACCGTGTAGAGGACCGCGCGCGAGTCGGGTGTGAAGCTCGGCTGGTTGTCGTAGCCCTCGCGCGCCGTGACGTTTGTCCAACCGGCGAACGAGACCGACGCCCCGGAGCTCGAGATCTCGGCCAGGTAGACGTCCGTATCCGGGGACTGCCCCGCGATGCCGGTCGGCGGGGCGAGCGCGACGGGTACGAGCGCGCACGCCGCGATGAGCTGGAAGGGCCGTCGGGACATCGGGTGCCTCCTGGACGAGTAGGTAAAGGACGAACCTGAGGTTGGAGGTTGAGGGAAGAATATGAGCCCCACAAGCGCCGGGTACTCGGGAACGCCCCTCGTCCGGAAGCTGGGGATCCGGGCGGGTGACCGGATCGCGCTCTGGGACGCACCCGAAGGGTACTGGGATCTGCTTGGAGAGATCCCGGAGGGGAGCCGCGAAGCTGCGCCCGGGGACCACGAGATCGAGTTCTCCCATGTCTTCGCGACGACCGTCGAGGGGCTCGTGGCCGGTCTCGACGCCGCGCGCGAGCGCATGGCCAGCGACGGGATGGTATGGCTCTCCTGGCCGAAGAAGGCCTCCGGGGTCCAGACCGAGCTCGACGGGAACGAGGTGCGGCGGCTCGGGCTCGAGAGTGGTCTCGTCGATGTGAAGGTGTGCGCGGTCGACGAGACGTGGTCGGGTCTCAAGTTCGTGATCCGGGTGGCCGATCGCGCATAATGCAGGGCGGGGCGGCGGCCCCGCGGCGTCGCTGTGGATCGCCCGGCGTCGTAACTATCGTTGACACAACGTGTTGCGAGCTTTCGTGCAGTCGGTGTGACGGGGGCAGGGAGGTTGCCGTTGAGGATGGGGGAACCCGGGTCGGGAGCACGCATGTCCGCCGTCACAAAGCCATCGTCGTCCATCCGCCGCGCCCTGTTTGCGGTGCTGACGGTCGCCGCGTGCGGTGGCGGCGACGAGCGCAGCGGCTCGGTGGCCGCGGGGTTCGGCCATCGCCCGCTCATCCTTCCGTCGAACGCGATCACCCTCGACGCCGGCGAGACCGTTCCACAGCTGCTCGAGCGCGGCGGACTCTCGGGGCCGGAGGTACGCCGTCTGCTCGACCGTGTCAGGGGCCATGCGGACTGGACCGCCCCGCAACCCGGTGTCGAGGCCCGTTTCCACGGGTGGCCCGGCGAGCCGGTCGAGCGTATCGAGCTTCGAGTCGACGCAGACCGCACGCTCGACTTCATCCGCCGTGGCGCGGTGTGGGACCTCTCCGTCGACAGTGTCGAGGTCACACGCGACACGGTGGTCGTGTCGGGGCTGCTCGAGGGCGGGCTGTGGGCCGCCAGGCTCGCCGGCGACGCGTCCCGTCTTACGGTGGAAGAGAAGGGGGCGCTCGCCGGCCATCTCGCCGAAGTGTACGCGTGGCAGATCGATTTCTTCCGCGACCCGCGACCGGGCGATGCGTTCCGCGTGGCGATGGAACGTGCGCTGCGCCCCGACGGATCGCTCCGCGAGGCGACGGTCCTCGCCGCCGAGTACGCCCTCGGCGACACGCACCACGAGGCGTACCGGTTCAGCCCGTCCGACGAGACGGACGCGTGGTACTACGACGACGGGGGTAGCGCCCTGCGCGGCGCCTTCCTGCGGGCTCCTCTCGATCTCGTCAGGGTGACGAGCCGGTTCGCCGGTCAGCGGTTCCACCCGGTTCTCGGGGTTTACCGCGCCCATACGGGGACCGACTACGGTGCGCCGTCCGGGACCCTCGTGCGTGCGACCGGCGCGGGCTCGGTCGTGCGTGCCGGGTGGGCCGGCGACCTCGGGCTGATGATCGAGCTCGATCACGGCGGGGGGGTCCGCACGCGGTACGCCCATCTCAGCGGGGTCGCCGACGAACTGCGCACGGGGGCCGTCGTCGAACAGGGCGAAGCGATCGGTGCGGTCGGGTCGACCGGGCTGTCCACCGCTCCGCACCTGCATTACGAGTTCCGCGTGAACGGGCGCGCGGTCGATCCATCGTCGGTCGATCTCCCGGTCGAGCGGCCGATCCCCGCGGCCGACTCGCTCCGGTTCGATCGCGAGCGGGGGGCGGCGCGCGTTCTTCTCGGGCGAGTCAGGTGGCCGGGCCGGCCGGCGCTGTCCCGCGTCGACCGGGCGGCCGCCGGCCGCTGAGCCCCGATCCGCCGTCGTCCCGGCTCGAACGCAGCGGCCGCGGGGGACTCGATCGCGAGCCGCTGACAGCTCCGGCGACCGCGCATAGCTTCCGGGCGAGGGCCCTCGCGCCGGCCCGGCATCGCCGGCACGAGGGTCGAGCCCCTACCCACGGCCCGGAGACCCGATGCGAACCCGCACTGTTCTCGCCCCGCTCGCCGTCGCGTGTCTGGCGGCTGCGGCCACCCTCGCACCAACCGATCCCCGCGGTCCGGCGCTTCTCGCGGGCGAGCTCCCGGCTCCCGAATACACCCGGCTCGAGGTCGAGGGGCTCGAACAGCCGGTCGAGATCCTCAAGGACCTGTGGGGCGTCTCGCACATCTACGCCGAGACCGAACACGACCTCTTCTTCGCGCAGGGGTACAACGCGGCGCGCGACCGTCTCTTCCAGTTCGAGATGTGGCGCCGGCAGGCCACGGGCACGGTCGCCGAGATCCTCGGCGAAGGCGAGATCGAGCGTGACCGCGGGGCCCGCCTCTTCAGGTTCCGCGGCGATCTCGAGACGGAGCTGAACCACTACCACCCGCGCGGCTCGCTCATCATCCGGGCGTTCGTCGACGGGGTGAACGCGCGGATCGACGAGACGCGGCGCGATCCGTCGCTCCTCCCGATCGAGTTCGAGATGCTCGGGATCGAGCCGCAGGACTGGACCCCCGAGGTGGTGATCTCGCGTCACCAGGGTCTCCTCATGAACGTCACGTCCGAGCTCGACATCGGGCGCGCGGTCGCCGCCATCGGTCCGGAGGCGGTGAAGGAGCTCTCGTACTTCCACCCCGGAGACCCCGAGCTGGCGATCGACGAGGCCATCGACGGGTCGCTGCTCGATGCGGACATCCTCGGCGTCTACGACGCCTTCCGGGGCCCGATTCGCTTCCGGCCCGAGCATGTCGCGCCGCGCTTCCGATCGACCACGGCCGACGGCGGGCTCTCGGCCGTCCCCGACATGCCGGGAGTGAACCGTCCGTTCGACGCCCTCGAGCGCACGGCGCTCGGGAGCAACAACTGGGTGGTCCACGGATCGAGGACGCTCAGCGGGCGCGCGATCATGGCCAACGACCCGCACCGCGTGCAGGCCGCGCCGTCGCTGCGGTACCTGGTCCACCTGGTGGGTCCCGGGTGGAACGTGATCGGCGGGGGCGAGCCCGTCCTCCCGGGCGTCTCGATCGGGCACAACGAGTACGGCGCCTGGGGGCTCACCGTCTTTTTCACCGACGCGGAAGACCTGTACGTCTACCGCACCGAGCCGGGGAATCCGGACCGGTACTGGTATCGGGGCGGGTGGGAGGAGATGCGCACCATCGACGACGCCGTCGACGTGAAGGGCGGGGGTCGCGCCGAGTTCACGCACAAGTACACGCGCCACGGTCCGGTCGTCTACGAGGATCCCGAGAACGAGGTCGCCTACGCGGTCCGGGCCGGCTGGATGGAGATCGGCGGGGCTCCGTACCTCGCGAGCCTGCGCATGGACCAGGCTACCACGTGGGAGGAGTTCCGCGAGGCGTGCAACTACAGCAACATCCCCGGCGAGAACATGATCTGGGCCGATGTCGACGGGAACATCGGGTGGCAGTCCGTCGGAATCGCGCCGATCCGGCGCAACTGGTCCGGGCTCGTCCCGGTACCGGGCGACGGTCGGTACGAATGGGACGGCTACCTCGAGATCGTGCAGAAGCCGAATGTCCTGAACCCCGAGCGGGGCTTCTTCGCGACGGCGAACGAGAACAACGTGCCGCCCGACTACGGGCACCCCGACGCCGTCGGATACCAGTGGAGCGACGCCTTCCGCTCGGCACGGATCGGTGAGGTCCTGGCCTCGGGGCGCCGCTTCACGATGTCGGAGATGATCGAGCTCCAGACCGACTACCTGTCGCTTCCCGCGCGCTCGCTGGTGCCCATGCTGCGGAAGATGGAGTGGCCGTCGGACGGGCTCTCCGATCTGCGTCACGAGCTGTTCGACTGGGACTACGAGCTGCGGCCCGAGTCGCGCGAGGCGGCGCTCTATGTCGCGTGGGAGCGGCAGGTGCAGCGGCAGATGGCCGACCTCGCCATCCCCGCCGAGGCGAGAGGTGCGATCGGGTCGGTCTCGATGAAGAAGATCATCGACTGGCTGGCTGCACCTCCCGGGTGGTTCGCCCCCCTCGGCGATGGCGACCCGGTGGCCGGTCGCGACGAGTTCGTGCGGCTGACCTTCCTCGCGGGGCTCGAGGATCTGGCCCGACGCTTCGGGTCGGAGGCGCTTCTGCCCGGCTCGGAGGCGCTGCGCTATGGGGACGTGCGGTTCAAGCACGTCCTCTTGCGACACCCGCTGTCGGGGGCCGTGAACGACGAGACCCGCCGGTTGCTCGAGGTGGGCCCGACGCCGCGGGGCGGGAACGGATACACCGTCGGTCAGACCGGTTTCGGCGACAACCAGACGTCGGGGGCGTCGTTCCGGCTCATCGTCGAGGCGGGCGACTGGGATGCGGCGGTGTTCGCGAACACGCCCGGTCAGGTCGGCGACCCCGCGAGTCCGATGTACCGAAACCTGTTCGACGGGTGGGCGCGCGACGGCTTCTTCCCGCTGTACTACACGCGGGGTCGGATCGAGGCCGCGGTGGCCGAGCGGATCGACCTCGCCCCGGGGGCGCCGTAGCTCCGGTCGGCGAGGCGACGAGGGGAACGCGACGGGGCAGGAGGACGTTGAATTCGCGACACGCCGAGAGTAGCTTGGCGTGCTCGAAATGCCCTGCGGCCGCGCCCGAGCGATGCGCGGCCGTATTTGCTGATGGGGAGATACGATGAAAGCCGGGATCCATCCCAAATACGAGAAGGCCCAGATCACGTGCGCCTGCGGCCGCGTGACCGAGACGCGGACCACGGTCGGCGAGATCCACGTCGAGATCTGCTCGCACTGCCACCCGTTCTTCACGGGCAAGCAGAAGCTGGTCGACACGGCCGGCCGGGTCGAGCGGTTCAAGGCGAAGTACGGATCGGCGGTCGGGGGCGAGACCCCCGAGACGTCGGAGCCGGCAGCGGAGGTCGAGGCTGCGGAGACCGAGGAGCCGGCGGCGGAGGCCGAGGCTGCGGAGGCCGAGGAGCCGGCGGCGGAGGCCGAGGAGGCCGATGCCGCGGTCGCGACCGCCGAGGCGGACGTCGGGCCGACCGCCGAGGAGGACGTCGCCGACGACGCAGCGGAGGACGAAGAAGAGAGCTGACCCCTCCTCCCATGAGCGAAGCGAACCACATGATCGCGCGTCTTCGCGAGGCCGTGGTCCGCTACGAGGAGCTCGGGCG
>JAWWCR010000045.1:0-28373 GCA_033720355.1 Gemmatimonadota bacterium
GTGCCCCCAGAACTCCTCGACGTAGCTAGGCTATGCCGACCCACCTTCGGTGGGTGCCCCCGTTCTTCCTTGGATCCGGGGCTGTGGCGCGCGTAACGCGACCCGCTGGGGTTTTTCAGCAGCCTCCTAGCAGCTGTTGCCCCTTCTCGCTCGCTGTCTCGCATGTCCTCTCGGGACTGCACGACACACCTCGCCGCTCATGGCGGGACGACGTCGAGACGGGGGAACGCCGCGAGGAGGGCCGGTGCTCGAGCGGGCGAAGACAGCGTCGGGAGCCGTTGGTTCGCGATCCGCTGCGGGCATACGTTCCCGCAGGTCACCCATCCTCAGGAGATCAGCCAGGACGGTGGTCATCGCCGATTCGCCGCATCCCGAAGACCCGGATCCGTTGGGCTCCGCGGAGCCCGTGAGCCTCGAGCACCTCGTCCCGATCCTCTACGACGAACTGCGAGATCTCGCGCGCGGGCACCTGGCGCGGGAGGCCGAGGGACACACGCTCGACACGACCGGGCTCGTCCACGAGGCCTATCTGAAGCTCGCCGACTCGACGGGCGTCGGTAAGCGGGGACGCGCGTACTTCTTCGGCGCGGCCGCGCGCGCCATGCGTCAGGTTCTCGTCGAGCACGCCCGACGTCGCAAGGCGACGAAGCGCGGGGGCGGCGACCGCGCGGTCACGCTCGACACGCAACGAGCCAGGGGCGAGGGCTCGGGCGAGGACATCGCGGCCGACGTCCTCGATCTCGAGCGCGCGCTGCTCTCCCTCGAGTCGACCCACCCGCGACTCGTCAGGGTCGTCGAATGCCGGTTCTTCGCGGGGATGAGCGTCGCCGAGACCGCCGAAGCCCTCGAGGTCTCGGCCCGCACGGTGAAGTACGATTGGGCCCTGGCGCGGGCGCGGCTCTACCAGGCGCTGGGCGACGGCGAGGACGACGTATGAGCTCACCGCACGCCCGGGCCGGGGGCGACGACGATCGCACCCGGGCCGAGGCCCTGTTCGTGCGAGCCCTCGACATGTCGGCCGGCGACCGGGCGCGTCTGCTCGACCGCGAGTGTCCCGACGCCGCGCTGCGGGCCGAGGTCGAAGCGCTGCTGGACGCGGAGGCGAGCGGCGGCGAGTGGCTCGCGGGCGTCGCGGCGCGGGCGGGGAGCCTCCTCGAAGGCGATGACGGTCAGGCGTCCGACGACTCCGGGAGCATGGCCGGACGCGTCGCCGGCCCGTACCGCATCGACCGCCTCCTCGGACGGGGCGGGATGGGCGAGGTATATCTGGGACACGATCCCCGTCTCGATCGGCCCGTCGCGCTCAAGTTCCTCCCTCCGCACATGCACCTCGACCCGCGGGCGGGAGAGCGCTTCCGCGAGGAGGCCCGTGCGGCGTCCGCTCTGGAACACCCCAACGTCGGCACGGTCTACGACATCGGCGAGGCCGAGGACGGCCGCGTGTTCATCGCGATGGCCTACTACGACGGCGAGACGCTGCGCGAACGGCTCGTGCGAGGGGCGCTACCGGCTGACGAGGCGCGCGACATCGCGACACAGCTGGCACGCGGGCTCGGCGCCGCGCATGCGGCCGGGATCGTCCACCGGGACCTCAAGCCCGGCAACGTCATCTTCACGCGCGACGGGCTCGCGAAGATCGTGGATTTCGGGATCGCCAAGATCTCGGGGCAGGCCCTGACCCGAACGGGCAGCACGCTCGGGACGATCGCGTACATGAGCCCCGAGCAGACCGAAGGGGACGAGGTCGATGCGCGGTCGGACCTGTGGTCGCTCGGGGTCGTCCTCTACGAGATGCTGCTGGGCCGGCGTCCGTTCGGGGGGACGGACGACCGGGCGATGGTCGTCGCGATCCGACACTCGGACGTGCGCGACATCGACGATCTCGGGGCGCGGGGCGGAGACCTCTCGAGCGTCGTCCTGCGGTGCCTCGAGAAGGACGCCGACGACCGGTATCCCGACGCCGGGTCGCTCATCGCCGACCTCGAATCCGGCGCCGCACCGCCGGAGCCCGCCCGCGCGCGGCGTGGATGGATCGGCGTCGCGGCCGCGATCGTCGGAGCGGCCGCAATCGGTTTGGCGACGATCATCGGATCGTGGAACGGGAATCCCGTCGACGGCCCCGGGGCGGCGAGCAGGACCTCGGTCGAGACCCCGCGTCCCGCGCTCCCCCGGGTCGCGGTGCTCCCGTTCTCGCACGACGCCGGAGACCCCGAGCTCGGGATCTTCGCGGACGGCGTGACCGATCGCATCCTTCACCGCCTGGAGCGGCTCGATGGCGTCGAGATCGTGGTGAGCGGATCGGTCGCCGAGGCAGCCGCTGTCGGCCTCGGTGAGCTCGCGCGCGTGGTCGGCGTGTCCGCCGTCGTCACCGGGAGCGTGGGCGGGGCGGACGGCGACCGCGAGGCCAGGGTCCGCATCGTCGACCCCTCGTCCGGCGAGGAGGTCGGGAACAGCGTCTATTCCGACGGCTCGGGGACGCTCGACGAGTTCGAGAGCGAGGTCGCCGGGCTCCTGACCCGAGCCCTCGACCTGCCGGATCCATCACCCGCTCGAGGACCGGTCGTGGATCGCGAGGCGCAAACGCTCGTCTTCCGGGCTCGATACCTGTGGAGCGGGCGGACGCGCGACGGGTTTACGGAAGCCGAGACGCTCCTTCGCCGCGCCCTCGAGATCGACGCGGAGTATGCCGAAGCCTGGTCGGCCCTCGGCGACGTCTACGTATCGATGACCTCGTACGGGATGCTGACTCCCGAGGTGGGCTTCCCGCGAGCTCAGGAGGCGGTCGAGCGGGCGCTCGCGCTCGATCCGGAGCTCGTCGAGGCGCACACCACGCTCGGCGACCTCATGATGGACTACTACTGGGACTTCGACGCCGCCGAAGAGCACTTCCAGGCCGCCCTGGAGGCCGCGCCGGGCTACGTGGTCGCCCGATACTGGTATGCCCAGCTGCTGGCGCATCAGGCGCGGTTCGAGGAGGCCCGTGTCCAGAGCCGCCGGGCGCAGGAGCTCGACCCGCTGAACACCCTCGCTGTCGCCGACGAAGGGCGGGCGTACTACCAGGAGCGGGATTTCGAGCGCGCCCTGGAGGTATTCGAACAGGTGAACGCACGCGCCCCGAACTTCGTGGCCGGGCTGTACTCGGCCCTGAGCCTGGTCGCGCTGGGCGAGCACCAGGCCGCCATCACCGCGTTTCGCCGCTTCCGGGGGAGCTTCTCGCGGGCCCCCGAGTGGGCGCTCGTGACGATCCCCCTCATGCGGCTCGGACTCGAAGACGAGGCGCGACGCGAGCTCGAGCAGGCCGAGGCGGCGGCGGAGTCGGGAGCGGTCCCCGAGATGGTCCTCGTGGCCGCCTACGCCGCGGTAGGTGAGACGGACGCGGCGTTCGACTGGCTCGAACGAGCGGTGGCCGCCCGCAACTGGCAGGTCAGCTTTCTGGCGACCGAGCCCCTCTTCGACCCGCTGCGCGGAGATCCCCGGTTCGACGCGATCCTCGAGGAGGTGGGGTTCTCCATCCGGCTGCGCGACTGGTCACGTCGACACGCCTCCGAACGGTAGCGCCCCGACCCAACTGCCCCTTCCGGCTCCCGGCTGCGCACGTGCTGTCGGAGGCGGATCGACGGTCACCGTGCCGCCCGGTCCGCGAGTCGAACCAGCAGCGCCCACAAGGAGTCGTCATGATGCGTATCGATCGAATCGCCGCCGCTGCGGGCCTGGTCGCTATCGGTGTGCTGTCCGGGTGCTCCGACCGCCCGGCCGGTCTCACCGACCCGGATGTCGCCCGCGGCTCGCGCGCGCCCGCGGGCCCCGTCGTCGTCGAGGTCGGGCATCCGGATCGTGGGACGGACTACTTTCCGCCCGGCAGCCACGATGCGTCGTATCACGCCCAGGACCGGATCAGCCCGCGAACCACCGTGATCTCGCCCGGGGCCACCGTGGAATTCCGGATCGCCGCCGGGCACAACGTGGCCGTCTACGCGCCGGGGGTGACGCCCGCCGACATCGACCTGAGCACGGCGGCACCGATAATCAGCGGCTTCCCGCCCATCCTCGATGATCCGGGCGATCGGATCGCCCGGACCGCGGTCAACTTCGGACCGACCGTTTCGTGGTCGATGACGTTCGACGAGCCGGGTCTCTACCTGGTGATCTGCGAGGTGCTCCCGCACTTCGTGAGCGCGAAGATGTACGCCTGGGTGCGGGTCGGCTGACCGCAGCCGGGCCGTCTCCGCTTGACTCACCCGGCAGGGTGTAGATAGTCTACACCTTATGGCTGTAGACGGCCTACACCCTGCCACGACCGGCCCGCCCGGGGCCGCGGCGGAAGACGGAGACGGCACATGACCAAGCGCGACGAGCCGCTCGCCCGGATCGAGATGCTCCAGGGCACGCTCGACCTGATCATCCTGCAGACGCTGCGTTGGGGCCCGCGTCACGGGTACGGGCTCGTCCAGATGATCCAGTCGACCTCGCGCGACGTCCTCCAGGTGAACACCGGATCGCTCTACCCGGCGCTCCACCGGCTCGCGAAGAAGAAGCTGGTCGAAGCGAGCTGGGTGAAGTCGGACAGCGGGCAGCGCGTGCGCGAGTACCGGCTGACCGACGCAGGGCGTAAGCAGCTCGCGGTCGAGCGTGACCGGTGGGAGTTGATGTCCGACGTCATGGCGCGGATTCTCGCGCCCCGACAGGAGGGCGAGGCGTGATCGGCTGGCTGCGCCGTAGACGGCTCGAGTCGACGATCGACGAGGAGATCCGGACGCACCTCGAGATGGCGATCCGCGAGCGCATGGCGCGCGGCGCATCGCGCGAGGAAGCCGAGATGGCGGCGAGACGGGAGTTCGGGAACGTGGGCCGCGTGAAGGACGCCACACGGCGGGTGTGGGGCGGTCTCTGGTTCGACGGGGTTGTGCAGGACATCCGGTTCGCCCTGCGGCAGTTCAGACGCAGCCCCGGGTTCACGCTGACGGCCTTCACGACGATCGCCGTCAGCATCGGGCTCACGACCTCCGTCTTCACGCTCGTGAACGCGCTCCTCTTCAGCTCGCTTCCCGGCGTGCACGCGCCGGATGAGCTCGTCGCCCTGTACACCAGCGAGAGCGGCGACCCGGGCGTCTCGTCGTACATGGACTACCGCGACTTCGTCGTATCGGCGGAGTCGTTCTCCGACCTGACCGCGTTCAAGGCGCGCGAGGTCGACGTGACCACGGCCTCGGGGACGTCCCGGCTCGAGGGACTCATGGTCTCGGAGAGCTACTTCCGTACGCTCGGCATCGCCCCCGCGGCCGGGCGCTTCTTCCTCCCCGAGGAGGACGAGGCGCCCGGCCGCGACGCGGTGGCCGTCCTCTCCTACGATACGTGGCAGACCGCGTTCGGCGGCGACGAATCGGCGATCGGCGCGACGATCACGCTCAACCGGAGGGCCTTCACGATCGTGGGGGTCGCGCCCCCGCGGTTTCGGGGGACGAACCTGGTTACGGCGCCCGACATCTACGTGCCGATGGCGATGCAGCCCCACCTGATGCCCTCGTCCGGGCTCCTCCTCCATCGACGCGGCTGGGGCGGGATCGACGTCCTGGGACGACTCGCACCCGGCGTCACGATCGATCGTGCGCAGGCCGAGGTCGATCTCATCGGGGAGCGGCTCGTGTCGGAGTACCCGTCGACGAATACGGGCCGCGAGTACTCGCTCGAAGACTTCCGGGACGCGACGATGCCGTTCGGCATGCGGTCACGGCTGCTCGGCTTCGGGTGGATCCTCATGGCGCTCGTCATGCTGGTCCTGCTCGTCGCGTGCGTGAACGTGGCGAACCTCCTCCTCACGCGGGGACACTCGCGCAGGGGCGAGGTCGCGGTCCGTCAGTCGCTCGGCGCCACGCAGGGGCGACTGCTGCGCCAGCTCGTCACCGAGACGGGGGTGCTCGCGCTCGTCGGCGGAGCGGCCGGGCTTGCGATCGCGGTCGCGACGCGGGGTCTCTTCACCTCTCTTCCCCTGCCGTTCTCGCTCGACTTCGTCATCGACCGCAACGTCCTCGTCTTCGCGACGGTCGCGACGGGGTTCACGGGTCTCGCCTTCGGCCTCGCGCCGGCGATCGGCGCGGCGCGGCGTGACGTCGTCGCCGCCCTCAGGACCGCGGCGCCGGGGCGGCTTCGGGGAGGCAGGCCGTCGGTCGCGGACACGCTCGTCGTGGTTCAGGTCGCCCTGTCGGTGGCGGTCCTGGCGGCGGCCGGGTTGTTCGGTCGCACGCTCGCGAACCTCCGGCTGGTCGATCGCGGCTTCGAGCCGGAAGGCGTGCTCACGGCACAGCTCGATCCCAGCCTCCAGGGGTACGAGGGCGAGCGGATCAAGCGGTTCTACCTCGACGTCCTGGCGTCGGTGCGCGCGCTTCCCGACACCCGCGCAGCCGCTCTCACGAGCCGGCTTCCCGGGTCGGGGAGCGACGGTACGTCGATCTCGATCGAGGGGTCCGCCCCTGCGGACGGACAGCGACTGAGCATGGGATTCTCGATCGTCTCGAACGACTACTTCGAGACCATGGAGATCCCGACGCGTGCGGGACGAGCGTTCAGCGAGCAGGACCGCGAAGGGGCGGCGCCCGCGATCGTCCTGAACGAGGCGGCCGCCGCATGGCTTCGCGATCTGACGGGGGGCGACGGGCTCGCGACGCGAATCAGCATCGAGGGGCCGGGCGGCCCCTTCATGCAGGTGGTCGGCGTGGTCGCGGATATCCGCTCCGGTTCGCCGCGTGAGGCCGCGAGACCCCACATGTACTTCAGCTTCGAGCAGATCCCGGGCGGACAGGGCTTCGCCAGGATGGCGGTCCTCGCGCGCGGCGGGGGCGAGCCGGAGCGTCTCGCGACCGGCGTCCGCGGTTCGATCGAGGCCGTCGACCGCACCGTCCCGGTCATCGACGTACGGCCCCTCGAGTCGCTGCTCGGCGACATCGTCGCGCAGGAGCGACTGGCGACCTCGGTGCTCGCCGTCGCGGCGACTCTGGCGGTCCTCCTCGCGGCCCTCGGACTCTACGGCGTGCTGGCGCACGCGGTGGCGCGCCGCACCTCCGAGATCGGTGTCCGGTTGGCGCTCGGGGCCGCCCGCGGTTCGGTGATGCGGGGCGTGCTGGGACGGGCGATGGCCCTTACGGGAGTGGGGCTCGCCGTCGGGCTGGTCCTCGCGCTGGTTTCGGGCCGGGCCCTTTCGTCGCTGCTCTACGGCGTCTCGGCGCGCGATCTCGGGACCCTGATCGTCGTGTCGGTCGTGCTGCTCGCGGTCGCGTTGCTCGCCGCCTGGCTCCCGGCGCGTCACGCCATGCGGGTCGACCCGGTGATCGCGCTGCGAGCGGAGTAGAGTCTGGCGCCACGATCCTTCGCCCGGGCTCGGCGCGTGACGGAGCTTGCATCTCGAGTGCACCCGCGCCTATAGTCACGTTGTGACTAAAAAAGCGAAGACAGGGACTCCGTCGCTCGGCGACTTCGAGCTGCTCGTGATGCTGGCCACCTTTCGCCTCGGGCCCGATGAGGCGTACACCGTGTCGATCGCCGAGGACATCGCGCGGCGCACCGGCCGATCGATCCGGCGGGCGAATGTGTACACGACCCTCCGGCGGCTCGAAGCCAAGGGGCTCGTCGCGACCCGGCTCGGCGACCCTCGTCCCGAGCGAGGCGGACGACCGCGTCGACTCGTCGCACTCGAACCCGAGGGCGTGAGCGCGCTCCGGGCGACCACGACGGCGATCGAGTCGATGGTCGAGGGGCTGATGGGCGACCTGCGGGAGGAGGCGAGTTGAGCGCGCCCCGTTGGGCCTCCGCGCTCATCCGCCGTCTGGCTCCGCGAGGCCGGGCCGACGACGTGATCGGCGATCTCGAGGAGGTGCACCGACAGCGCATCGACGCGCGCGGCCGGATCGCAGCGTCGGTTCTCACCTGGTTCGACGCACTCGACATCGCGCGCGTGCTGATAAGCGAGCGTATTCGGGTCGGTCGCGGGTGGCAGGCGCCGGGCCCCGACGGCCGGGGAGCGCCCCTCACACGCCGCGACCGGCCGAAACGGCGACTGGCCGGAGTGTCCGCGCTCGATGCGAAGCTGGGTCTCCGGATGCTCGTCAGACACCCCGGGCTGACGCTCGTGGGGGGCATCGGGATGGTCGTCGCCGTCGCGATCGGATCCGGATCCTTCGCCCTCCTCTATTCGGGCTTCTTCCCGACGATCCCGCTCGACGAGGGCGACCGGCTCGTCGGAGTCCAGAGTTTCGACCTCGAACGGAACAGGGAGGAACGGCGCTCCCTTCGCGACTTCCATGACTGGCGCACGAGCGTTCGGACGATCGAGGACCTCTCCGCGTTCACGACGGTCGGGCGAAACCTCTCGGTCCCGGGTGCCGCGACGGGGGCGGTCGCCATGGCGCAGATGACCGCCTCGGGCTTCCGGGTGGCGCGGGTCGCCCCCCTCCTCGGCCGGACGCTGGTCGACTCGGACGACCAGCCGGGGGCACCCCCGGTCCTGGTGATCGGGCACGAAGCCTGGCAGACGCGTTTCGGGGGGGACCCCGACGTCGTCGGCAGACAGGTAAGGGTGGGCGATGAGATCAGCGCGGTGATCGGCGTGATGCCGGAGGGGTTCACCTTCCCCGTGAGCCACCACTACTGGATCCCGTTCCGCACGGTGCCGACCGACTACGAACGGGGCGAAGGCCCGGCAATCAACGTCTTCGGCCGACTCGCGCCATCGGTCACCGTCGAGGAGGCGCAGGCGGAGCTCACCGAGCTCGGCCGGCGGGTCTCGAGCGAATTCCCCGAGACCCACGAGCATCTCCGGCCGGAAGTGCTCCCCTACGCCTATCCGCTGTCGGAGATCCGACGCGAGGATCTGCGGGAAGCGGCGACCCTCCAGCTCATGGTGAGCCTCCTTCTCGTGATCGTCGCGGTAAACGTCGGCGTGCTGGCGTACGCCCGTACGGCGATGCGCTCCGGCGAGATCACCGTGCGGACCGCCCTCGGCGCGAGCCGGCGCCGGATCGTGGCGCAGCTCTTCGTCGAGGCGTTCGTGCTCTGCGGGGGCGCGGCCGCGATCGGGCTCTTCCTCGGGAATGTGGGCATGCGGTGGGGCAGCGAGATGATCGCACTCGAGATGATCGGGAGACCGTTCTGGTGGAGTCTCGGCATCTCCCCGGCGACGGTGCTCTACGTTCTCGTTCTGACAGCGCTCGCGTCGGTGATCGTGGGCGTTGTCCCGGCGCTCAAGGCGACCGGAGGGGGCGGGGCGAACCCGGCTCTCTCCCGCGCAACGGAAGGCCTGCGGCTCGGGAGAACCTGGACGGCGCTCATCGTAGCTCAAGTCGCCTTCGCCGTCGGCGGTCTCCCGGCCGCTGTCTCGGTGGGCCTGGAGCAGGTGGAGGAAGGGAGGACGGAGCCCACGTTCGCAGCGGAGGAGCTCGTGGTTTGGCGGCTCGCGCTCGACGACACCCGACCGGCGGGGGCGGACCTCGCCACCTGGCGCGAGGAGTCGGACGACCGATATCGGGCGCTCCAGCAGGAGATGATGAGGCGCCTGAGAGCCGAGCCCGAGGTCACGGACATCACGAGCGCGCTCAGGTATCCGGGCACCGAGCCGGTCCAGACGATCGAGGTGGACGGGGTCCCGGCCGCCGAACGCGCCGAGCGCAGGGTCCGCTCGGGCCAGGTGGATACCGGCTTCTTCGACGCACTCGACGTCCCGGTGCTCGCCGGACGCGTCTTCGACGAGGCGGACGTGACCGATGAGGCGCGTCCCGTCGTCGTGAACAGACGGTTCGTGGAGACGATCCTCGGCGGAGCGAACGCGCTCGGACAGCGGGTCCGGTATGTCGAGATGGGACCGAGCGGAGGGATCGACGAGAAACTCCCGCCACGCTGGCATCAGATCTCGGGCGTCGTGGCGGACCTCCACGTCAACGATCTCCGGCCCGAGTGGGTGCTGCCGACGATGTACCACCCGATCGCCCCCGGGCGCACGGAAGGAGACGCGCTGATCGCCGCCCGGGTACGCGGGGGCGCGTCGTCCGATCTCGTCGAGCGGTTCCACGCGATCGCGCGTACGCTCGATCCGGCGCTTCGGCTCGCGGATCTGAGCACGCTCGCCGCGGTCGAGCGCCAGGCACAGCTCGCCCTCCGGATAGTGGGGATCGTGACCGTGCTCGTCCTCGTCAGCGTTCTCCTGCTGTCGGCCGCGGGGATCTACGCGCTCATGTCGTTCGCGGTTACGCGGCGCCTCAAGGAGATCGGGATCCGTACGGCCCTCGGAGCCAGCCGCGCACGGATCCTCCGCAGTGTCTTCGCCCGGGCGGCCGCACAGCTCGGGGTCGGTTTGACGATCGGGATCGCGGTCGCGCTGGGTCTGAACCGAATCTCTGGCGGGGCCCTTCTCCAACGAGCGGGCGGGTTCGTCGTGCCATCCGTCGCGATCATTCTCCTCGTGGTGGGTGTGCTCGCGTCGATCGGACCTGCCCGGCGGGGTCTGCGCGTCCAGCCGATGGAGGTGCTGCGCGAGGAGTGACCGTGACGGACCTCGGAGTGCACGGCGCGGTAGGAACACCCGACCCGACCCCTGAATAGCGGAGGCGATCATCGAGACGCCACGGCGCCGGCCGATCCCAACGCTCCTCCTCGCCGGCATCGCGGCGTCGATCGGTCCGGACTCGGCACGGCTCGAGGCTCAGGCCGTCGAGATCGCCTTCACCATTCCCGAGCCGGTCATGATCCCGGAGGGGATCGCCCACGATCCTGTCGACGGCGTCTTCTACGTCGGCAGCACCTGGCACCGGAATATCGTCCGGGTGGACGGCGCCGACGACGCGCAGCAGGAGTTCTTCGCGGGCGTCGACCACGGCGTATGGGGCATCGTCGGGATGCGGGTCGACCCCGAGCGGCGACTCCTCTGGTTCGCGAGCAGCCACGCGGGCGATGGGATGCCGATGATCGACATGCACCCGACGTTCGAGGGACGCACCGGGCTCTTCGCGGTCGACCTCGAGACCGGAGCCCTGCGGCATCGCACCGTCCTGCCCCGACCCGGCTTTCTCAACGACGTCGTCGTCGCACGCGATGGGACCGTGTACGTCACCGACAGCGCGGGCGATGCCGTGCTGCGGCGGACGGATGGCGACGACCTCGAGACGTTCGCCGATCTCTCGGAATGGGGTGGCGCGAACGGGATCGACATCACTCCCGACGAGCGCTTCATGTTCGTCGCGGTCGGCCGTGGCGTCGTTCGCGTGGATATGGCCTCGGGCGACCCGGACCCCATCGCCCGGGACACGGCCATCGCCGGTGTGATCGACGGGCTGTACTTCCGCGACGGAGCCCTGATCGTCGTCCAGCCGTACGAAGCGGGGCGTTACGTGACGCGGCTCGATCTCGATGGATCGCTGTCGACGATCGTCCGCGAGGTCCCGATCCTGGAGGATCACCCGCTCATCGATCAGCCGACGACCGCCGCCATCGTGGGGCCCGACCTCTACGTGATCTCGAACTCGCACCTCCAGACGTTCCGGCGTCTGTACGCGGCCGGCGACCTCGAGGGGGCGGCGGGGCTGACGCCCCCCACCATCCTGAAGGTCCCGACCGGGAGCTGAGGCCGGGGCCTCCAGCGGCCGGACGACGGCGCATGGGCACCGCCCCTCGAGTCATCCGCGCCCCCGGGCGACCAGCGCCCTCACGATCGCCTCGCCGTGGTGCCGGCCATTCTCGATGAAGACCCTGTTCGCGTCGTATCCGGCCGTCAGGACGCCGGCGACGAAGACGCCGGGCACGTTCGTCTCGCACGTCGCCGGATCGTGCTCGGGCACCCCCGTCTCCTCGTCGAGCCGAACGCCGACGGATTCGACGAACCGGTGATCGGGTCGCCACCCGGTCATCGCGAACACCCAGTCGTTCGCCAGCTCTTCGCGCGACCCGTCGTCCTCACCCGTCAGGCTCAGAGCGCCGGGGCGGACCTCGGCGACCCGCGTCCGCCAGCGCACCGCGATCGCGCCGTCCTCGATCCGGTTCGTGATGTCGGGCAGGATCCACGGCTTTACGCCGCTGTCGAACCTGTCCTCGAAGTGGATCACGGTGACGCGGGCCCCGGCGCGGTACAGGGCCAGAGCCGCCTCGACGGCCGAGCTGCCTCCGCCGACGACGGCCACGTCCTGGCGCCAGTATGGGTGGGCCTCGCGGAACGAGTGCAGCACCTTCGCCGAGTCGTCCCCGGGACACCCGAGCCGGTTGGGATGCGCGAGCGCCCCGGTGGCGAGCACCACCGCGCCCGCCGAGACGGCGCGCTCCGCACCCGCGCGATCCCGGATATCGAGTCGGAACTCCGCGCCATCAGGCGAGACGCCCACCACCTCGGTGTACTGCCGGACATCCAGCTCGTGACGCGTCGCGACCGCCCGGTAGTACGCGAGGGCCTCGCGACGGGTCGGCTTCGCGTCGGCGACGACGAAGGGGATGCCGCCGATCTCCAGCCGCTCGGGCGTGCTGAAGAACGTCATGTAGGTGGGATAGTCGACGAGCGACTGCACCAGACACCCGCGGTCGAAGAGGACGGCGCCGAGGCCCGCCGCGCGCGCCGCGACCCCGACCGCGAGCGCGCACGGGCCGGCGCCCACGATGGCGAGGTCGAGGGGCTGTGCGTCAGGGTCGGTCATCGACCCCGTTCGGCGAACCCCGCTTCTCACGCGCCTCGGCGAGCTTCCCGCGGTAGACCTCGAGGTTCGGGTGCTCGACCGTCTCGGCCCGCCGAACCGCCTCCTCGTAGCTCGCGATCGCGTCGTCGAGGCGGTCGGCCGCGTCGTACGCATCGCCGAGCGAGTCGTAGACGTTGGGCGAGTCCGGGTACCGCTCGACGTTTGTCTCGAAGACGCCGATGGCCGACTCGGGCCGGCCGCTCCCCAGGAGGGCGTAGCCCACGTTGTTCAGGAATGCCTCGGGAGTCGGCAAGTCGTAGCCGTAGCGCTCCGAGACCGCCGCGAAATGCTCGTCGATCCGCTCGAGCCGCTCGTCGTCCTCCCATGCGACGGTCGAGAACGGTGCCAGGGCCCAGTCGCGGTAGAGCCATTCGAGCCCGTCATAGAGGCTGCGGTGCGGGACCGATCCGTGGTCCTCCGCATCCATCAGCGTGAACTCCCATTCGAGCCACTCGGGCGCCTTCTCCTCGAACACGCCCGAGAGCTCCCACGCGCCGCGCAGCATCGCGCCGCCCTCGTTTCCCATGGTCATGTAGACGAAGGTCGTCGGACCGTCGTCCGATATCGGGGATCCGCCGGAGCTCGCAGACGCCGGGCCACCCGCACCGGCGGAATCGGTCCCGGCGGCGAGGCCGTCGAAGAACGCGTCGGCCTCGTCGACCATCCGCCGCTCGTCCCACCACAGGGAGGGGCTGATGGCGATGTGCGCGCGGAACGCCGACCGGTCGCTCAGCAGGGCGTGGACGTTGAACAACCCGCCGAAAGAATGCCCCACGAGGATGCTGAACGGCGCCGTCCGGTACTCGGACTCCACGATCGGGGCCAGCTCGTCGCGCAGGAAGCGCAAGAACGTCCCGGCCCCGCCGGCGGTCGGGAACATCGAGTCCGCGGGCTGCCCGAACGCGGTGGCGGACCGGTGCTCGGGGGTGAGGTCTCGGGTCCGCGCGGACTGCGACGGGTTGGGGACCGCGACGACGATCACCCGCGGCATCCGCCCGTTGTCGGCCAGGAAGTCGACGACCCCCGTCGCGTGGTGGAAGTGCGCGTCGCCATCGAGGAGGTAGAGCACGGGGTAGGCATCGGTCGAGGTGTCGTACCCGTCGGGGGTCGAGACCAGCAGCGTCCGATCCTCGCCGAGGATCTCGGAGTGGATCGTGAACCGCTCGCCGATCACGATCGGCTCGGTCTCGCGCGCCGTCCCGAAAGCTGAGGCCTCCTGCGAGGAGGCTGCGACGGGCAGCGAGAGACACGCCGTCGCGAGGACGACGGACGCGAGCGCGGGCGAGCGGTTCATCCGGTCTTCTCCTGACCGTCTCGACGGCCGGCGATCAATGGGGGATCGGCACCATGATGTGCGCCTCTGACGTGCCTCCGGCCATCAGAAACGCACCGCCGGCATCGCGGCTCTCCGGCAAGCCGGTCGTCGCGCCCGTCGCGCCGGGAACCGCGATCGTGACGTGCGTGCTGGCGTTCGCCATGTCGGGGCCGTTCGTCGCGAGCCACATCGATCCGTATTCCGCGGGTACGCGGGTCCCGTTCGCCTCGGCCTCGGCGACCATGGCCCTGAGCGCCTGCCGGTCCGCCGCTTCGGCCGCGAACCGCCGGTTCTGCGCGATCCGGTCGAGGTTGGCCGCGCTGGTGCACTGCACCGCGAAGGCGGGCCGCCCGCCCTCGCCTGAACGGTCGTAGCAGACCCAGGTGTTCGAGCCTTCCTTGAGGACCTCGTACGTGTGGTCCGCGTTCCAGCGAACCACCATCGCGCCTTCGCGCGCGTTCGCCGGCGCTCCTGCCAGCGCGCGCTGGATCGTCTCGTCGGCGCTCTGTGCCTGGAGGGCGACCGGGACGAGCACGGCCGCCGCGGTGAGGATCGCGACTCTCATGGATTCACCTCGTGACTGTCGGTTGGACGGCGCGGGCGTCCGATATTCGGCGCGCGAAGAGCGCCGCGGGATCAAGCTGCCCGATCGGGGAGCGAGGGGGCAAGGAGCGGATCGACGGATCGTCTCGCATTATGTCCCGTTGCCCGGTCCCGCGACCCCGGAGGATGTCATCCCCATACCGACACGAAACCGCTTCGTGCTGGTGACCTGCCTCGCCGCGGCCGCTGTCTGGCCGCGCGCCGCGGAAGCTCAGGAGGTGTACCGGGACCCGAGCGCCTCGATCGAGGCTCGGGTGGCCGATCTGCTCGACCGGATGACGCTCGAGGAGAAGTTCTGGCAGCTCTACATGAGCCCCGGCAGTCTCGACGACCCGACGCACGATTATTCGCACGGGTCGTTCGGGCTCCAGATCTCCACCGCCGACGACGCCCCGACCGACGACCGGGCGGCGGCCGCGCGGGCGCACGCCGGGCGGATCGCCGCGATTCAGTGGTATTTCGTCGAGGAGACGCGGCTCGGGATCCCGATCATCCCGTTCGACGAGGCGCTCCACGGGCTCGTCAGAGAGGGGGCGACGGTCTTCCCGCAGGCGATCGGACTCGCGGCCACGTGGGACACCGCTCTCGTCGGCGAGGTCGCGCGCGCGATCGCCCTCGAGACCCGGTCGCGCGGGATCCGCCAGGTCCTCTCGCCGGTCGTCAACCTGGCGACCGACGTTCGGTGGGGCCGAACGGAGGAAACGTACGGTGAGGATCCCTACCTCTCTTCGGCCATGGGCGTGGCGTTCGTCCGCGCGTTCGAGAGCGCCGGCGTGGTTGCGACGCCGAAGCACTTCGTCGCGAACGTCGGCGAGGGGGGACGCGACAGCTATCCGATCTACATGAACGAGCGGCTCCTGCGCGAGCTCCACTTCCCGCCCTTCGTCGCCGCGATCCGGGAGGCGGGCGCCCGGTCGGTCATGACGGCGTACAACTCCGTGGATGGCGCCCCGGCGACGCAGAACCGCTGGCTGCTGACCGATGTGCTCGAGGAAGACTGGGGGTTCGGAGGGTTCGTCATCTCCGACGCCGCCGCGACCGGCGGCGCGACGGTTCTCCACATGACCGAGCGGACGACGCCCGAGGCGGCGCGGCACGCGTGGGAAGCGGGGCTCGACGTCGTGTTCCAGTCGACGTGGCCTCAGCACCGGCCGTACCTCGAGGCCGCGCGGGACGGAGGCGTGGCCCCGGCGGTGATCGACTCGGCGGTGGCGCGGGTGCTGCGCGTCAAGCTCGAGCTCGGTCTGTTCGAGGATCCGTACGGCGACCCCGACCGGGCTGCGGCCGTGACGGGCTCGTCCGATCACCTCGCGCTGGCGAGACGCGCCGCGGTCTCATCCGTCGTGCTGCTCGAGAACACGTCGGAAGTGCTTCCACTCGACCCCCGACCCGGCACGATCGCCGTCATCGGTCCGGATGCCGTCGAGGCGCGGCCGGGCGGTTACAGCGGGCCGGGGACGCACGCGGTCTCGATCCTCGACGGGCTCCGCGCAGCGCTCGATCCGGACGCCGTCGCCTTCCTGGCGGGCCCGGGGCGCGACGCGGCCGGGCACGAGGTCGTGCCGGCCGATCGCCTGTCGCACACGGATGACGCGGGGGAGCGTCGGCCTGGCATCGTGGGCGAGTACTTCGCCAACAACGCGCTCGACGGCGATCCACACATCGTGCGCGTGGACGAGCGGGTCGACTTCCGGTGGACGCTCGGCTCGCCGGGTCGCGGCATCCCGTACGACTGGTACTCCGCCCGGTGGACCGGCACGCTCGACGTACCCGCCGGCTCGGCCCCGCGACTCGGGATCGAGGGGAACGACGGCTACCGGCTGTGGATCGATGGCGAGCTCGCGATCGACAACTGGCGCAAGCGCTCGTACGGAGCCCGGTTCACCGCGGCGCCCCTCGACGGCGGCCGCGCGTACGACCTGCGTCTCGAGTATTTCGAGAGCACCGGGAACGCCCGTCTGCGGCTCGTGTGGGACACCGCCGACCGGCCCGACCCGGCGGCGCGGATCGACTCGGCGGTCGCGCTCGCGCGCGCCAGCGACATCGCGCTCGTCGTCGCCGGCATCGAGGAGGGCGAGTTCCGCGACCGGGCCTTCCTCGGGCTCCCCGGGGACCAGGAGGCGCTGATACAAGCCGTCGCCGCCACCGGCACCCCGACGATCGTCGCGCTGGTCGGAGGCAGCGCGGTCACCATGTCGCCGTGGCTCGAAGATGTGGCGGCGATCATGCAGGTCTGGTACCCGGGCGAGCAGGGGGGGCACGCGGTCGCGGACGTCCTCCTCGGCCGGGTCGACCCCGCCGGCCGACTGCCGATCACCTTCCCGATGGCGGAGGGACAGCTCCCGCTGCGCTACAACCACCGTCCGACCGGCCGGGGCGACGACTACCTGGACCTCACCGGCCACCCGCTCTTCCCGTTCGGACATGGACTCTCGTACACGACGTTCGAGTACGACGGGCTCGAGATCGACGACGCCGGCATCGACGTCGCCGCACTCCGCCGGGGCGAGCGCGTGCGACTGCGGCTACGCGTCCGGAACAGCGGGACCCGGCCGGGGCGCGAGATCGTCCAGCTCTACATCCGCGACGTGCTCGCCACGCGCGCACGGCCAGTCCAGGAGCTGCGGGGGTTCCGCGCGCTCGATCTCGCACCGGGCGAGGTGCGTGAGGTCGCGTTCGAGCTCGGGTTCGACGACCTGAAGATGCTGGACGACGCGCTCGAGTGGGTGGTCGAGCCCGGGGCGTTCCGAGTCCAGATCGGGTCATCTTCGAGAGACATCCGGCTTCGCGGCGAGGTGACCGTGCGGTAGGCGCGAAACCCGGGGGGGTGCGTCCCGTATCCTCTGGCGACGGCCACCGCCTCGCGCGGGCGACACATTCCACCAACCAGGAGGGCGGGCGAGGCATGCGACGACGGATCGGACTCATCGGGCTGGCACTGGCGATCGCGACGTCGACCGGCACGACCGCGCAGACCTTCCCCGACCTGGCTGCCGACGCTCCTGCGGGAAGCGGTGAACTGGAGGCCTGCACGATCGAGGGGGTAGATGGGACGGCGCGGTGCGGCCGGTTCCGCGTCTTCGAGGACCGCGATGCGCGCTCGGGGCGCACGATCGACCTCGCGTTCGTCATCCTCGACGCGACCGGCGAGGGCGGTGCGGCGAGCGATGTGCTGATCCCGCTGCCGGGCGGGCCCGGGCAGGGGTTCACGAACGCGGGCCCCGCCTTCGCACAGATCGCCCGTCCGATGCGTCGCACGCGCGACGTGCTGCTGGTCGATGTGCGGGGGGTCGGCAGGTCGCGAACGCTCGACTGTCCCGACTTCGAGATCGAGCTCGCCGACCGGTTCGGGACGGTGTTCCCGCCCGATCATATCCGAATGTGCCGGGACGCCCTCGCCGAGCATGCGCGTCTGGATCTCTACACCACGCCGCTCTCGGTCGACGACGTCGACGAGCTGCGCACGTGGCTCGGGTACGACGCCGTCAATCTCCTGGGGGTCTCCTACGGCACGCGGGTCGGACAGGTCTACATGCGCCGACACCCGCAGGCCGTACGCACGGCGATCCTGAACAGCGTGGCCCCCGTCTTCGTCCTCGGGTACGTCGAGATGGCCCGCTCGCTGCAGCGTTCCCTGGATCTCGTCGTGGCGGAGTGCGAGGAGACGACCGAGTGCGCCGCGGCGCACCCCGGGCTACGCGGCAAGCTCGACGACGTACTCGCCCGATTCGAGCGCGGACCGGTGAACGCGGTCGTCGACGGTGAGACTGTCGCGTTCACGAAGGGCGACTTCGCCTATGCGCTCCGCGGGCTTCTGTACGGTCAGTCCGAGGGAGTGCCCGATGTCATTGTTTCGGCGTTCGAGGGCGACTTCGATGAGGTGGCGTCGTACTACGTCCAGCGTTCGGGGTGGGTCGGGTCGGTCGGCGGCGAGGCCGGCTACCACTTCTCCGCCCTGTGCCCCGAAGACATCCTCCCGCTCACCGACGGAGAGGTCGCGGAAGCCTCGGAGGGCACGTTCATGGGCGATCACCTGATCGCCGGGTACCGGGAGACGTGCCGGATCTGGGGCGCTCGCCCCGCGGACGACGACTTCTGGGACCCGGTGGAGAGCGACGTGCCGACGCTCGTCGTCTCGGGCGAGTTCGACCCCGTGACGCCTCCGGCATGGGGCGATGCGGTCGCCGGGTATCTGCCGAACAGCATCCACGTCGTCGTGCCCGGCGGCGGTCACGGGCCGGGGAACGAGTGTACGCTCGGTCTGATGACGAGGTTGATCGAGACGGGCGGCATCGAGGACCTCGACCCGTCCTGCATGGGGTGACCGCGAGGGCGGGGCGATCACGGCGAGACGGTTCGGATCCCTCGGCTCAGACCCCGCTCTCGGCCAGAAACGGTTCGGGATCGCTCTCGAACCGCGCGGCACAACCCGCACAGCAGAAGTAGTAGGTCCGACCCTCGTGGTCGCTCGTCGGCGGGTCCCGCGACGGATCGACCGTCATCCCGCAGACCGGATCCACGACGGGCTCGGGCGCTGCCCGACGGTCGCCGTCCCGGTCGCCATCGCCGCCGACCGCGGGCTCGCCCCGGGTCACCTCCTCCCACTCGATCTCTCCGAGACCGCGTAGCGTCTGTACGATCTCGGCGATGATCGAGACCGCGATCTCATCCCCCCGGCGGGCCCCGATGTCCAGCCCCGCGGGAAACCGCACCCGCTCGAGCCGCTCGGCCGACACCCCGGCGGCGCGCAGGGCGTCGATGACGGTGGCTCCCCGCGAACGGCTCGCGACGAGACCGACGTAGGGAGCCCCCGTCTCCAGCAGCGCCTCGAGCGCGGATTCGTCGTACTCGCCGTGCGTCGCCACCACCGCGAAGGTGAGCGGGGTGACCATCGAGGCGACGTCCGCCAGATCCGTGAGCTGCTCATCGGCGTGCGTCATCGCATCGCCCGCCTCGGGATCGATAGAGATGACCCGGTACCCGAGCGCCTTCCCGAGGTGGGCGAGGGCCCGGGCGACCGGCAGCTTCCCGACGATCAGGAGTCGCGGCGCCGGCTGGTGGGGCTCGACGAAGATCTCCAGGGTTCCCCCTCCGTAGCACGTCATGAGCACATCGACGACGCCCGGTCGCCCCCCGCCGGCTCCGGGCTCGGGAGACAGCCTCACCAGCCGCGCCGTCCCGTCCGCGAGCGCGCGCACCGCCTCGCGCACGATCGTCGGCTGCGCGCAGCTGCCCCCGATCCACCCCGACATCGTCCCGTCGGCCGTGACGATGGCCCGGTCGCCGGGCTTGCCCGAGGTGGGCCGCTCCGCCCATACGACGACCGCGGTCGCGAACGGGGTTCCCGCCGATCGCAGCTCATCCGCCCGGGCGAAGAAATCGTCGTACACGTCGCCTCAGCGGCGGGGCCGCCCGCCGACGCCCCGGGACGGAGCACTCACTCGTGCACGCCTCCTTCGCGAAGCGCCTTCCACACCTTCTCGGGCGTGATCGGGATGTCGAGGTGCCGGACGCCCAGATGCCACAGTGCGTCCACGACCGCGTTCGCGATGGCCGGCGGCGCGCCGACCGTGGGCGACTCGCCCACGCCCTTCGCGCCGAGAGGGTGGTGCGGCGAGGGGGTGATCGTGTGAGCCGTCTCCCACTTCGGAGACTCGACGGCGGTCGGGAGCAGGTAATCCGCGAAGGTGCCGGTCAGGTTCTGTCCGTTCCTGTCGTACACGATCTCCTCGAACAGCGCGGGCGCCAGCCCCTGCGTGAGACCGCCGTGCACCTGACCCTCGACGACGAGGGGGTTGATGATGTTCCCGCAATCGTCGACGGCGATGAACCGTCGCACATGCACCTCGCCGGTTCCGGAGTCGACATCGACCACGGAGATGTAGCTGCCGAACGGGAAGGTCAGGTTCGGCGGATCGTAGTAGTCCGTCGCCTCGAGACCCGCCTCCATCCCCTGCGGGTGGTTCGTGTACGCCGCGAAGGCGATGTCCTGGATCGTCTTGTGCTGATCGGGAGAGCCCTTCACCTGCCAGCGGTCGACCTCCCACTCGAGATCGTCCTCGCCCACCTCGAGCAGATACGACGCGATCTTCTTCGCCTTGGCCTTGATCTTCCGCGCGGCCATCGCGCCCGCGGCCCCCGCGGTGGGCGTCGACCGGCTCGCATACGTACCGAGACCATACGGAGCCGTATCCGTGTCACCCTCCTCGATCTCGACGTCCTGCGCCGGGATGCCGAGCTCTTCGGCGATGATCTGGGCGTACGTGGTCTCGTGACCCTGACCCTGCGACTTCGTCCCGAACCGGGCGATCGCCTTCCCTGTCGGGTGGATCCGGATCTCCGCCGAATCGAACATCTTGATCCCCAGGATGTCGAAGTCACGCGAGGGGCCGGCGCCGACGACCTCCGTGAAGCTCGAGATCCCGATTCCCATCAGCTCGCCGCGCGCCCGCTTTTCGGCCTGCTCGGCCCTGAGCGCGGGGTAGTCGATGATCTCCATCGCCTTCCTGAGGGCCGCCTCGTAGTTCCCCGAGTCGTACTCCCACCCGGTCGGCGACCTGTAGGGAAACTGGTCCGGACGGATGAAGTTCCTGAACCGGAAGTCGGCCGGGTCCTCCCCCAGATCGTGGGCGAGGATATCGGCCATGCGCTCGATCATGTGGACGGCCTCGGTAACCCGGAACGAGCACCGGTACGCCACCCCGCCCGGCGGCTTGTTCGTGTAGACGCCGTCCACCTCGATGTGCGCCGCGTCGAGATCGTACGACCCCGTGCAGATCGAGAAGAGTCCGGCGGGGAACTTCGACGGGTTGGCCGCGGCATCGGCCGCCCCGCAATCGGAGAGCGTCTTCACCCTCAGACCGGTGATCCGGCCCTCGGCGTCGGCGGCCATCGCGGCCGAGATGTGGTAGTCGCGCGCGAAGCTGTCCGCCTGGAGGTTCTCGCTCCGGTCCTCGATCCACTTGACCGGTTTCCCGGTGACGAGGCTCGCCACGGCGCAAACCACGTATCCGGGGTACACGGGGACCTTGCCGCCGAATCCTCCGCCGATATCGGGCGAGATGATCTGGATCTTGTGCTCGGGAAGACCCGAGACGAGCGCGAACACGGTGCGGATCGCGTGGGGGGCCTGGGTCGTCATGTAGATCTGCATCTTCCCCATGCCCGGGTCCCAGTTGGCCACCATCCCGCACGTCTCGATCGAGGCCACATGGATCCGCGGCAGATAGATGTCCTGCTCGACGACCTTCGCCGCCTCGGCGAAGACGCGGTCGGTCGCCTCCCGATCGCCGGCCTCCCAGTGCCAGATGTGGTTCGTCTTCTCTTCCTTGTCGTCGCGCACGAGTACCTCGTCCTTCATGGCGAAGAACGGGTCGATCACCGGCTCGAGCGGCTCGTAGTCCACGAAGACCTTCTCGACGGCGTCGGCCGCCGTGTAGCGGTCGGTGGCGATGACCGCGCACACCTCCTGCGCGAAGTAGACGACCTTGTCGATCGGAAGCACCATCTGCGTGTCCGACATGAGCGTCGGCATCCAGTGCAGGTCACCGGCCTCCTTCAGGTCCTTGCCGGTGATGACGGCGAGCACGCCCGGCGTCGAGAGCGCCTCCGATGCGTCGATGTCCCTGATCTTCGCGTGGGCGTAGGGGCTCCTCACGATGTCCATGTAGAGCATCCCCGGCAGCTTGACATCGTCGACGTAGCGCCCCTGACCCCGGATGAACCGCGGGTCCTCCTTCCGCTTCATGCGATGGCCCATGCCGCACACGCTCTCGGGCGTGCGGACGCGGATTTCGTCGGTGGTCTCGACCCGGGCGGATGCGCCCTCGGGGACCGGGTGCATCTCCTGGACCGTGTCTTCGTTCTGGCTCATGCGGACCCTCCGGTCTCGACCGTACGCATCTTCTCGGCGGCATACTGGACGGCTTCCACGATCTTGTTGTAGCCGGTGCAGCGGCAGAGGTTTCCGGAGATGCCGTGTCGGATCTCCTCCTCGGTCGGATCGGGGTTCTCGGCCAGAAAGGCGCGGGCCGTCATGATCATCCCGGGGGTGCAGAACCCGCACTGGAGTCCGTGCTTCTCCCAGAACCCCTCCTGGAGCGGGTGAAGCTCCCCGCCCGCCTCCAGCCCCTCGATCGTCTCGATCTCGGCCCCGTCCGCCTGCACGGCGAACATCGTGCAGCTCTTCACCGCGAGCCCGTTCAACTGGACGGTGCAGGCCCCGCAACTGGTCGTGTCGCACCCGACGTGAGTCCCCGTGAGGCCCACGTCCTCGCGAATGAAGTGAACGAGCAGCGTCCGCGCATCCACATCGCGGGTGACGCTCTCGCCGTTCAGCGTGACGGTGATCGAATGCGTGCTCGCGCTCATGACGCGCCTCCCTTCGCGCGCGCGACGGCGCGCCGGACCGCCCGTTTGAGGAGAATCCGCGTGACGTCGCGCTTGTACTCCACCGAGCCCCGCAGATCGGCGGACGGGTCGCACTCCGCGGCCGCCGCCTGCCCGGCCGCCTCCAGCACGTCGTCGGTGATGGGCCGACCCGTCAGCGCCGCCTCGGCGTCGGTCGCGCGCATGGGGACGGCGCTCACGTTGGTGAGCGCGACGCGCGCGGACGCGCAGGTGTCGCCATCGAGCCGCAGCTGGACCGCCGCAGCCGATACGGCGTAGTCGCCGACCTTGCGCTCCATCTTCTCGTACGCCCCGGATTCGCCGGACGCGGGGGCCGGGATCCTGATCTCGACGAGGATCTCGCCGGGAGCGAGCGCCGTCTCGAACAGCCCCACGAAGAAGTCGTCGGCCGCGATCTCGCGCCGTCCCGAGGGGCCCTGCGCGACCAGCGTCGCGCCGTAGGCGAGCATCACGGCGGGGTGATCGTTCGCGGGGTCCGCGTGGGCGACGTTTCCACCCACGGTCGCCCGGTTGCGGACCAGGGGGTCCGCCACGACCGCGGCCGCGTCGGCGAGAAGCGGGTACCGCTCGGCGATGACCGGGGCGCGCTCGAGGGCCGCCTCGCGGCACATCGCGCCGATGGTCAGGACGCCGTCGACCTCGCCCAGCGCATCGAGACCCGGGACACCGTTGATGTCGATCAGGTGGTCGGGGAGCGCGAGACGGAACCTCATGGCCGGGACGAGGCTGTGTCCTCCCGCGAGGATCTTGGCCCCGTCTCCGAGACTGCCCAGGAGACCGACGGCATCCTCGACGGTCCGGGGCGCGTGGTACTCGAACTCACCGGGAATCATACGCGACTCCTTTGATCTCGAAGACAGGCGGTCCCGGCGGACCGCCCAGCCTCAGCCGAGCAGGACGAACAACAGGATGAGGACTGAAACGGCCAGCAGCCCTCCGATGAGGATCCGCATCTTCGGAGGCACCACATCGCGCGCCACGTCGCGGGCGACCGCGCGCGCGAACTCCTGCTGCGAGGGCGCCTCGGGGGCCACCGTGGCTCCGCCGTCTCCGGCGACGCGGGCGCGAACCGAGTCGTTGAGCCCATCGAGACTCTGTTTGATGATCGCCTTCGCCGAGCTCTCGATGAGCCGCTGCCCGACGCTGGCGAGTCGTCCCCCTACATCCGCCTCGCCGGTGTAGGCGACGTCCGTCGTGTCTCCCGATCCGGAGAGCGTCAGCTCGCCGCGAGCCTTCACGAACCCCGGGGCGCCCCGGCCATCCACCAGCATCGTGTACGAATCGGGGGCGACGATGTCCTCGAGCTTCACGTTGCCCATGAACTTCCCCTGGATCGGACCGACCTTGATGCTCAGGGCCCCCTCGTACTCGTTCTCCCCGACGAGATCGAGCTTCTCGCACCCCGGGAGGACCGAGGCGAGCACCTCGGGGTCGAGCAGGGCATCCCAGACGACCGAGCGGGGGCCATCGAACGTGTAGGTTCCTTCGACGTTCATGTCGTGCCTTCCGGTGCGGAGCCCTCACCGATCGGTGCCCTGTGCACTCCGGGACGCCGCGCCGGACGTCGACCGCTCGCGGCGCCCCGGATACCGGCGAGCATGTCCGAGAAGGCGATCAGGGAGCGGACATCACCGGCGGGAACGAAGTCATCTACATAAGACATGGCCGCCTCGAGACCCGCAACGCGGGGTTCGAATCGAGCGCTTCCGGCATGAGGATGGAGCCAGATCAGTCGGCGGCACCGCGATCGCAGTCTCCCGAGCTCGGTCCGCAGCAGCTCCGGGTCCCCGCCTTCGCAGCCGTCGCTCACGATCACGACGATCGTGCCGTGCCCGAGAAGCCGGCGGCTCCACCGGCGGTTGAACTCCCCGAGGCTCTCGCCGATCCGGGTGCCCCCCGACCAGTCCATCACGTTCAGCGCGGCCTCATCGATCGCCCGATCCACGTTCCTCAACCGGAGGTGCCTGGTGATACGAGTCAGCCGGGTGGCGAACACGAAGGTCTCGACGCGATCGAGAGACCGGACGAGCAGATGGAAGAGGTGGAGGATCATGCGCGAATGGGTCTCCATGGAACCGCTGATGTCGGCGATGAGCACGACGGGACGCTGTTTGTACAGTCGGGCGCGGCGCGGCAGACGGGACGGGACCGAACCGGTCCGGCCCACACTCCGGAGCAGCCGCCGAAGATCGACGTCCGGCCCCCTGCGGTCGCGCACCCGTCTGTGGCTCCGCCGCTCCTGGATCGTCCACGGACGGTGTGCCAGCAGACGGCGAGCCTCGTCGAGCTCGTCCGCGCTCATGACCGCGAACCGCTTCCGCCGCAGGACTTCCGCGTGCGCGGCGGTCCCCCTGCGGTCCGCCACGACCGGTGATTCCGTCACGAGGCTGGCGCGATACGCCGAGAGGCTCGCGATCGAGAAGCGTCCCTGGTGACGGCGCGTCCGTCCCTCGGGTCGCCGTCGGGTCGGGTCTCCCGCAACCGGGCTCGCGGTCCAGAAGCGGTTGAACGCCGTCTCGAACAGCTGCAAGTCCTCCCGCCGCCCGACCATCAGCGCTCGCAGGGCGTGGAAGACCTGGTCACGCCGCTCGATGTCGACGAGCGTGAGCGCGTGCCCCGCGTCGGCGACGCTGCGGGGCGACACCGGCAACCCCGTGCTCCGGAGGATGCGCGCGAACAGGACGAGGTTTCCGAGGAGGACGTCGCCGCGTCCCCCGCTCATTCGAGCTCGAGCTCGTGCAGCGTCTCCCGCGTCACACGGCCCCGTATACGATCCACGTCGTCCTGGTATTTGAGGAGGAGCCCCAGCGTCCGGTCGACCGCCTCCGCATCCACCCGGACGACCGACAGGTGGGCCAGCGCCCGCGCCCAGTCGATCGACTCGGCCACGCCCGGTCGCTTGTACACATCCTCGTCGCGCAGTCGCTGGACGAACGCGACGACCTGCTCCGCGAGCTTGGGAGCGACCGCCGGCGCCTTCTCGCGGATGATCGCGAGCTCGCGGTCGGCCGACGGATAGTCGATCCAGTGGTAGACGCACCGCCGCTTGAGCGCATCGTGTATCTCGCGCGTGCGATTGGAGGTGATGACCACCACGGGCGCGTGCTCGGCCCGAAAGGTACCGATCTCGGGCACGGTGATCTGGAACTCGGCGAGCAGCTCGAGCAGAAACGATTCGAACTCCTCGTCGGCCCGATCGAGCTCGTCGATGAGAAGGACCGGGGCCCGATCCCGGGCCGCATCGACCGCGCGCAGAAGCGGGCGCCGCAGCAGATAGGGCTCGGAGAAGATGTCGGGCGGCGGCTCGCTCGCGCCCGAGCCCGCCCGCGACTGGATTTCCAGCAGCTGCTTCGGGTAATTCCACTCGTAGACCGCGTTCCCCAGATCGAGCCCCTCGTAGCACTGAAGCCTGATGAGCTCGGTATCGAGGATTCGGGCCAGGACGAGCGCGACCTCGGTCTTCCCGACCCCGGGCTCGCCCTCGAGAAAGACCGGCTTCTGCATCCGCAACGCGAGAAACAGGCTTGTCGCGAGACCGGCGTCGGCGAAGTAGCCGTGCTCGGAGAGGGCCCGCGCAACGTCCTCGGTGGAATCGAACATCGACGAGATCTCTCCCGTATGAGTCGGGTCCGCGTGCGGGCGACCGACCGCCTGGACCCGTCGACCGGCGCAGCGGATGGAAGCTATCGGGCCGCCCCTTCGCCGACCATCCGGACGCCGTCGATTCTCGACGCGGCCGTTCGTCGTTACCCTGGAGAGAACGACGAAGACGTCGCGAACGGGGGGTGAATGTCATGTCCGAATACGTACTCCTGCTCCACGAGGACCCGACCGCGCTCGCGGATGTGTCGCCGGGCGAGATCGAGGCGGTGATCAGGCAATACGTCGCCTGGCGCGAGGGTCTGGCCGCCGAGGGACGTCTGGCCGGCGGGATGAAGCTGACCGACGAAGGCGGCCGCTGGCTTTCGGGGGCGAACGGCGATGTACGGGTCGTCGACGGTCCCTACAGCGAGGCGAAGGAGGTCATCGGCGGGCTGTTCGTGATCAAGGCGGCGAGCTACGACGAGGCCGTCGAGATCAGCAGCGGCTGTCCGCACCTCGCCTACGGCGGACGGATCGAGCTGCGTGAAGTCGATCCCGTCGACTGACCCGCGACACCCGGCGGCGAGAGCGCCGACCTCCGAGGTGGGGGAGGCGCTCGACCTGCTGTTCCGTCGCAGGTCGGGACAGCTCACGGCCGCGCTGACGAGCGTCTTCGGGCTCGACCAGCTCGACCTGGTCGAGGACGTCGTTCAGGACGCCTTCGTTCAGGCCCTGCGGAAGTGGCCCGGCACCGGCGTGCCGGACGACCCGGGCGCCTGGATCCTCCGCGTGGCGAGAAACCGCGCCGTGGATTTCCTGAGACGTCAGGGTCGGTGGCGCGAGAAGCGCGACGAGCTCGAGCGGTCGCTCCCGTCGACGCGCCGGGATGGTGGGGCGAACGGGCTCTTCTCGAGCGCGATCGTGGACGACGAGCTGCGGATGATCTTCGCGGCGTGCCACCCTTCGATCCCGCGTGACGGGCAGGTGGCGCTGACGCTCAGGACGGTGGGCGGATTCTCCGTGGACGAGATCGCCGCGGCGTTTCTCGCGCAGAAACCGACGATCGCGCAGCGCATCGTCCGCGCGAAGCGGGTGCTGCGCGACGAGGGGGTCACGTTCCGGCTCCCGCCCGAGTCCGACCTCACGGCGCACCTCGATTCGGTGCTGGAGGTCATCTACCTGATGTTCAACGAGGGGTACAGCGCGGCGTCGGGAGAGGCGCTGGTGCGCGCCGAGCTGTGCGGCGAGGCGATCCGGCTCGCCGAGCTCCTCGCGGCGCACCCGGCCGTCGCGGGCCCGCGGATCGACGCGCTCGCCGCCCTCTTCCTCTTCCAGGCCGCCCGGCTGCCCGCCCGCGCGGGCCCGGGAGGCGAGGTGGTACGGCTGCGCGACCAGGACCGCTCGGCGTGGGATGGGGGGCTGATCCGCCGTGGGATGGGGTACTTCGAGTCGTCCGGCAGGGGCGATGACGTGACGTCCTATCACCTTCAGGCCGAGATCGCGGCGCACCACACGCTCGCCCCGACGTGGGAGGAGACGCCGTGGTCGCGGATCCTCGAGTGCTACGATCTGCTGCTCGAGCGCGACCCGTCGCCGATCGTGGCGCTCAACCGGGCGGTCGCGCTGGCCGAGGTCGGGGGCGCGGCGAAGGCGCTCGCCGTCGTGCGAGGGCTCGCCGGCGAGCCCGCCCTCGGTTCCTACCACTACCTGTTCGCCGTCGAGGGCGACCTTCTCGCACGGCTCGGGCGGTTCCTCGAGGCCGAGGA
>JAWWCR010000046.1:0-28267 GCA_033720355.1 Gemmatimonadota bacterium
CTCGACATCGTCGCGACCAGCCAGGCGGCCGGTTCGGTATCGATCTTTCTCAACCGGGCGGACGGCGTCTTCGAGGAGCACGAGATCGCGTCGGGTCTCGCCAACCCCGAGGCCGTCGTGGCGGCGGACCTCGACCGCGACGGCGATGCGGACGTCGCGTTCACCAGCGCCGGCGAGTCCACGGCCGGCGTGCTGCTGAACGACGGCGCGGGCGGCTTCACGCCGGGCGCAACGATCGCCGCCGGCGACCGACCGCACGCTATCGTCGCGCTCGACCTCGACGGAGCAGGCGACATCGACCTCGTCATCTCCAACTTCAACGGTGGCACGGTGACGATCGCCACGAGCGCCGGCACCGGGCCCGTTTCGGAAGAGCCGGCCGCGCCCGGGTCCGAGCGAGGGCTCGTGGGCGACTTCGACGGAGACGGCGACGCGGACGTGGCCATCCCGACCTACATGGGCGCCGAGGCCGTGATCTTTCTCAACGACGGGGGCACGCTCGTCCGCGCGGCTTCCATCCCGTTCGGCCGGGGGCACCACATCGGGGCCAGCGGCGACCTCGATGGCGACGGGGACGTGGATCTCCTGCTCGTGAGCGCCGAGACGGCCGAGGTCGCGTTCGTCGAGAACGACGGCTCGGCGGGATTCGACATCGCCTCGGCCATCCCGGCCCCCGAGACCCCGTGGGCGGCGGACACCGGCGATCTGGATGGGGACGGCGATCTCGACGCCGCGATCGCCGACTACTCGGCCAACCGGGTCACGATCCTCGAGAACCGGGGGGACGGCGATCTCGTTCCGGGGCCCGTACTCCCCGTCGGGAACCGGCCGCACCAGGTGCTGATACGCGATCTCGACGGTGACGGCGACCTCGACATCGTGACGGCGAACGATGCGGAGAACACGCTCACCGTCCTGTCCAACTCGGGTTGAACGGCACGTTATATGTATCGGAGAAGCGTCGGGGTAACCGGAAGGGACGGATGAAGAGAACGCTGTTCATCGCCGCCGCGGCGGTCGGGATCACGGCCTGCGGCGACAGTGTCGCGGGGCCCGATGGGGTCGATTCCGACCTCGTCGCGACGTGCGGTGGGGGCTTCGCGGATGTCTATCCGTGCGATGGGATCGATCTGTGGGGCCACCTCCCGTTGGGGGCGCTGGATCCCGGGCTCCAGAACGCGACCTCGCTCAGCGACGTGTGGGGATGGACCGATCCGGTGACCGGCGTGGAATATGCGCTCGTCGCCCGGGCGAACGGCGTCACGTTCGTGGACATCTCGACGCCGCGCACCCCGATGCCGATCGCGCGGCTCGCGTCGCCGACACCCGCGAGCAACTGGCGCGATCTGAAGACCTACGCCGACCACGTCTACATCGTCGCCGACGGCGCCCCGACGCACGGCATCCAGATCTTCGACCTCACCCGGCTGCGCGACCTCGACGAGTTCACCGTGGTCGAGGAGGACGGGCGGTATACGGGCGTGAGCAGCGCCCACAACATCGCGATCAACGAGGAGACCGGGTTCGCCTACTCGGTGGGCAACAACTCGGGCGGGGACACCTGTGGCGGCGGTCTGCACATGATCGACCTCGCCGACCCGAAGGCGCCGGCCTTCGCCGGGTGTTTCGCCGACCTCGAGACGGGGTTCGGGCTCACCGGGTATACGCACGACGTCCAGTGCGTCGTGTACCGCGGGCCGGATGCCGACCACGTCGGACGCGAGGTGTGCATCGGCGCCAACGAGACCGCCGTCGTGATCAGCGATGTGTCGGACAAGGCGAATCCCGTGAAGCTCGGCGTCGGCACGTATCCCGACTTCGGGTACGTGCACCAGGGCTGGCTCAGCGAGGATCACCGCTACTACTACCAGAACGACGAGGCCGACGAGGTGGCGGGCCACACCGAGCTCACCCGCATGCTCGTCTGGGACGTCACCGATCTCGACGACCCGGTCCTCGTGAAGGAGCACCTCGGCCCGAGCGGGGCGATCGACCACAACCTGTACGTGCACGACGGGCTGATCTACCACTCGAACTATACGTTCGGGATCCGGGTGCTCGACATCTCCGATCCCGCCGACCCGATGGAGCGCGCCCGCTTCGATACGGTGCCCGAGAGCGACGCAACCGGGTTCGGCGGCTCGTGGTCGAACTACCCGTTCTTCGAGAGCGGAGCCATCGCCGTCACGAGCGCGCGGGAGGGCCTCTTCATCCTGCGTCTCCGGCAGTGAGCGAACCCGGGCGCCGACCCGCCGGAGGCCGCCGGATATGACCCACCGCGAGCTCGACGACATCGATCTCCGGCTTCTCGATCACCTGTCGGAGCACGGGCGCTCGACCTGGCGCGAGCTGGGCGAGCTGGTCGGGCTCTCGGCGCCGGCCGTCGCCGAGCGCGTCCGCCGGCTCGAGGCGGACGGGTGCATCCTCGGCTACGAGGCGCGGGTGTCGCCCGAGGCCGTCGGTCTGCCGATCGTCGCGCTGGTCTTCCTCGCCGCCGAGGCGCCGTCGTATCACGACGATATCCTGCGATGGGCCCGCGAAGCGCCGGGCGTGCAGGAGTGTCACGTCGTGGCCGGCGATTTCGACTACGTCTTCAAGATCCACGCGCGAAACACGCGTGAGCTCGACGACTACCTTCGTACGAAGGTGCGGGCGATCCCGGGCGTCAGTCGATCGCGCACGACCATCGTCCTGACGACCGTCAAGGACTCTCGACGGCTGCCCCTCCTGCCGTCGGACTGACGAGAAGAGACCCGCACGGGCGGGCGCTCGGGAAAATCCGGTGCCCGGAGACCGTCGAAGTCGGCGGCGGGGTGTCGAGTGGACGACAGCCCGGACGACCATCGATGGAGGGTCCGTGACACTCGAGTCGGAGCTGATCCGCCGGTCGGTGGATGGCGACGAAGCCGCCTTCGCGCGTCTCGCGGCCGACCACCGTCCGGTGTCGGTCGCGGTCGCGAGGGGGATGCTCGGCGACCCCGACGCCGCCGAGGACGTGGCACAGGAGGCCATGATCCGGCTCTCATCGGCCCTGCCCGGGTTCCGCGGAGACTCGGAGCTCCGCACCTGGGTCTACCGGGTCACGATCAACCTGTGTCACGACCACCTGCGCCGGCAGCGCCGCCGTCGCGACGAGGTGAGCGTGGAGTCCGGTCTCGGCGACCCGGCGCTGGTCTCGCAGCCCGAGGCCGATCAGCGTCTCGTCGCCGAGCGCCGTCGGGCCGTTCTCTACGAAGCGCTGGGGCGTCTGCCCGAGGAGCAGCGCGTCGCCGTGACCCTCCGCTTTCTGTCGGATCTTCCGTACGGCGAGATCGCCCGTCTCACCGATGCGCCCATCGGGACGGTCGCCTCGCGCGTATTCCGGGCGCTCGAGCGGTTGGGCGCCGACATGGAGCCGAAGCACCTGGAGATGCTCAAGTGATGGAATCCCGCGAAGAGCTGTTGCTCGCGTTTCTCGAGGGAGAGCTGGACGGGGAGGCCCGCGAGCGGCTGCTCGCCGAGCTCGGTCGCGACCCGGGGCTCGCCGAGGAGGTGAGACGGGCGGCCGCCGGGCTCGGCGTGGTGCGCGATCTGAGAGAGCTCGAGAAGGAGCTCGGCGACGAGCCCCGAGAGTCGGCCGCGGCGAAGACGGGGGTGTCCGCGTGGTGGGTCGCCGCGAGCGTCGCGGCCGCGCTCGTCATCGCCGTTCCGGCGACCTGGTGGGCGGCCGGGGTCGCGACACCCGACGCCCCCCGCGCCGCGGCGGGCGCGCCGACGTCCGGAAACGCCGCTCCCACGCTGGGGCGCCCGGTCGACCCGGCCCCGAGCTTCGTCCTCGTGCTCGAGGGCAGGTGGCCCGATCTCGACGTGGTCGAGCCCGCCGAGGTCCGCCGGCGTGCCGCGGAGTACTGGGAGTGGACCTCGGCGCTCGCCGATCGCGGAGTCCTCCTCGCCGCCGGCGATCTCGGGTGGCAACCCGGAGAGCGGCTCGCCTCCGGCGGGGCGCCGGTCGCGATCCCGGCGGACGCGGCGATCTCCCCCGACTTCGTGATCGGGATGTTCGCGCTCCGCGTCGGGTCGTACGAGGAGGCGCTCGACGTCGCGCGCGAGTGCCCGCACCTGCGCTACGGCGGTTCGGTATCCGTGCGCGCGGTCGGCACGGGTTTCGTGACGACGGGAGGTTTCGGCGACTGGTAGAGGGCCGGGGTCCGGGGGCGACCGGGAGGATCTTCCGCGGCGGCTACTGCGGCGCTAGCGTGGATCTCGGCACACGAGCCGACCCGCCCGCGGGAGTCTTCGGCTCGGCGTCATTCGGTAATGGAGCCACCCGTGTCGGTCCATCGATCGCGCGTTCTTCGACGGTTCCCCCTCCGCCGGGCCGCTCGCCGGCGCTTCGGTTCGTGGGGGTGGGACGGCGAGACGTACGCGCACCTGCGGAACGAGCCGCAGGAGCCGGGCGGCTGCGACGGGCGGGGATGAACCGGGCCACGCCCCCTCCGCCCGACTCCTTCCGGCCGATCCTCGAGCGCTACTCGCGGGGCGAGGTCTCCGCGTACGATGCGGCGTGCGACATCCAGGACCTCGGCGAGCCCGGGTTCGATGACCCGAGCGCCTCAGAGGTCATCCTGTGGACGCGCATGATCGGTCTCGGCCCGCCGGTCCCCGATGAGGCCGAGGCCCGCGCCGAGGCCGATCGCATCCTCCGCCGGATGAGCGACGACACGCCGGTCGGCTGAATCGGCGCCGACCGCTCACGGCGCCCCCACGCGCCGCCCCACGAAGTCATCGTACCGCAACTCCACCACGCGTCCGTCCGCGTCGCGCCGAAACTCGAGGATCGACCAGTAGCGGCGGTGCTGGAAAGTGTGGTCGCCGAGCGTCGTCGGCATCAACCAGTCGCCCCCGTTGAACAGCTGACCGTCACGGACCCGGACGCGGACCGTGCCATCGGGGTTGTAGAAGTCCTCGCCGAACACGTAGTCGCCGGCCAGCTCGGCCAGAAGCGCTGCGTCGGGCCGTCCCGACCGCATCACGGGGCCCTCGGCGGGTCGGTCCAGCACGAGCGCGATGAGGTCGCGCCCGACCGCATCGGGGACCGTGTTCCGGAAGTTGCCGAGCACGATCGCCGTGACGTCCTCGTCGATCGAACGGCCCCAATAGGCCCCGAACCCCGGGCTGCTCCCGTTGATGTAGACCTCGCGCGACCCGAACCGGTCGCGCACGAACCAGCCGTAGCCGTTGTGCGGCAGCTGCTCCGCGAACATCTCGTCGAGGCTCTCGGGCCCGAGCAACGACCCCGACGCGAGCGCCCGATCGAGCCGGAAGAGATCTTCCGTGGTCGATACGATCGATCCGTTGCCGCTCTTCACGCTCCAGTCGAGGTCGGGGACCGGGGTCACGTCGGTCAACCCGCTGGGCGCGTACCCGAGCGCCCAGTACGATTCGGATCGACCCGCGTCGCCGTCGTGTGCCGTGCGGGTCATCCCCAGCGGGGCGAAGATCTCGCGCTCGAGGAAATCCCCGAAACCGAGACCGGAGACGCGCTCGATGAGGAGAGCCAGAACGTTGTAGTTCGAGTTGCTGTGGACCGAGCGGGTGCCCGGCTCGAACTCGAGCGGGAGATCGCGGAACCTCCCCACGAGGCTCTCGGGTGTCTGCGGGTCGCGCTGCCACCCGATGTATCCCGGGAGCTCGTTGATGTTGGGGAACCCCGCCGAGAGCGTGAGGAGGTGGCGGACCCGGATCTCGTCTCCGCGCGGCCAATCGGGGAGGTAGGCCGACAACGGGTCGTCGGTGGACAACAGTCCCCGCTGATCCAGGAGCATGGTCGCGATCGACGTGATCACGCGCGACACCGACGCGAGGTGAAAGCCCGTGCCCGGCGAGTTCTCGACGGAGGTCTCGCGGTTCGCGTAACCGAAGCCCTTCGAGTAGAGGATCTCTCCGCCGCGGGCGACGAGCACCGAGCCGCTCAGGTTCCCCGTGGAAAGGTAGGGCTCGAGGTAGGCGTCGATCCGACCCTCGAGCGTCTGGGCCCCCACGGGTGCCGCGGTCGAGATGGCGAGCGCGAGGACGGCGCCGTGCGCCGCTCGGCCTGATCGCATGCGAGGGCTCCGGGTCAGGGTGATCGTCAACCACCCGTACCTCCCGAGGCCGCGATTCGTTCAGCGGCGCGCGACAACGTGGTTCGGCGTCCGCTCATCGCGTACCATCTCTCGCATGGCCAGCAAACCGGCGACCTCATGACCGACGACCATGAAGTCACCCACCTCCTTTCGGCGTGGGGAAGGGGAGACAGCGAGGCGTTCGACCGGCTGACCGCGCTCGTCTACGACGACCTGAGCCGTCTCGCCAGCCGCGCCCTGCGGGGCGAGCGCGAGGGGCATACGCTCACCACGCATGCGCTGGTGCACGAGTCCTACCTGAACCTCGTCGGGAAGGACGTCGGCGAATGGGAGAACCGCGGACAGTTCTTCGCACTGGCCGCCAAGGTCATGCGCCGCATCCTCATCGATCACGCCAGGGCGAGACGCGCGCAGAAGCGCGGCGGCGGGCAGATCCACCTGACGCTGGGGAATCGGGACGGGGCGTCCCCCCCCGACCTCGACCAGCTCCTCGATCTCGACGCGGCGCTTACCAGCCTCGCCGGGCGAGACGCGCGGCTGGGCGAGGTAGTCGAGTGCCGTTTCTTCGGGGGGATGACGGTGGCGGAGACCGCCGAGGCGCTCGGTGTCTCGCAGCGTACCGTCGAGCGCGACTGGACGCGCGCGAAGGCCTATCTCTACCGCGACCTGACCGCGGGTACGGCGACGACCCTGTTCTGAGCCCGGCGGGGTTCTCCTCCGGAATACGCTCTTCGTTGCGTGTCGGTCGGGGTGCGCCCCGGCTTTCCGAAGACGAAGTCGGCGCGGGAGGAGCGATGGGTGGGGGATGAGGGACGGTGGGACAGGATCGACCGCCTCTTCGCGCGGGCGCTCGAGCAGCCCGACTCGGACCGAAGCGCCTTCCTGCAAGCCGCCTGTCGTGGCGATGACGCCCTCGAGCGGACCGTCCGCTCGTTGCTGACGGCTGCCGCGGAGTCGGGCTCTTTCTGGCGGGACGCGTCGCGGCTCAGATCGTCGGTATGGAGAGACGTCCGGTCGCGGAGGGACGAGGTTTGACGCCCGGTCCGCGGAGCGGGAAGTTCTGGACGGACGCCGGTCGGACCCCGGAGCGTCGGGCCGCACGCCTCCGATCGGCGCCGCCACCCGCGAGGTCGTCGTATGCCAACCAGCCGCTGGTCACGGGTCGATGCCGTTTTCGCGGGCGCCCTCGAGCTGCCCGCGGACGAGCGCGACGGCTATGTCGAGCGGGCCTGCGCGGGTGACGCGGAGCTGCGACAGGAGGTGGAGGAGCTTCTGCGGGCGGCCGAGTCCGCGGACACCCTCATCGACAGGCTCGCCCCCCGGTTCGACCCCGGACGCCACCTCGCCGCGATCGAGTCGGTCGTCCCGGACGGGATGGAGATCGGGGCCTATCGTGTGGTTCGCCTGCTCGGCGAGGGCGGGATGGGTGCGGTCTACCTCGCCGAGCGGGCCGACGGCCAGTTCGAGCAGCAGGTCGCGATCAAGCTGGTCCAGCCCTGGCGGTTGCGGGGTGGCGAGCTCGTCCAGCGATTCGTCCGCGAGCGACAGATCCTCGCGCGTCTCCAGCACCCGAACATCGCCCGCCTCTACGACGGTGGCGTGACCGCCGACGGGCTCCCGTTCCTCGTGATGGAGTTCGTGGAGGGGCGTCCGATCACGGAGTACTGCGAATCGTCCGGGCTCTCGGTCGACCGGCGGGTACGCCTGCTTCAGGACGTGGGCCGCGCGGTCCAGTACGCGCACCGGAACCTGGTCATTCACCGCGACCTCAAGCCGTCCAACATCCTCGTGACGGACGACGGCGAGGTGAAGCTCCTCGACTTCGGGATCGCGAAGCTTCTCGCGGAGGACGAGGACGCCGAGCGCACGCGAACCGGTCCCGTGATGACGCCCGCGTACGCCGCGCCCGAGCAGGTCGCCGGTGCGGACGTCACGACCGCGACCGACGTGTATACGCTCGGTGTGCTGCTGTTCGAGCTGCTCGCCGGGCGCCGGCCGAACGAGGACGTCCCCGATGCGGGCCAGCGCGCGCCGGCCGGGGGTGTCCACCCCGCCGGTGGAGACCTCGATCTGATCTGCCGCATGGCGCTCCGCGAAGAGCCCGAGCGGCGCTACCCGTCGGCGCAGGCGCTCGTCGACGATCTCCAGCGCTACGTCGATGGGCACCCCGTCGCGGCGCGTCCGGACTCGATGCGCTACCGCACCCGGAAGTTCGTGGCCCGGCACCGGGGCGGGGTCGCGGCGGCCGCCCTCGTCCTCGTGTCGCTCGTGGCCGGTCTCGGCGCGGCGCTCTGGCAGTCGGGGATCGCCGGGCGCGAAGCCGCGACGGCACGGGAGGTCAGCGATTTCGCGCTCGGTCTGTTCGAGGTGTCCGACCCCGACGCGGCGCTCGAGGCCGGCGACCTGACCGTGCGCGATCTCCTGCTTCGTGGCGCGGGCCGTATCGACGAAGAGCTGGCCGGGCAGCCGGAGGTACAGGCCGAGATGTACTCGGTCGTCGGGCCGATCTTCCGTCGTCTGGGGATGTACGACGATGCGCGCCCGCTCCTCGTTCGAGCGGTAGAGCTCCAGGGCGCCACCTCCGGCCGGGAGAGCGTGGCCTACGCCGCCGCGGTTCACGAGCTGGGGCTGCTCGAGACCGCTGCCGGCGAGATGGAGCGTGCGGATTCGCTCCTGATGACGGCCCTCGCCATCTACGAGCGGGCGGGCGGTCGCCACGATCTCGAGATCGGGCGCGTGCTGGGCGCCCTCGCGCTCGTCGAGCGGACAGAGAACCGTGAGGAGATCGCCGACTCGCTGTTCCGTCTCGCGCGAGCCGCTCTGGCCCGCGGCGAGGCGCCCGCCGACGAGGTCTACGCGCTCAGCCTGGCCCACGCCGAGATCCTGCACATGCTCGGCCAGACGGCTTCGGCCGACAGCGTGTACACGGAGGTCGTCGAACGGGCGGAGGAGCTGTCGGCCGACAGCTCGCTGGCGCTCGCGCGCACTCTCGCGCTAGCGGGACAGAGAGCATCGTTCGAGGGCGATCTCGAGCGCGCCCGGCAGCTCTTGCAGAACGCGATCGACCTGCGACGGGCCGCGCTGGGCGATCGCCACCACGACGTCGCCATGGGGATGTCCGCCATGGCCGGCGTGCTGATGGACGAGGGACGCCTCGATGAGGCGATCGCCATGCGCGAAGAAGCCGTCGAGATGCTCGAGCAGACCGTCGGGTCGAGGCACGTCGACTACGCGATGACCCTCGGTGCGCTGGGGGTGCTCCAGGTGCGTGCCGGCGAGCTCGAGCGGGCGGCCACGACCTTCGACGAGACCGAGCGGATCCAGGCGGAGACCCTGGGGGACGGGCACTTCCACCTCGCCATGACGAGACGCAACTACGCCCGTACGCTGATGTCGCTCGAGCGGTACGACGAAGCGGTGCCCCGGTTCGAGCTCGCGATCGAAGGGTGGATCGCCGCGCAGGGGGACCAGGACTTCTTCACCGGCCCCACCCGGGTCGACCTCGCCCGCGCCTACCGACAGGTGGGTCGCGCGGCCGAGGCCGACTCGGTGCTCGACCAGCTGCTCGTCCGCTACCGCGAGACCCCGCCCGGCGGCGCCGGTCTCGGCGACGTGCTGCTCCTGAAATCGCGTCTGGCCGCGTCCGCGGAGGACCGCGAGGAGGCCGTCTCGCTCGCCCGCGAGGCGATCGCGGAGTACGAGCGGCAGGGCATCACGCTCGGGGACGTCGGACGTCGGGATGCCGGCGAGGGGATCCAGCGCGCGCGGGCCGAAGTCGCCCTGGGCGAGTACCTCCTCGATCTTGGACGGTTCGCCGACGCCGAGCCCCATCTCATCGCCGGATACCGGGCGATCGAGACGGGGCGCGGTGCGGACGGCCCCGATGCGGCCGAGGCCCGCGAGCCGCTGGCGAGGTTGTACAGACGGACGGGAAGGCCCGAGGACGCGGCGCGGCTGACCGGCGGTTCCTGAGCCCGGTCCTCGCTCGACTGCGTGAACGAGATGAGACCCCTGTCGGGGCGCATGCGCCGCCCCGCCGTCCATCGACGAGACGCACGGCCATGACGCGATCCGCCTCCGAGACCTCCCCTTCGGTCCCTCTCGACGCTCCGGCCATCCCGTGGTACGACGGCCCGTACGACATCCCGGTCCTCATCGATGACTGCAAGGAGCTCGGCGACTTCAGGATGACCCGCGCGATCTTCTTTACGATCGAGGCTTCGGGAGCGGTCGACGATCTCGTCTCGCTGCTGCGGGCCCGGGAGGTGCCCTTCCTGCTGATGGGGTTCACGTCGATCCTCCACCGGCCGAGTGTCGACGCGGCGCGGTTCTCCAGTCCGGACGAGATAGATCGGCTGTTCGACGAGATCCAGCGCATCGAGGACGTGGTCGTCGAAACGGGCTTCGTGTGGCTTCCGAACGACGTGTTCGGCAAACCGCTGCCCCGGAGAGGCGATCTGTACCGCGTGTCCTACCGGCTCTTTCGATCGGCGCTCCGCTTCCGGCAGGAGAAGATCACGTTGCCCGAGCTGGACGAGCAGGCGGTGGAGCTCGTTCGTCTGTATCCCGACGCCATCGCCGCGTCGGACGTGGAGGCGGAGGTCTTTCGGCGGTGGAGCAGAGCACAGATCGAGGCCTCTCGCGCCAGCTACGTCCGCAGGAAGGCGGGCGAGGGTCCGCCCGTGCTCGGTCGCCGCGATCGGAAGGGAGGCTCCCGATGAGCACGCTCGCGGTCACGCTGATCGACGTCGGGTGGGGCGACTCGATCCTGATCGAGTTCACGCCCGACGGTGGGGGTGGCCCGCTGTTCGCCCTCGTCGACTGCAACGACACGACGATCTCACGGTCGTCGTTCCTGTTCGTCAAGCGACACCTCGAGAAGCGCCAGGTCGACTTCGAGAACATCCCGCGGCTCTTCGAGTTCGTGCTTCTGACGCACGGGCACGCCGATCACGCGAATGGCATCAAGGCGATGATGAGCGAGTTCGGGACGCGGCGCTTCTACTACCCGAAGTCCGTGGAATTCGGAGGGTTCGCCAGCCTGCTCCACTACGCGAACGCGTCGAGCAAGGTCGAAGCGCACCAGGCGGTCGACCTCGAGCGCGACGTCGACGACTTCGGCGACGTCGCGATCCGCTTCCTGTGGCCACCCGAGTCGGACGAGGCGTTCGACGATGACAACGAGAACAACAACTCGGTGCTCCTTCTGCTCACTCTGGGGCAGGTGAGCTTCCTCCTGACCGGTGACTGCGAGGCCGAGAACTGGCCCCTGATCGTGCCCGAGCTGCCGGCCGTCCCGACGCTCGCAGTCATCCAGTCGCCGCATCACGGCGCGGAGAACGGCGTCTTCCACAACGGGACGACGCCGTGGGTCGACGCGATCGAGGCGCTACCGCATCATCCGCGGGTGGCCATGAGCAGCCACATTCGTCCGCACAACCACCCCGCGCCCGAGGTGATCGCGGAGTTCGAGGGTCGCGGAACGCCGAACTTCCGCACCGACCTCCACTACCACCTGACCTTCACGACCGACGGGACGGTCGACGCGGCCGGCGACCCGAATCTCGCCGTGCGCTACTCGCGCGAATAGGAGCGGCGATCGCCCTACGCGGTGACGACCTCCTCGGCCGGCTCGAACGGGTTGACGTCCGCGGTCGGCCCGTAGACCGACGGGACGACCGCGCCCGCGGCCCGCAGGTACGCCGAGAGCTGCCCCCGGTGGTGGTACAGGTGATTGAACAGGAAGAAGCGGATCGCGGCCGCCCGGGGCATGGCCATCATCTCGTCCTCACCCCGATAGAGACGCCAGGTGTCGTCGGCCGTCTCGCCCAGCCCTCCGACCCACTCGGTCGCCCGCGCGCACGCGGCGTCGAAATCCGAGAGGACCTGCTCGCGGTCGCGGGGCGGGTCGTCCGCGGGCGGGCGGTCGCCGATGTCGAAGCTCTCGCCACCGAGCACGTCGGGCATCGAGTGCATGACGGTCGACAGGTGACCCAGCAGCTCGCCGATCGACATCCCCTTCTCATGCGCACGCCAGCCGTAGAGGTCTTCCGGGACACTCGCCATGATGTTTCGGGTCGTCTCGGACTCCTGCCCCAGCTCGTGGAGGTACATCTCGATGATCTGCATTCCAGCCGTCCTTGAGTGATCGGTTCCTGGTTGTCGGGTGGCCTCGCATCGGGCTCCGGGGGGATGCCCGGTCTCGGCCTACCCGGTGGCGCGCGTCTGGATGCGGTCGAACATGTGATCCCAGCCCTCGGGCATCCCGTCGCGCATGTCGTCGGGGAGCTGACCGAACGCGTGGTGCACGAGCCGCAGCGTCGTCACGCCGTCCACCTCCTCGAGCCGATACTGGACGTTGTTCGCGATCGCCCGGGAGATCATGAGCGGCCCGGTCAGCTCGATCAGCGTCGGCGCCTTGATCGCCTGGACGTGCGCCCACAGGTGCCCCGCGTCGTCGCCGAGATCGCGGTACCACCGGCCGCCCGGCCACGGCTCGAGCTCGAGCGCGAGGGGGCGTCCGTCGGGGGTGACCCCTTCCGGACCGAGCTCCGCCAGGAGCTCCTCGAACACCCGCTCGATGGGCGCCTCGATGCGGCGCTCGAGCTCGATACGCATCTCGAAGTCGCTCGCGGTGGACGGGTCGATGACTGCCTGTTCCATGGAATCCTCCTCCTGGGGCCGTCGAGGCTCTTCAGCCCTCGCGGCGGTCGCGTTCGGCTCGCTTCGCGATCGAATCGAGCTGGTGACCCCAGAACCGCTCGAACTGAGCGACCCACTCGTGCACCGGCTCGAGCGCCTCGGGTTTCGCCGTGTAAAGCCGTCTTCTTCCGTCTTTTCGCACGCTCACCAGATCGACCTCGCGCAGGACTCGCAGGTGCTTCGAGACGGACGGCTGCCGGATCCCGAGCTCGTCGACGACCTCGCCGACCGGCCGCTCGGTCTCGCTGAGCAGCTCGAGGATCGCGCGGCGGTTCGGCTCGGCGATCGCTTCGTAGACGTCCTGGGCCAGCGCTGCGTTCGTCATGGAAGGAAATGTATTCCTGTATAGGAATATGTCAAGCCTGACCGGCGGTGGCCGCGCGGACGCCGAGGAACGAGCTTTCGACTCGGACGATTCGAGGGGGCTCGAGTGTTGTTGCACCGGCACCGACATCGGTACTTCTGGCTCGCCTTCGCGGCGACGGCGGCCTGTAGCGGCCCCGCACCCGAGGAGGGGGCGACCCGCCGCGACTCGGCCGGAGTGGCGATCGTCGAGAACGATCCCGCGACCGTGCCGCGGCTCGGCGTCGGTGCGAGCCCGGTCGTCGATATCGGGGCGGGGGACGGTGGGGACGGGGAGATCCTGTTCGACGTGATCGACGCCCGCTGGTTGTCGGACGGTCGTCTGGCGGTCGCGGTGTCCGGAGACAGCGAGGTGCGGATCTACGACGCCACCGGGTCGCGCACGAGAAGTCTCGGCGGCGAGGGCGACGGCCCCGGAGAGTTCCGCGCGATCTCGACTCTGGGGGTCCGGGGCGACTCGCTGCTGGTGGTGGATCAGAGGCTTCTCAAGATCGCGGTCTACGGGCCCGACGGGACGCTGGCCCGAGAGATTACGGAGAAGCACCCGTGGATCGGCGTGGCGGACGATGGCCGGCCCTGGTCGATCGCGTACATGTTCCGGGACCCGCCGCCCGACGGTCTGTACTCCGAACGAGCCGCCATCGTGTCGCACGACATGACGGGGAGCCCTCTCGATACGGTGGCCGTCGTGGACCTGTTCGAGGTCTACTCGGTCGTCGGCGAGGGCCGCTGGGCCCCGCTCTTCGCGCGATCGACGGAATGGGCGTTCGGGCCCGGCCGGGTGGCCGTCGCGGACAACGCCGCGACCCGGGTCTCGGTCTACTCTCCCGACGGCACCCTGGTGCGCCTGATCGGCAGGAGGTGGACGCACAGACCCGTCTCCGACGCCGATGTCGAATCGCTGATCGAGTGGCGTCTGGCCGCCGACGCGTTCGATCGGCGGGCGGTCCTCGAGCCGGCGTACCGCGGCCTCCCCGTGCCGGAGACGATGCCGGCCTTCGGTCGCACGGACCCCAGCATCCCGGGACTTCGCGGCGTGCTCGTCACGCCGGAACGGATCTGGATCAAGGAGTACGACGCTCCCCCGCTCGAGCCGCCGGTCTGGTCGGTGTTCGACTCGGTCGGCGTCCTTCAGGCGATCGTCGAGCTGCCGCTAGGGTTCGAGCTCACCGACGCGCTCGCCGACCGGGTCGTGGGTCGGTGGAGGGACGAGCTCGATGTGGAGCGCGTCAGGGTGTTCGAGCTCGAAAGGGAGCCCTGAGTAGCGGGAGCGCGGCGACCGCGGGGCTCAGCCCGAGAGGCCGGTCAACTCCTCGCTAACCTCCCGCAGCCGCGCCCGGACGGCCGGGTCGTAGGCCTGGGCGTGCGACCGGGCCCGCTCGAGCCCGTTGTAGTAGTGGCCCGAGCCGGCTTCCGGCGTGTCGATCAGGTTCAGCACCGCCTCGACCCCGTCCTCGATCGAGTCGCGCGGACGCATCCCGTACTCGAGCACCAGGTCCGTCGGCATCAGCGTCGCCGGGTGGAGGGCGTTCACCGTGACGCCCGTGCCCTCGAGCCGCTCGGCGAGGTCGAGGGTGAACATGACCTGCGCCAGCTTGCTCTGTCCGTACGCGCGGCTGGTCGAATACCCGCGCTCGAGCATGAGGTTGTCGAAGTCGAGCGCCGCGCTCGACCTCGACGAGACGTTGACGATCCGCGCGGGGGCGCTCTCCTCGAGAAGCGGGAGGAGGAGTCGCGTGAGGAGGAACCCCGCCAGGTAGTTGACCTGGAAGTGGAGCTCGTACCCGTCGTCGCTGACCGGACGCCGGTTCGGGCTCATGAGGATCCCGGCGTTGTTCACGAGGACGTCGAGACGGTCGTAGTCCCGCCGCACCGCCTCCGCGAGCCGCCGCACGTTCGCCAGCGACCCGAAGTCGGCGGCGTAGAACCGGGCGCTGCCGACCCCGCCCTCCTCGATCTCCCTGACGAGGTCGAGCCCGCGCTCGCGGTCGCGTCCGTGGACGATCACGTGGGCGCCTCCCGACGCGAGACGCCGCGCCACCTCGCGGCCGAGCCCGCCCGTGGACCCCGTGACGAGGATTACCCGCTCCCGAGCCTCGCCGGTCTGATCGGGGATGACGGTCTCGTCCGCCCGCGCGTCGGGAGGCGCGCTTCCACATGCCGCCGATACGAGCGGGATCGCGAGTAGCGCGGCGATGAGAGAGCGGGGTCGGCGGATCACGGAGCCCTCCGGCTGAGCGGTGCGCGGTCGACGCGAACGTGCCGTTCGCCCGGGGCCCCGGCAAGCGTCGGACACGGCTCGCGCTCACCCGGAGATGCTCGGCGGGCCGCGCTGCGAGCGCGACGATTCGCGGCCCACCCATCTCGCCGCGACGGGGTCAGCGTCGCGAGAAGACCGCGCCGTGCGGCACGGCGGCGCCGGTCGCGCCGTGCGGCCACTCCGTTCGTCCGAACGAGACGCCGGGTCCATCGCTCCCCGGATCCCTGAAATCCTCGATCAGACCGAGCGCTCCGTTTTCGGGATCGAGCCGGACGAGGAGGACGCGTCCACGGAGCGATCCGGGGCCCGTGAGCACGATCCGGTCGCCGCCCGGCTCGATCGAGATCCAGTGCGGCTCCGCGTCCGCGTCGAGGACCAGCTCGTCCACGATCTCGGGCTCGGCCGGATCCGACATGTCGAGCGATACGAGCGAGTGCGTCGTCGCGTTCGTCTGTACCCAGTAGCGCCCGCGGATGACGGGGAGGGCGCACTCGCGGGGGTTCTCCCAGGGGAAGCTGGCCACGAGACGCGCCCGCGGCGCGTCGGTCTCGACGCCCTCGAGCAGGAACATCCCGCAGGCGAACGTCGTCACGATGACCGTGCCGTCGGGCAGGACGCGGGGCTCCGCCGGGAGCCAGTGCGCCCCGGCCGGACTCTCCGGAAGCGGGATCGTGTGGAGGAGCGCCAGATCGGCGAGCCGCCAGATCTGGACCGACGTCGCGACGGGCACCTCGCTCCGCATGTCCGTCGTCGTCGTGACGACCCGATCGCGATCCGGGAGGATCGCGAGGCTGTACGGCCGCACCGTGGGCTGGACGTCGTTGGCCGCGTCCGATCCACGTACGTACCGGCCGAGCGAGTCGAGCTCGACGAGTCCCCCCGCCTCGAGATTCCCCTCGGCCTGCGTCTGGAACGTCGCGAGGACGCCTCCGTTCGGGAGTCGCTCGAAGCTGTGGGGAAAGGTGTAGGGCCCCGCGTTCGTGAAGGTCGACCCGACCGTCGGGTTCTCCGGATCGGAGAGATCGAACACGAACGACGCCCCCGCCCGGAATGCGTTCGCGAACAGCAGGTCGCCCTCGGGCATCGCGTGCTCCGTGTGGTGCGCCATCCCCGTCAGGCCGACCGGAGCGGTGGCGACGACCCGCCCGTAATCGGGCGACCCGGGGTCCGCGCCGATCACCGCGAGAAAGTCGGTGTCGGCGGCGTCGCCGTCGGCCGCCCACACGAACAGGTGGCTCGCCGGGGCGGGCGTCGACCCGGCTTCGGCCGCGAGTGCGGCGACGGCCCCGGAGGCGGTCTCGACCGTCGCGGTCTCGCCGCCGGCGAGGCCGTCCCCGTCCGCGGGTCCGCAGGCCGTCGAAGCGGGCGCCGCGAGAACACCCGCAACGATCGCCCGTACAATCGGTTGACGCGTTCTCATGGAATCGGGGCCTTTCGGGAAGTGCGCGTTCGGGGCTCCCTATACGTTATGAGAGCATGAGAAGACACGCAGGCAGATCGGCCAGCCCGCTCGGGGTCTTGCTCGTCGTGGCCCCGTTCGCCGCCGCGTGCGGCGACGACTCCCTCGTTCCCCCTCCCGGACCGAACCTCGCGATCGGCACCTGGGGCGGTGACGACGCGGGGGTCGTCGTCACCGAGTCCGCCGCGCACGTGCACATCGGGTGTACCTTCGGCGACATCGAGGGCTCGATCCCGCTCGACGCCGGCGGGCGGTTCACCGTCGAGGGAAGCTACGTGCCGCGCGCCTACCCGGTGCAGGTCGGCCCGTCCGTGCCCGCCGAATTCAGCGGGCGCGTCGTGGGCGGCACGCTCACGCTGTCCGTCTCGGTGAACGACACGGTCGAGGGTCGCGTGATCGAGCTGGGGCCAGTGACGCTCGAGTACGCGCGCGAGCCCGATATGCGGATGTGTCCGATCTGTCGGGTGCCGCCGTCCGTGCGACGGGTCGACGGCTCGCGTCAGCCGTTGTCGACCTCGACCAGCTCGACCCTCGTGCCGCCGGGCTCGAGCTCGAGTGCCGGGCCGATCCCCGAACAGTAGAACTTGTTCTCGCGCGGCCCCGAATCGAGGGCGTTCCAGTCCTCGGTCTGCACACAGCCCGAGAAGTCGCCGGCCGGCACCGAGACGTCGACGTCCACGGCGAGCACCTCGCCCCAATCCTCCGCGACGCCGGCGGCGTACTCCTGCCGGTACTCCTCGCCGATGTGGCCCCCCGGGTCGGCCCACATGTAGATGCCCGGCAGGGCGCCGTCCACTCCCCATTCCCACGACCCTGCGGTGCTCACCACCTGGCCGTCTTCGATCTCGCGCGAGTCCTCGCCGAGATACCAGACGTTGCCGGCCACGTCCTGGGCGAACCAGTCGAACGTGTCCTCGATGAGCTCGCCGTCCTCGAATACCTGGTCGCGGACGACCGTGGCGCTCACACCGTTCACGTCGCGCGGGGCGGCAAGGACGTCGATGACGATGACCTCGACCCCGTCGTCCGACTCGTACACCCGGTGACTGCCGGGCGCGAGCGGGAAGAACGGGTTGGTCACGGCGGGCGCCCATTCGGTCGGGATGTCGGGGTCGTAGTCCTGTGGGGCGACCGGGTCGTCGCCGTTGCAGCCGCCTACCGTCAACGCGCCGAGGACTGCCGCGGCGGCGGTGATGCGGAGTCGGCCGGAGCACTGATGTGGGTTCGTCACGGGTCTGCCTCCTGTGTCGTCCATCGGCGGGCGCAGGGCGCCGATCGATCCGGGTGCGTCCACAGGAAGGAGCATCCGAGCGGCGAATCCGTGACAACGTCGTGCAGGCGATCCGTGTCGCGGGCTAACCGTCGGCGCGAAGGACGTACCGTCCCTCCTCGTCGGGTGCGGGAGCGGTCCGGACGGCGTCGCCCCGCTTGAGGAAGATGGTGCTCCCATCGCGGACGAGCTCGACCCTGGCCGCCTGGCGCGGGATCTCGATCTCGAAGGTGACGTCGGGGTCGTCCGCCACCGCTCGCAGGCGAGCCGCATCGGATCGGAAGCTCGCGGAGCCGCCACGGGCCTGGACGGTGAGCTCCGGCCCCTCGGTCAGCGCGACCGTGACGTCCGGGGAGCCGCCGGTTCCGGTGACCTCCACCACGAGGTTCGCCCCCGGAAGGATCGAGATGCCGGGCGCGGTCTCGGCGATGGCGGCCTGCTCGCCCGCCGGACCCCCTCGGCTCTCGACCCGGCTCGCGAGCCAGGCTCGCAGGTGCGATCCGGGGAGGGCGTACGCCGCGCCCGCAGCTCCGAGACCGATGGCGATCCCGGCGGCCCAACGGAGACGCGGGCCGCCCACACGCGGTCCGCGACCCCGCGCTCGGCTCGCGGCATCGACGACGCGGTCCACGGTCACCGGGGTCGGAGGTCCGTCGAGCGTCGCGAGGAGCGAGTGTATGCCCCCCACGTCGTCCTCGGCCTCCCGAAGACGGTCGCGGCACGCGGCGCAGCCATGCAGGTGCGCCCGGGCCGCCGCGCCGTCCCCGGCCGGGAGCTCGCCGTCGATCAGACGCTGTATGCGATCGTCATCGAGGTGCATCGAGATCCTCCTGGTAGGAACGCCGAAAGGCCGTGCGGGCGCGGGCGAGCGATGTCCCGACGCTCGTCTCCTTCATCCCGAGCGCCTCCGCGATGTCGCGGTAGGGATACCCCTCCGCGTGGAGCAGCAGAAGCATTCGCTCCCGTTCGGGAAGGTGGTCGAGCGCCGCCCGAACCCGCGTCTTCGTCTCGGCCCGCTCGACGCGGGCGTCGGGGGCGACGGGCGGATCCGCAAGCGACCTCTCCACCCTGGAGGCCGTGAGGAGCGCATCGCGACGGCTACGCGTCGTTCGAGCGTTGCGAAACAGGTTGAGGGCCACCGTGATCAGCCATGCCTCGGGGCGGTGCGGCGCCTCGCCACGCCGGTAGAGACGAACGAAGGTCTCCTGCGCGAGATCCGCCGCGAGCGCGGGGTCGGCGGAGAGACGGACGAGCATCCTGTAGATGCGTTCGTTGTGGCTCCGGAACAGATCCCCGAACATGGCCGCAAAGGCTTCCTTCCCCTCCTCCGCGATCCGTGCCGCCGGCGTCGGCGTATCGGGGATCGGCCCGGGTGTCCGGGACCGGGTCATCGGTCGGGCGCTGCTTCCAGGTTCCACGCATACCTCCACCGACAGGAGCCGGGCGGACGCGCGTTTGTGACATGCGGCGCGAGCGAGGCGGCCGGGCGTCCGCTCAGAAACGGCAATCGACCCCGAGGACGAGCGGGGCTCGTGACCGCATCTCGATGGGGACGAGATTCCCATCGACGCCGTCGATCGCATACGTGAGGACGTTCAACCGCCCGAACACGTTGGTCACGGTGGCGTAGAGACCGAGCTCGGCGTCGCGGCCGCCGGCGCGGATGTGGAAGTGCTTTCGGACGCCGAGGTCGAGGCGGGCGTACGCCGGCGCGCGCGTCGACCCGAGGGCCGCGTCGCCGTAATGGGGGCTTCCGCCGAACTCGCAGCCTCGGTCGAGGAGGTTGCACGCCTCCCACTCGAGTGCCCCCGGGACGGCCGTGACGCGTCGTCCGAACGCGGCGTCGATGGATGCTCGAAGCGACCAGGTGGACCCCGGAAGCATGTTGACCCCGCCCTGGAGACGGTGAGTGGCGCCGTGCTCGGGGACGTAGGCGATCGCGCCGGCGCGATACAGCACGCGCTGGATGCCGTAGGCGGCGACGACGCCGACACGCGCGCCCCCGGCCGCGAGGTCCACCGAGAGCCCGCGCGCGCTCCCGTCGCCGAACGCGAAGCCCGGTCCGCCCCGGGACGAGTCCACGAAGCCCGGAGTGCCCGTCGCGAACGGCTCGCCGCCCGCGGGCGCGACGAGAAGGAGACCGGAGAAGTCCCTGGCGTACCCCTGGACGCCCACTCTGAGCCCGTCCGCAGGCCGTGCCTCCGCCGCGACCACCACGATGTCGCTAGTCGCGACGGGCACCCCGTCGGGTCCACCGGCCAGGACGAAGAGATCGGCCGGGAAAATCGCCCCCACCAGCGATTCCTCGTTGCGCAACGACTGCGCGTGCTGGATCTGGCGAGCGTACGATGCCGACAGCGTCACACCGCCGCCGGGGATCCAGCCCAGACGGACGCCGGGTGCCACCCGAAGCGGCCCGACCCCCGCCGTGACGGACCCTCGAAGCGCCAGGCTCAGTCCGGCTCCCAGCTCGCGCCGGCCCTCCAGGAAGGCCGTCCCGAGCCCGATCGACCGGTCGGCCTCGTCGGCCCCGAGCCCGTACCGCGTGGCCCGGCGCTCGACCCGGAACCCGACCCTGGAGAGCGACCCCGACAACGGGTCACGGCGTTCCGCCTGTGCCTGAAACCCGAGATCGCGCCTGTCGGTCTCGAGGTTCGCGGTCGTCTCGGGATCGAGGGTCCAGCGAGCCTCGGCCTCCGTCGCCGCCCGCCAGCCCCGGATCTCGAGCCCCGTGCTTCCCGCGGTGCCCTCCCATGCCACACCGAGGGTGCCTCCCTGCCACTCGAACAGGTTCCTCACGGCGTCGGGCCCTTCGGCTCCGGCCGTGGCCGCCGCGCTGAACCCGTCGCGGGTTCCGAAGCCGAGGAGGCTCAGCTCGCCTCCCGCCGCCGGGAGCCGGAGCTTCGCGAGCCAGTCGTGCGAACCGCCTCTCACATACGATGCCTCATCCGGACTCAGACCCGGTCCGGGGAACCCGGTGCGCGCCCCGAGGACGTATCCCGCCCCCGATGTGCCGAGCGGCCCGTCGACCGTCACCCGGGCCTGGGTGGTGCTGGCCCCGCCCCGAAGCCCGGTGCGGTCGCCGGGCTCGAGCGTGCGGGCGGCCACTACACCCGACAGGGCATCCGGCAGCGCGGCCGAGGGGGTGGTCGAGAAGAGAGAGATCTCGGCCACCGCGTCCGGGTTGATCGCGCTGAACAATCCGCCGCTGTGATAGGGGTTGAAGACCGGGAACCCATCGATCACGAAGCCGGTGTGCTGCCCGGCGCCTCCGTGGATGTGGAGCCCACTCGGCATCTCCGGATCCGTCGCGACGTGACCCCCGTCCAGCGCCCCGAAGACATCGGGCTCGGCCAGCGTCGGGTGGGCGCGGACGGCGGCGAGGGAGAGCGATCGGTCGGCGTGATCCTCGACGCTCGGGGTCTCCAGCCCCCGCAGCCGTGGAGGCGAGCGAACCGACAGCTCGTCCACACGAATCGGCTCGCGCTCGAGGGATATGTCGATCTCGAGAACACCCGCCGCCGGGACGAGCGCATGGAGGGTGCGCCCCGTGTAGCTCAGGTGGTAGACGCCGATGTGCTGGCGTCCCGCAGGGACTTCGCTGAACCGGTACCGACCGTCGGCATCGGTGATGCTCGACCGGTCGAGGTCCGTGAGTGTCACCACCACGCCGGACACCGGGAGGCCCGAGTGCCGGTCGCTGACCCTCCCCGTGACCGTTGCCTGACTGGCCTGAAGGGTGCACAGGAGGACCCCGGCACCCAGGAGCGACGATACCATACATCACGAGCTTCAGGCGGCCGACACGACCGCGTACGGCGGCGTCGACCCGTGATCCTCTCCAAAGATCGGCGCTGTCGGCACCCGGGCAAGGCCTCGCCGGGCGATCCGGCCCCCGGCCCCGCCGAGACGGAACGATCCTGGCCTCAGGGACTACAAGACCGTTACCCTGGTGGAAGACCCCGTACGGCGATGAGACGAATGGCGAGCCCGTCGCGGTGGGGCCCGCGCTCGACGAGGATGGTTTCGGGCGAGCGGCTCCCACTCCTGCTACCTCCGAACAAACGACCTCCCGGCTTTCTCCGGCGCCACAGGCGAGCGGCGATGGCGGTCCTCTTCGGTGCACTGGCGGGGACCCTCGCGTGGGCGGTCTTCGAGCGGGATTACCTGGGAGTCATGGACTGGGCCCTGCCCGCTGGCGGGCCGGGGGCCGGTGACGGGTTCGCGACGATCGCGGAGGCTCCGCAGACGCGAGACGCGGCCGGTGGCGAGGCTCCCTCGGAGAGCCCGCCGGCCAGTGGCGAGGAGGCGACCGGCCCCGACGCGACGCCCGAGCCCGGTCTGGAGGTCGGCGACTCCCGGGACACGGACGCGTCCTCGCAGGAGGCTTCGTCGCCGCCCGCGGCGTCCGTGATCGACGAGTCGAGTGCCGCCGACCGCCCGCCGACCGCGCCCGCGGAGCGTCGGACCCTGGCATCGCGGTCCGAGCCACCCGCCGAGCGTGAGACCCTGGTAGCGGGGTCCGAGTCGCCCCCCGAGCGTGGCCGTCCCGATCCGTCGTCCGCGGGCGAGGCCTCGCCTCCGGCCCGGGTCGCGGCGCCGGTCGTGACGCGCCCGCCCGAAGAGGATACCCCGGCTCCGGCGACCGCGGTCGAGGCCCGGGTCGCCGCGACCGTCGCCGTCGCGCGCTACGTCGTGGCGATCGAGGCGCGCGATCTCGATCGGCTCCGCGAGACCAACCCGCTGATGTTGCCCGAGCAGGCGGCGGCGTGGAGCCGCATCTTCGCGGAGGGGAGAGAGATCAGCGCCGAGGTGGCGATCGACGAGGTGTCGGTCGACGGACCCCATGCGCGGGTCGAGGCCAGTGGCGTCTGTCGCCACTTCGCGCCCTACGCCACCCGGCCCGTCGAGACGCCGCTCAGGCTCACGGTATTTCTCCAGCACAACGGTGTTTCGTGGCGGACGGTGCTCATCGACGAGGTGAAGGTGGTCGGGGAGGACCTGGCCCGGCGCTGACGCCGACGACCGGGTAGCGGCGCCGGTTACGCCGGCTCGGTGGGCGCCAGCCGATGCTCCGCGCCGGGGGCCGAGCCCGCGGCGGCACCGATCGCGTAGGCGGCGAGGGCGATCGCGAGCGAGGTGAGGTAGGGGTAGGGCCAGGCGAGCACGTACGCCCCGAGCACCCACGATGCGACGCCCGCCACGAGCGAGGCGATGGCGCTGCCGGGCCCCCCGTAACGCGTGAACAGACCGAGCACCGCCACGACGACGAGCCCGGCGCTCCCGAACGCGGACGCCTCCTCGATCAGGTCGTAGACGGCCTCCGCCCGCAGCGCCGTCACGTACGCGACGACCCCGAAGACGGCGACGCCGGCGCGCGCCAGCACGACCTTCGAGTGCTCCGACAGCCCCGGGCGGAGCGGCACGATCAGATTGTGCGAGACGAGCCCCGCGGCCATCAGAAGCGCGCTGTCCACGGTGGAGAGGATCGCCGAGATGAGCGCCCCGGCGAACACGACGAACATGACGGTCGTCAGGTAGCGCTCGGCGAGGACGGTGAGAAGCTGCTCGGGGTGCTCGAGCCCCGGGACGACCGAGGCGCCGATGAGCCCGAGCAGCACGGGACCGATCCCGATCAGCGTGTATCCGAGCCCGGCCACGATCGTCCCGTTTCGGGCCACGGCGGGCGAGCGGGCCGCGAGGATGCGCGCGATCAGTTCGGCCGTGATGACCGAGCCCACGATCGGGATGGCCCATTCCTCCACGATCGCCAGCAAGGGTCGCGGCTCGGTACCGAGCGGGTTGAGCGATCCGGCGGGAAGCGCGGCCACCGGCCCGAGTCCCTCGACGCTCAGGACCGCGACGAACAGCACCGCGAGACCGACGATGAGCGCGATGCCCTGGATGAGGTCGGTCCATGCGTCGGCCAGCAGCCCGCCCAGAATCGTGTAGATGATCGCCGTCGCCGCGGCGATCGCGATCGCGGCCTCCACCTCCAGACCGCTCGCGGCCGAGAGCACCTGACCGAACGCGCGGATCTGCGCGGCCGCCCACAGAAACGAGCCGGGCACGAAGAGCACGACCGCGATCCGCTCGACCGTGATCCCGTACCGCCGCCGGTAAAGGTCGCCGATCGTGGTGAGCCGGAGACGCCACAGCGGGACCGCGAACAGAAGACCGGTCAGCAGGATGCAGATGCCGTAGCCGAACGGGTCGGCCGACCCGCCCGCCATGCCATCGGCGTACACCGCGCCCGCGGCCCCTACGAGCGTCTCGGCGCCGAACCACGTCGCGAACACCGTGAACGTGACGAGAAGGGGGCCGAGCGAGCGACCCGCGACGAGGTAGTCCTCCTCGGTCTTCACCCGCCGAGAGAGGATCACGCCGATGGCGAGCTGGACGACGACGTAGCAGGCGATACCGAGGACGAGGGCGTTCACGGCGTGTCCTCCACTCCCGCCGGATCGAGACCTACCTGTCGATGGGGACATTGCCCGATCGCGGACCGGGGCCGCAAGCTCAGGTGCCCGACGGGCACGACCACCCCGGAGATTCCCCACGGAGCGACACATGCTTCTGAAGACCCGGATACGCGCGGGACTCGCGTACTGGCTCCTCTTCTTCCACGCGGGCGCGTTGCAAGCGCAGGAACCGCGACCTCTCCCGATCGAGGACTACGACCGATGGCGCTCCGTCGAATCGGTGGCGCTCTCGCCGGACGGGCAGTGGCTCACGTTCGCCTACGGGCACCGCGTGACCGAGGACACGCTCGAGGTGTATCACCTCGACGACGGGCGGCGGCACGTGGTCCCGGGCGCGACGAGCCCCGCCTTCTCCGACGACTCGCGCCGGGTCGTGGCCCGGGCCGGCGACGTCGCGCACCTGCTCGATCTGGACTCGGGAGAGTCCCGGAGCTGGGAGGGCGTGGAGTCCGCCGTCCTCTCACCCGGGTCGGGCCACCTGGCGCTGCTGAAGCAGCGACCCGAGCGGGAGGATGAGGGGGCTTCCACGCGCGGCGCCGATCTGATCCTCGTCGACCTCGCGAGCGGGTCTTCGCTCGTGTTCGGAAACATCGACCTCATGGCCTTCGACCCCGCCGGGTCGGCCCTCGCGTATACCGTCGTCTCGGAGGACGCGAGCGGGAACGGTCTCTACCTCCTGCGGCTCGCCTCGGGTCGGCTCGAAGCGCTCGATCGGTCCTCCGCGACCTACTCGCGTCTGACGTGGAACGACGACGGGACCGCGATCGCCGTGCTCGCGGGGGTGACGCCAGAGGGGATGACCGAGCGGGACAACACCCTGATCGCCGTGCGCGGGCTCGACGGCGAGCCTGTCGTGACCCGGCTCGACGGCGCCGGGCCCGGCGTGCCGGAGGGCTTCGTGCTCAGCGAGCGCGGCTCGCTGGCGTGGCGGGCCGACGGCGCTGGCGTCTTCGTGGGCATCAGGCCGCAGCGCGAGTCGCTCGTCGACGATCCCGAGAACCCCCGGCCGAACGTCGACGTCTTCCACTGGAACGATGCGGAGATCCAGACCGTGCAACGCGCGCGCGCCGATCGCGACCGGAGCTTCACGTACCTGTCCGTCGCCGACCTCGACGCGGGGCGGCTCGTCCGGCTCGCCGACGAGACGATGCGCACGGTCGACCTCACCGACGACGGCCGGTGGGGGGTGGGACGCGACGAACGGGCCTACGTGTCGGACTGGAAGGAAGAGCGCGCCGACTACTACCGCGTCGACACGCTGACCGGCGAGCGCACCCCCATCGTCGAGGCGCAGATGCGCACCCTCGGCCTCTCGCCGCTCGGGACGCACTTCGCCTACTGGCGCGACGCCGACGTGTGGGTCTACGAGCTCGAAACCGGTCGCGCGACCAACCTCACCGCCGACGCCCCGGTCTCCTTCGAGGACGCGCAGTACGACAGGCCCGGCACGAAGCCGCCATACGGCGTCGCGGGGTGGACCTCCGACGGAACCGGTCTCGTCCTGAATCACCGGTACGACCTCTGGCTACAGCCGCTCGACGGCAGCTCGGCGCGGTCTCTGACCAGGGGGGCCGGCGATCGCGACGAGATCCGCTTTCGGGTCGCGCGCGTCGGCGACGACCGGACGATCGACCTCGACGCGCCTCTGCTGCTCTCGGCGTACGGCGAGTGGACGAAGAAGTCGGGGTTCTTCGAGCTGGCCGACGGCCGGCTGACCGAGCGCGTCTACGCCGACCGCGAGTACGACGACCTGATCAGGGCGCGTGACGCCGATCGCTACGTATTCACCGCGTCGACGTTCTCCGAGTTCGACGACCTGTGGGTCAGCGACGGCTCGTTCGCCGACCCGCGGCGCGTGACCGACGCGAACCCCCAGCAGGCCGAGTACCGGTGGGGCGAGCGCATCCTGTTCGACTTCGCGAACAGCGACGGCGTGCGGCTCCAGGGGACGCTCGCGATCCCCGACGGCCACGTGCCGGGCGAGCGGCTTCCGATGATCGTCAACTTCTACGAGAAGAAGTCGCAGGAGCTGCACAGCTACTACGCCCCGATGTTCGAGAGCGGATACCCGTCGGGGAACGCCGGGCCCGTCGCAGAGTTCGGAGCCTACGTGAGCAACGGGTATCTGGTCATGCAGCTCGACGTCCATTTCAACACGCGCACGACCCACTCGGACATGCTCGACTGCGTGACGGCCGCGGTAGAGAAGGTCATCGAGATGGGGTACGCGGACCCCGACCGGATCGCGCTGCTCGGCGGGAGCTTCAGCGGCGGCGGGTCGGCCTTCATCGCCACGCAGACCGACATGTTCGCGGCGGTCGTGTCGCGCGCCGCGCCGATCAACCTGGCCGGCGAGTTCAACATCCTCTTCTCGGGGAGCGGCCAGAACAACCACTCCTACGACATCTACGGCCAGGGCCGCTACGGCACGAACCCGTTCGACGACTTCGAGCTCTACCGCGAGCAGTCACCGATCACGCATGTCGAGAGCATGAACACGCCGCTCCTCTATCTCCACGGCGTGCAGGACGGGTCGGTCGAGTACCTCCAGGGGATGGAGTTCTACAACGCGCTACGCTTTCTCGGGAAGCCGATCATCTTTCTCTCGTATCCCGATGAGGGGCACAACCTCCGCCGGTACGAGAACCAGTTCGACTTCACGACCCGAAAGTGGGAGTTCCTGAACCACTACCTGAAGGACGCGCCGGCGCCGGAGTGGATGACGGAGGGGGTTAGGTTCCTCGACCGCGGATACTGAGCCGGCGCGCCACGGTGGAGGCATGGGGGGGGTGCCGACCTTCACTCAGCGATCGGCGCCTCCCGGCGGCACGGCGCGGATCGCCGTCGCGATTTCGCGGCTGAGCGTCACCAGGGCGTCGCTCATCGCCACCACGGAGGCGTCGCCCTCCGTACCGCTCGCCGGCTGCGAGATGCGCGAGCTGCCCCGGCGCATGGTGTTCCCGGTGGTCGCGGCGTCGATCCTCCAGTCGGCCCACAGCGCCACCACGCCCGTGGAGTCGCGCTCGAAACGACGCACCGTGATCGGGACCCGAAGCCGTACATCCTCCTGGAGGAGGGCGGGATACGCGACGACGCGCGTCTGGAGATCGGCCGACAGATTCGTCGTCAACACCCGCAGGATGTTGTCGTGCAGCGGCTCGGCCCACCGCTCGAAGCCCGACACGACGATCTCGTTCTCACCGAGACGGGTCACCAGAAGCGGTCCGGCCAGGTAGTCGGGCAACTCGATGGGGCCGACGGCGATCGAGCCGTCCCCCTCTGCCGCCGGCGGTACGTCCGCCGCTTCCCAGGGTCCCGACGTGAGAAGGAAGAACCGCGACGGATCCTCCCGGGGCGAGAAACACCCCGAGACGACCACGGAGACGAGCGCGATGAGCAGACGTGTACGGCGGTCGATAGCTCTGGACACGGGGGTCACTCCTCGGGGTCCGGACGGCCGCGGATGATCGCCGACGGGTTGCGCTCGAGGTAGTCGGCCAGGGCGCGGAACGAGCGCGCGGCCTCGGCGAGATCGCGCAGCGCGACATCCAGCCGATAGGCGAGACGGCCGTGCGGCTCGATCGCCTCCCGCACCGTGCCCATCGTGCCCGAGAACTCGTCCGTCGC
>JAWWCR010000047.1:0-27620 GCA_033720355.1 Gemmatimonadota bacterium
CATGTGGACTCCGGCTGACCCCGTGCTGGCGTTTCCGTGAAGGTGGCGCGGAATGCGCATTTCCCCACCGATGTTCTGGGGGGGTTTATGATATACATATCATCGTCGTAGTAGTAGGGCGCGTTGGAATGTGGGAAACCCTCGATCGCCCGTCATCGTGCGGCGAATCGCGACCCGTCCGTGTGGAGAACGCGGGATCGGCGTCGACGATTCGGGGATCGAGGATGCCCTCCCGCCACGGCGTGTCGACAACCCGATCCGCTTCAACGGGTTGTCCACAGCGCTGCCGAAGACCGCCCGGTCGATTCAGCGCTGAAACAACTCTTCCTGAAGTTGCCGCACGCGGTTTCGGAAGATGCCGTCGGCCGCCATCTCGGCCTCGACCTTGTTGACGGAGTGGATCACGGTGGAATGATCGCGACCGCCGAACATGCCGCCGATGTCGGAGTAGGGGAGGTCCAGGTTGGTCTTGATCAGGTACATGGCCACCTGGCGGGGTACGGTCACGCTGCGGTTGCGCCGCTTCGAGATGAGCGCGTCCACAGTGACGCCCCAGGCGTCGGCGGTGCGCTCGCGTACCTGTTCGGGTGACACGTCGAGGACCTCATCGGCCGGTCGGCCATTCTCGGGCCCGAGCGCGTCGGTCGCCATCTCGAGAGAGATCTCGCGACGGGTGAGCGATGAGAAGGCGAGCAGCTTGATCAGGGCGCCCTCGAGCTGTCGCACCGACGTACGCCGGTTTCGCGCCACGTACTCGATAACGTCGTCGCCGATCTCGATGCCGTCCTCGGCGGCCTTTTTCCGTAGGATCGCCGAGCGGGTCTCGAGGTCGGGTGGCTGGATGTCGGTGACGAGCCCCCACTCGAATCTCGATACCAGCCGTTCCTGGAGCCCCGGGATGTCCTGCGGCGGCCGGTCGCTCGTGATTACGATCTGCTTGTGCGCGTCGTAGAGGGCGTTGAAGGTGTGGAAGAACTCCTCCTGCGTCCCTTCCTTGTTGCCGATGAAATGGACGTCGTCGACGAGGAGGACGTCAATCCGCCTGTAACGCGCCCTGAAATCGGCCGTCCGACCGCCCTGGATCGCGGCGATCATCTCGTTCGTGAACTGCTCGGACGGGACGTAAGCGACCTCCCGGTCCGGGAAAGCCTCGAGGATCGCGTGGCCGACGGCGTGCATCAGATGCGTCTTGCCGAGCCCCGTACCTCCCCAGATGAAGAGCGGGTTGTACGCGGCGGCGGGCGCGCTGGCGACCCTCTGGCAGGCGGCGGCGGCCAGCTCGCTGTTCCCCCCGATGACGTAGCGCTCGAACGTGTACCGCTCGTTCAGCGCGGTGGCCGCTTCGAGCCTGCCCTCGCCGCCGCGGCCCGACCCGCGCGGAGGGGCGTCTTCACGCGGGACCGCTTCGCGGGACGAGGGCCGCAAGTCGTCATCGCCGATCTCGGGGAAGTCGAGCCGTCCGTCGGTTCCCTGGTGTTCGAAGCGCAGCTGTAGGGATCGCCCGATCTCGCGCTCGGCGATGTCGCGCAGCAGCTGGCCGTACTTATCCTCGACCCATTCGACCGCGAACTTCGTCGGAGCGGAGACGACGAGCGTATCGTCGGAGAGCGAAACGGCCTCGGTGGACGCGAGCCAGGTCCGGTAGGTCTGCTCGGGCAGCACGCCCTGCGCCGAGGCGCGGATCCTGGTCCAGACTTCGCTCGCGGTCAGTTCCATCGCATCGGAGGAGGCGGAAAACGGGAACGGGGCCGATGATTGTAGACGCGGTCTCAGGGGGTGTCAATCAAGCGTGTCGGGCCGAGCCCGGGGGCTCTCGAAACGCCCCGCAAGGGGCCGTCTGATTGACAGTTCGGAACCTCCAGTCTACCGTTATGGGCTCGATTCGGAACCAGGTTCCTGGAAGGTCTGATGGGAAAGCCCACATACAGCAAGCCCACCAACCGGAAGCGCGTGCGCGATCACGGCTTCCGGGCCCGGATGAAGACGAAGGCGGGTCGAAAGGTCCTGTCGCGGCGCCGGAAGAAGGGTCGGCGTCGGCTGACGGTCAGTGACTCGTTCTTCAACAAACGACGTTCCCGGTAGCCAGGGGGCGGTCGGCCGATCGGGCCGACGGCTCCCGGCGTCGGCGCGGGTCCGCCGCGGGCGGGACATCCGTCGCGTCCTCAACGGGGGCGTGCGCACCCGAAGCCGCTTCGTCGACGTGTTCTCCGCACCGTCCCCCGCACGTCGCCCCCGGGTCGGGGTCGTCGTCCCGCGGTTCGGCAACAGTGCCGCCGCGCGCAACGTCGTCCGCCGCCGTCTCCGCGAGCTTGCCCGACGCGAGTGGCTCCCCGCGGCGCTCGACGCCCGCATCGAGATGGATGTGATCCTCCGCGCGAAACCATCCGCCTACGGCGTGTCGTACCGGCTCTTGCGGAAGTCTCTCGAGGAGCCGTTGAGTCGAGTATGCGTGCGGTAATCGTCTTCTCCATCCGGTGTTACCAGGCGACCATCTCGCCGTGGCTCCCCGCGACCTGTCGCTTCGACCCGAGCTGCTCGGAGTACGCACGTGTCGCGGTCGAGCGCCACGGGGCCGCCCGCGGGTCGTGGCTGGCGGCGCGGCGATTGCTGCGCTGCCACCCTTTCGGGTCACATGGGCATGACCCGGTACCCCCCGTCGCCGCGCCCCGGGCCGGAGAGCCGTCGCCCGATCACCGGTCGCTGAGCGCCTGACGTGGAACGTCGACTGCTGCTCGCGATCGCCCTGATGATCGGGCTGATGGTCCTGAGCAACGTGCTCTTCCCGCCGATTCAGGGGCCGGAGGCGGTGTCCGTGGACTCGGTGGTGGTGGCGGAGGGGCAGCCGGGCACGGAGGACGCCCCCACGCCCACCGGACCCCTAACGGCGAGCCTCGAGGACACGAGCGAGACGATCGACCTGGCGCCCCCCGCCGACGCTGCGGATGTGCCGGACGAGTCCGCCACTGCTCCGACCGGGGAAGAGATCGAACAGCAGGTACCCGCTCCCGAGCAGCCGGCCCCCGAGGGCCGCATCCTGACGATTCGATCGGACCTGTACGAATATCGCTTCGACACGCGCGGCGCGCGGATGGTCGGCGCCACGCTCTTCGCCTATCCGAACTTCTCGCCCGCGCGCTCGGGAGACGGACCCGTCGAGGTGATCAGGCCGAACGACTCGCTTCTCGGCTACCGCATCGCGACCGGCGCGGAGGCCGACACGGTCTCGTTGCGCGACCTCGTCTTCGAGACCGGTTCGGATGACGTGGTCGTCGGGCCGGATGGGGCCGTCCTGTCGTTCACCGCCCCCGTGGGAACGGCGGGCGTCAGCTTCGAAGTGACCTACAGGTTCTTCCCCGACAGCTACCGGATCGAGGTCGAGGGGGGGCTGCGGAGCGTGGGCGCACAGGGGTATACGGTGCTCATCGACCTCGGCAGTGGCCTGCAGTCGAACGAAGCGAACCCGCAGGAGGACCACGGGCAGATGGCGGCGGTGACGCGGACGCGGACAGGCGATATCTCGTCCGAGCGTCTCGGCCGGCTCGACCCCGCCGAGCGGGAGTATCTGGAGGGCGCCCCGTTCAGCTGGGTCGCGTCGAAGTCGAAGTACTTCCTCGCCGCGCTGGTGGCACCCGAGGGCGGGTCGGGGTTCGGCGGCGTGATCCTGGAGGGTGTCGACGAGGAAGCCTCCTCGATCATCACGGCGACCCTGCCGGTGCCGGGTGGGAGCGGCGGCTTCAGCATGCTGACCTACGTCGGCCCGCAGGACTTCGAGCGTCTCCAGACGGTCGGGCAGGAGCTCCACAACGTCAATCCGTTCGGTTGGCGGTGGCTCCAGTGGTTCATCAGACCTTTCGGCGGGCTCGTGATCGCGCTCCTCACCTGGGCGCATGGCGCGTTCGACATGGCGTACGGCTGGGTGCTCATCCTGTTCGGGGTCTTCACCCGCGTGGTGCTGTTCCCGCTGTACCAGATGTCGATGCGCTCGCAGATGAAGCAGATGGCGCTCCAGCCCGAGATCAAGCGTATCCAGGAGAAGTACAAGGAGGATCCGCCGAAGCTCCAGCAGGAGATGATGAAGGCGTACAAGGAGGCCGGTGTGAGCCCGCTCGGCGGGTGTCTGCCGATGCTGCTCCCGTTCCCGATCCTCATCACGCTCTTCTTCGTCTTCCAGAACACGATCGAGTTCCGGGGAGTCCCCTTCCTGTGGCTGCCCGACCTGTCGCTCAAGGACCCCATCTACATCGTGCCGCTTCTGATGGGCGGGTCGATGCTGCTGCTCAACTGGATCGGGCAGCGCGGGATGGAGACGAACCAGCAGATGAAGGTGTTCACCTACGTCCTGCCGGTGGTGTTCACGTTCATGTTCGCGCAGTTCGCGGCCGGGCTGAACCTCTACTACGCAGCCTCGAACATCGCTTCGCTGCCACAGCAGATGTACCTGTCGAAGGAACGACGGGCGCACCAGGCGAAGACGGGCGGTGGGGGGAGTGGCGGCTCCGGGGCGTCTCCGCAGAAGGCGCCGCCGAAGAAGAAGGCCTCTCCGAAGGGCCGGCCGAAGCAGTCGGCCGCTGGACCGGCCAGGGCCCGCCGGAAGAAGGGCTGACCCCTGCGCAGGGTAGGCCTGTAGCCCCGGCTCGCTACCGGCGGCGATAGGAGAACGAGAGCCCGATCAGGGTCTCGCTCTCGTAGAGGAACTGGTCGGCCCGTGGGGGCCCCAGCGCCAGCAGGATGCCGAGCCGGGCGTTGCGGCCGAGAGCGGCTCCCGCCTCGGCGGTCAGCTGCGGTCTCCAATCCTGCTCTCCCCATACGAACAGGTCGGCCCCCGCGTAGGGTCGCGCCCACGACCCCGACACGGACTCCCACTCGGACCCGACCCGCCAGGACATGGACTCGAGAGGGAGGCTGCTGCGCAAGATGAACCCCGGTCCGCCGAACAGGATCGCTCCCTCGTAGGGCGACACCTCGAACAGGAGCTCGATCCCCTCGCGGGCCGTCCGCAGCGGCTCGACGTCGTTGTCGACGACGTACTCGTCTCCGAGGTGCGAGCTGACGTGGAAGAGGTCGAGCCGGGCCGCGACCGAGCCCAGCCGGGCGCGCAGGTAGCCCCCGGCGCGGAAGGTGACATCGATGAAGGTGTTGTGGACGGCCTCGAGGCTGAACCGGGACGCCGCGTGCCCGTGGAAAGCGGCCGCGAGCTCGAGCCCGCCCTCGGGCCGGCGCCGCAGCCAGAACGCCCAGTAGTCGCCGAACTCGGCGATGCCGACCCACTCGTCGTCGCCGTCGGTGTCGGCGTACACGGGAGCGAGGCGGTAGATGGGCTCGATCGGCGAGATCGTCGGCATCCTGAACGGGTGTCCGTTCGGATCCTGCACCCCCGTATCGGCGCGACCCTGCCCGTTCGCGACGGCCGGCAGGGCGACCGCTGCGGCGCCGGCCCCGCACACGGCGAGGACGAGGACTCGGAAGAGCGACATGGCCACAACGTATCCGGGTGACGGCCGGGTCGCCCGCTGTATCTTGGCGTCATGGAGGGACCCCTCGACGACACGATCGCCGCGATCTCGACCGCGCCGGGACGGTCGGGCACCGCCCTCGTCCGGATCAGTGGCGGGGATGCACGGGCCATCGGTCGAGCCCTGGGGTGCGGCGATCTCGAGGTGCGCGTCGCGACCCTCGTGCGCGTCCGCCACCCGGACGGCGCGTCCCTCGACAAAGCGATCGCGACCCTGTTCGCCGCGCCGTCATCCTACACCGGGGAGGACGTCGTGGAGCTGAGCACGCATGGGGGCGCGCTGGTCCCGACGCTCGTCCTCGACGCGGCGCTCGCCGCGGGGGCGCGGCATGCCGAGCCGGGAGAGTTCACCCGGCGCGCCTTTCTCAACGGTCGTCTGGACCTCGTGCAGGTCGAGGCGACCGCCGATCTCATCGACGCGGACAGCCCGGCCGCGCACCGTGCCGCGCTGTTTCAACTGGATGGTGCGCTGTCGCACCGCGTGGAGGGGCTGCGGACCGCGGCGATCGAGCTCCGCGCGCTGCTCGCGTACGACATCGACTTTCCGGATGAGGATGACGGTCCGGTCCCCCGCGAGCGGATCCTCGAGGTCGCCGCCGGGCTGCGGTCGCGGATTCGCGACCTGCTGCGCTTCGCGCCGGAGGGGGAGCGGGTTCGCGACGGGGCCATGGTCGTGCTGGCCGGGGCTCCGAACGCCGGTAAGTCCAGTATTTTCAATAGCTTACTTGGATCGCAAAGGGCGATCGTGACCGATACTCCGGGCACGACGCGCGATGCGATCGAGGCGGATATCAGTATCGACGGCTACCCGTTTCGGCTCGTCGACACCGCCGGGGTCCGCCCCGATCCGGAGATCATCGAGCGGATGGGGATCGAGGTGGCGCGCCGCTATCTCGAGCGCGCCGATGTCGTGCTGTTGTGCATCGAGGCGGACCGATCCCCGGTGGAGGCCGAGGCATCGCTGGCGGAGCAAGCCGTGCGCGCCGGCGCGACCGTCGTGACCGTGCGTACGAAGGCGGACCTCGCCCCGGACGGCGCCGCGGGCGCGCTCGCGCTCGCGCAGGGTGTCGCGGAGGCCGCCCCCGCGGTCGTCGAGCTCCCGGTCAGCGCGGTGTCGGGTCAGGGTGTGCCAGAGCTGCGCGAGGCGCTCGTCGCCATGTCGTTCGCGGGTCTTCGGGGCGCGGGAGAACCGGCGCTCGTGACGCGGGCCAGACAGCGCCGGGCGCTCGAAGCGGCGGACCGCGCGATCGCCGCGTTCGAGGACGCGTGGGGTGCCGGGATACCCGCCGAGATCGCGGATACCCACCTCGCCGAGGCGAGCGGGGCGCTGGAGGCGATCGTGGGCATCACGGATGTGGAGGACGTCCTGGGGGCGATCTTCGAGTCGTTCTGTGTCGGGAAATAGGATCAGTGTCCGGAAACAGGATGCGAAACGGCCCCGGGAGCGACCGAGCGCTCCCGGGGCCGTCGCCGATCCGCCTGCCTGTCGGGGTCGCCCGATCAGGCGGCGCGCTGGCACCTCGGACAGAGGAGCGTCTTGCGCCCCGTGATTCTCACCGAGGTAAGCTCATGACGGCAACGGGGGCACGCATCGCCGTTGCCGCGCGAGTTGATCAACCAGCCCGGGTCGGAATGTGCCGCGCTCCAGTGGAGCGTCGCCCGGCGTAGCACCCGTCTCAGGTACCGGTGCACCCGGTAGAGGTGCTCGGGCTCGAGGTTCGCGACCTTCTCATCGGGCCGGAAGCCCGACTGGAAGCAGATCTCGTCGGCATAGTCGTTCCCGATTCCGGCGATGATCTTCTCGTTCATGAGGAAGCCCTTGAGCGACAGGCGCTTTCCCTTGTCGGCCAGGGAGGCGAAGCGCTCGGGTGTCAGATCCTCGCTCAGCGGGTCGATCCCGAGCTCCTCGAGCGCGCCGCCCTCGGAGATCTCGTCCTCCCGGACGGCCCGCACGACGCCTTCGGACCCCGAGGAGCTGAACCTCAGCTCCCGTCCGGCGGCGAACTGAAGGCGGATCTTCGTGCGCTCGGTCGCCGGGGCCGTCTGGGACTCGAGTCTCAGGTGTCCGTCGTCCCCCATGTCGAACAGGAGACTGTAGTCGGAGCGGAATTTGAGGAGGACGTAACGTCCGTGACGCTCGACCGACTCGATCGCGTGGTCTTCGAGGTGGTCCTCGACGAGATCTACGTCCAGATCCACGACATCGACGTCGTCGATCAGCACGCTCGAGATCGTCTTCCCCGTGGTGTAGCCGGCGATGGTGTCGATCATCCGTTCGACATCGGGGAGTTCTATCATCAGCAGGGGCTCCGGAGTGGTCGTGGGCGTGTCGTTGAAGGGCCTACACCGCAGTTTAGGAAATGTGCCCCCCCGGGCCGACGGCTCGCCTCCGATGGTTCCATCCGGGCGGACGCCTTCCTATAGTCCGCCCATGACTTACGACGTGATCGTCATCGGCGGCGGGCACGCCGGGTGCGAGGCCGCCGCCGCTGCGGCCCGGCTCGGGGCGCGCACCCTACTGGTAACGTCCTTCCTCGCCCGGGTCGGACAGATGTCGTGCAATCCGGCGATCGGGGGTGTCGCCAAGGGGACGGTCGCGCGCGAAGTGGACGCCCTGGGCGGGCTGATGGGTCGTGCGACCGACCGCACCACGCTCCACTTCCGGTTGCTGAACCGATCGAAGGGGCCCGCCGTGCGCGCGCCGCGCGCCCAGTGCGATCGGGGGCTGTACCCGCGCGAGATCCGCCGCCAGCTCGAGCAGCAGCCACGGCTCGATATGTACCAGGGTACCGTCGATCGGCTCACGATCCGGGGTGGCAGGGTTGACGGGGTGGAGTGCGGGGACGGGAGCGTCTTCGAGGCCAGGTCGGTGGTCCTGACGGCGGGGACGTTCCTGCGGGGGGCGATCAGGATCGGTACGGAGAAGACGATCGCGGGCGGCCGCGCCGGGGACGCGCCGGTCGAGACGCTCGCCGAGCAGCTTCTGGGTACGGGTCTGGAGGTCGACCGCTTCAAGACGGGGACGCCGCCCCGCGTCGACGGTCGGACGGTCGATTTCGACCGGCTCGAGCGGCAGGACGGCGACGCCGACCCGGGCCGCTTCTCGCACTGGGAGACGCAGCGCGAGCGGAGCAACGTCCCGTGCTGGCTCGTTCGCGCCGGACCCGAGGTGAAGGCCGTCGTCGAGGAGAACCTCGAACGCTCGGCGATGTACGGCGGAGCCATCGCGGGCCGCGGCCCGCGGTACTGTCCGTCGATCGAGGACAAGGTCCTCAAGTTCCCGGACGCCGAGTCGCACCAGGTCTTCCTCGAGCCGGAGGGCCTCGAGACGCACGAGATGTACGTGAACGGTCTGTCGACGTCGCTCCCGCCCGACGTGCAGAGGGAGTTCCTGCGACGGGTGCCGGGCCTCGAACGCGCGACGATGACGCAGCCCGGGTACGCGATCGAGTACGACTACTTCCCGCCGCTGCAGCTCGGCTCGACGCTCGAGCTCGCGATGCTGCCCGGGCTATGGCTGGCGGGCCAGATCAACGGGACCACGGGCTACGAGGAGGCCGCCGGTCAGGGGATCGTCGCCGGGATCAACGCGGCGCACGCCGCGCTGGACCGCGATCCCTGGGTTCCGGGCAGGGACCAGGCGTTTCTCGGCGTTCTGGTCGACGATCTCGTCACGCGCGGGGTCGACGAGCCCTATCGCCTCTTCACCTCGCGGGCCGAGTTTCGGCTTCTTCTGCGTCAGGACAACTGTCTCCCTCGCCTCGGGCCGATCGCGGCTGCGCTGGGGCTGCTGACGGACGAGCAGAACGTCGAGCTCGATCGTCGTTTGGCCGAGGAGGACCGCATCCGCGCGTGGGTCGAGAGTCGGCGTGTCGAGCCGGCAGAGGTCGAAGCGTACCTCGAGGAGGCCGGTACGAGTACGCTGCGTCAGAGGGGCCCGCTGTCGGAGCTGTTGCTGCGGCCCGAGGTGCGACTGGCCGATCTTGCAGGCCGGGGCGGCGTTCTCGACGCTCCGGCGTTCGATCCGGACGCGCTGGCGACCACGGAGATGGACATCAAGTACGCGGGGTATGTGGAGCGGGAGCGCGAGCGCGCCGAGCAGCTGAAGCGGCGCGAGGGGATCCGGATCCCCCGCGATCTGGACTTCGCAGGGCTACGCTCGCTCTCGTCGGAGGCGCGTCAGAAGCTCGCGGCTGTCCGCCCGGCCACCCTGGGACAGGCGGGTCGGATCCCGGGTGTCTCACCCGCGGACCTGCAAAACCTCCTGGTCGCGCTCAAGCGCGCCGGGGATCTCGAGCCCACGAGCACCTGAGCGCGGGCCGACGCCTCAGGACGCGTCGGCGGTCTCGAAGATGGCCGCGATCCGCCGCTGGACGTCCTCGGCTGCCCCACGGGGGTCGGGTGCGGAGCGAATCGGGCGGCCCATCACGATGTGATCCGCGCCCGCCGCAAAGGCGTCCTCGACATCCACCGTCCGCTTCTGATCGTCCGTGCCCGCCGTGGCCGCCGGGCGGATGCCCGGCACCACGATCCTGAAGTCCGGCGGGACCACTTCGCGGATCGCGGCGGTCTCGTGGCCCGAGGCGATGACTCCGGCACACCCGATCTGCGCGGCCCGGCGGGCTCGAGAGACCACGACCGCGGAGATATCGGTCCTGAACCCGAGGTCCTCCATATCGGCCCGGTCCAGGCTGGTCAGCACGGTGACCGCGAGGATGCCGGGGTGCCCCCGGGAGGCTTCAACGGCGGCCCGGAGGATCTCATCGTTTCCGTGGACCGTGACGTAGTCCACATCCCGATCCACCAGCTGCCGTACCGCGGACGACACGGTCTGGGGTACGTCGAAGAGCTTGAGGTCCGCGAAGACCTTCTTCCCGCGCTCGCGCAGCCAGTCGCCCAGCTCGAAGTAGCCGCCCGAGAGAAAGAGCTGTAGCCCGATCTTGTAGAAGGACACCGAGTCGCCGAGCAGATCCACGAGCCGTCGTGCATCCGCCGCGCCGGGGACGTCGAGCGCGAGCATCAGCCGGTCCCGGGTCGAGAGTTCGATCACAGTCCGTATCGCTCCTTCATGGTCTGGTAGCGGCCGAACGTCTTGCCATCGAGGTCGGGGTGCAAGTGGGCGTCGAGTAATGGGACAAGCGTCTTGCGGAGGTACTCGCCGCGCGCCATCCACTGATAATAGCTCCGGCCCCCGTGGTGGTACGGACCGTAGAGCTTCCCGCCGGGGAACCTGCGCTGGATCCAGCGGAAGAGCGCCTCGTGGTCGGTATGCATGCGCAAGGTGACGTGCGGCTGGCGGCCGTCACCGCCGAAGTGCCCCTCTCCGACCAGAACGCCGACCAGGATCCCGATCTCGGCGTCCGTCGCGGGCTCATCCGGGCGATCGCGCGGGTCGGGGTGCCCCTCGCCGGTCAAGCCGGACCTCCTTGCGCTCCCGCCTCTCGGTTCGCGCCCGGGGCCATCCGTCTCCCCCTTTCGATCGGTTGTTTCACCGTCAGGTTTCCCGTGAAACATCGGTTAGGGCGCATCGTCGGGGCCGCTCAAGGGCCGGAACCCGGATCAGCCACGCCGACGCGTTGTTTCACCGTCAAGTTTCCCGTGAAACATCCGGGGGTCAAGGTCGCGTCGCGACGCGGACCAACCGCAAGTCGGGCTCGACACGCCCTTTGTACTGATGTAAAGTACTTTCGAGGTCTCGCGGGTCGCCTTGCCGTTTGACCAGGCGTATATTCGGGGCGCCATGATAATGACGGCGGCCCGAGTGTGGGAAACCGGGCGCGACGGTGTCTGTAACTAGTTATCAGACAACAGGTTACGACTATTCCACGGGCCCCGGGCGGTCCGTGGATACCGGGGAAAGGCATGCGATGGGGCGGGTGATCGCGATCGCGAACCAGAAGGGAGGGGTCGGGAAGACGACGACCGCGATCAACCTCGGAGCCTCCCTGGCGATCGCCGAGCGGCGGACGCTCGTCATCGACTGCGACCCCCAGGGGAACGCGACGAGCGGCTTCGGATTGCGGAAGGACGGCGGTACGGCCGCGGTCTACGACTGTCTGGTCGGGGAGACGAGCCTCGCCGATGCGGTCAGGGACGAGGTCCACTTCCCTTTCCTCTCCGTCGTCCCGGCGAGCCGCGATCTGGCGGGTGCGGAGCTGGAGCTGATCGAGCGCCCGAACCGCGAGCGGGTCCTGCGCGAGCGGCTGGCTGCGGTGCGCGACGATTACGACTTCGTGCTGATCGACTCGCCGCCCTCGCTCGGGCTGCTCACGCTCAACGCTCTCGCCGCGGCCGATTCCGTCCTGATCCCGATACAGTGCGAGTTCTACGCGCTCGAGGGGCTCAGCCAGCTGCTCAATACGATCCGACGGGTGCAGCGCGGGCTCAATCCGGACCTCGAGATAGAGGGTGTGCTCCTGACGATGTTCGATTCCCGTCTGAACCTCGCGAAGCAAGTCGTCGAGGAGGCGCGGGAGTACTTCGGCGCGAAGGTGTTCGAGACGATGATCCCCCGGAACATCCGGTTGGCCGAAGCCCCCAGCTTCGGCAAGCCGATCGCTCTCTACGATGTCCTCTCTTCGGGAGCGCGCGGCTACCTGAGCCTCGCGCGCGAGTTGCTCGAGCGCGATCAGAGGGTGGTCGCCGTTGGCTGACGGCGACCGTCGTCTCGGGAAGGGCCTGGGCGCGCTCCTCGGTGAGAATCTCGAGGTCGACGAGTCCGGCGGCTCGGACCGCGAGGTGGATGTCGGGCTCATCCGTCCGAACCCGTACCAGCCTCGCGGTGAGTTCGACGAGGCCGCCATCGAGGAGCTGGCGGCCTCGATCCGCGCGAACGGTCTGCTCCAGCCGATCGTGGTGCGGGATATCGGCGAGGTGTACCAGATCGTGGCCGGCGAGCGCCGCTTCCGCGCGATTCAGCGGCTCGGCTGGGAACGCGTACCGATCATCCGGCGGGGGCTCACCGACGAGCAGATGCTGGTCGTGGCGCTCGTCGAGAACCTACAACGCGAGGATCTCTCGATCGTCGACGAGGCCGAGGGCTACCGCCGCCTCATCGACGACTTCGGGCTCACGCAGGAGGAGGTCGGACGTCATGTGGGGCGGGATCGATCCACGGTCTCGAACGCTCTCCGTCTGCTCGCGCTTCCCCCGCCCGTGCTCGAGCTCCTCGCGGCGCGGCGGATCTCCGGGGGCCACGCCCGAGCGATCCTGGCGCTGGACGACGGGGGAGACCGCATCGGGATGGCCGAACAGGCCGCGGCGGAGGGATGGTCGGTGCGGGAGACCGAACGCCGTGTAAAACGCGCCCGCTCGGGCGGCACCGCCCCCTCGAGACCGCGCGGCGCGAAAGAGGGGACCGCGGGCGCGACGGATCCGGCCGCACGACGCGCCGAACTCGCGCTGGAGCGCGTTCTCGGGACGCAGGTACGGCTCCGGACGAAGGGCTCCGGGGGCGGAGAGATCGTCGTCTCGTTCCACGACGGCGACGACTTCCTGAGGCTTCTCCAGCTCATCGCCGGCGACGACGCGGTCGACCCCTTCCGGTGATTCCCGGATGACACCCGCGGGAAAGCGCTGGGAGATACGTTTCGTCCGCGCGGACGGTCGCCGTGCCCATACCTGGTCGGCGACGCGTCCCCGGATGACGGCGGGGTTTCTGGGTGGCGCCGCGCTGATCGTCTTCCTCGGGTTCCTGCTCGGCGGCGCGTGGGAGCGCCGGGCCGAGAGCGCACGCACGCAGGAGCTCGAGTCGGAAGTCGCGAGTCTCCGTCGCGAGGCCGGGCGCGTCGCCGAGCTGGCGGAGCGGCTTACCGTCATCGAGCGCGATTACAGTCGGCTTCAGGCCGCCGTGACCGAGGGGGCCCCTTCTCCCGGCCCCACGCTGCCACCGGCTGTCGCCTTCGCCGCCGGGATGCCCGACGAGGGGTCGGTCGCCGCTCCCGCCTGGCCGCTCGCCCAGCGCGGCTTCGTCACCCGGCTGTTCGGTTCCCGAGACGACGGCAGCCTCCAGGGGCACCCTGGCATCGATATCGCGGTGCCCAGTGGCTCGTATGTGCGCGCGATGCGCGCCGGAACCGTGGAGGAGGCGGGGGAGGACGAGATCTACGGACGCTACATCCGCATTGCGCACGGTGACGGGCTGTCGTCATTGTATGGGCACAATTCGTGGCTGTTCGTGCAGCCGGGTGATTCAGTCCAGCGGCTCCAGGTGATCGCGTTGACCGGTAACACCGGGCGATCTACGGCGCCGCATCTACATTTTGAGCTCACACGTGACGGCGAGTTGCTGGACCCTCTCGCATTCGTGAATCAGGGTGGTGGCGAGGCGACGGTGGGTGCGAGGGGAGCCGGTGTGGAGCAGAGGTAAGGGGCAGTCCGAAATGGCCAGAGAACAACGAAGCGACGTACCGGCCCGCGAGTTGAGTGACGTGGTATCCGTGATTGGACCGGGGATGGAGATCGTCGGCGATATCAAGTGTGACGGGACCGTTCGGGTCGAGGGCAAGGTCGAGGGCTCGATCAAGGCGACCAAGTCGGTCGTCGTCGGCACCGGCGGCCGGGTCTCGGGGGACATCGAGACGCAGGACGTGGTCGTGGCCGGTACGATCGAGGGAACCGTCGTCGGCGCGAGCCGCGTCGAGCTCCAGGAGACCTGCAAGGTCAAGGGAGACATCCGGAGCCGTCGCGTCAAGCTCGATGAGGGTGGGTGCGTGGAAGGGCGACTCCACATGGGGTCGGAAGCCTCGAGCAAGGGCTCCGGGCCGCGTCCGGGCGCGTTCTCGGACAAGGAAGAGAAGAAGGAGAACGCTCCGAACCTGACGGCGGCCGGTCAGAAGTAGACACCCGGCCCGTTACCCCGGAGCGCGCCGCCCCGCCGGTGTATTCCGCCTGCCCGAAGCGTCGCAACGCGCCACGGTCGAGGGCTTACGCCTCGAGCCGCGCACTGCCTGTTCAGCCAGCTGAACACCGTCCACTCTCGGGCAGGGATGGGCCTGGTCCGTCGGGGTCCCCGCGTTGATCCTCGACATCTTTCTCTTTGCGGTCGGAATCACCGCTCTGACGCTCGGTGCCGACTGGCTCGTCCGCGGTGCTTCCGCGCTCGCTCAGCAGCTCGGGGTCAGCCACCTCGTGATCGGTCTCACCGTGGTGGCCTTCGGTACTTCCGCCCCGGAGCTGGTCGTGAGCGGCTCGGCCTCGCTCGCGGGAGAGCCCGATGTGGCCGTCGGCAACGTGATGGGCTCTACCGTCGCGAACGTCGGGCTCATCGTCGGTATCGGATCGTTGCTCCGGCCGATCGTCGTCCACCGCAGCCTCCTGGTCCGCGAGACGCCTCTCGTCATCCTCGTGCTGACTCTCGTGATGGTCTTCTCCCTGAACGGCAACCTCGGGCGCGTCGACGGCGCGCTCCTCCTCCTGGCCTTCACGCTCTATCTGCTCTTCCTGCTGCGCTGGGGTGGCGGGCGTCTGGACGAGATCGCCCGAGAGGTCGAGGCGGAGACGATCGGGGAGGCCGTCCTCGAGGGGACGACGGCGAAAGGAGACGACGCGGCGGCCGACCAGGGCGTGGAGGACGCCGGGTTCGCCACGGCCGTGAGGACGCGGTCCGGTCCGCTATGGTCGATCCTCCAGATCGTCGTCGGCCTGCCGCTGCTGCTCATCGGCGCCCGGTGGCTCATCCACGCCGCGCTCAGCCTGGCGGCGACATTCAACGTGCCCGACGCGGTCATCGCCGCGACCATGATCGCCGTCGGCACGTCGCTGCCCGAGCTGGCTTCGACGGTGGCCGCGGCGCTCCGCGGGATGGGCGACATCGCCATCGGCAACGTCATCGGGTCGAACGTGTTCAACCTGGGACTCGTGCTCGGGACGGCGGCCGTGCTGCGCCCGCTCGAGCTCTCGTCCGCGGTCGTCGTCGGTCAGGTGCTGCCGGCCCTCATCTTCTCGATCCTCCTCATCCCGCTCGCCCTGTCCAAGGAGCAGGTCGGTCGGTGGGAGGGGGGATTCCTGCTTACGGGCTACGTCGTCTACGTCGGCTCGATCCTGCTCTTCTAGGAATACACCGGCGCCCGTTGTAAAGGGATGTCGTAAAGCATATGTTCGCCGGCAGTCCCCACCCCCGGGAGGCATGTGTGGCCGTGTCGGTCAAGATGAGCAGCAAGAACCAGATCGTGGTCCCCAAGATGGCCCGCGATGCGCTCGGTCTCGAACCCGGGGATCGACTCGTCGTAACGGTCGGCGGCGACGGAGCGATACGCATGGAGAAGCAGCCGCCGGATCTCGAGGATCGACTCGAGGGAAGCCTCCGCGGCGTCACCGGCCCCGGCGGCCTCTGGGAAGAGCTCGCCGACGCGTGATGGTCCCGACTCGATGAGGGACGCCCTGGCCGAGCGGATCGCGAGCGCCCACCTCATCCACATCGACGCGCGCGTCTTCGCCTTCCACCTCCTCGCCGAGCCGACGATGATCGAGGCGACCCGGGCGGTGATGGGGGCGTTGCGCGACGGGCTCGTTCGTGGACAGACCTCGGCCCTCACGCTCTATCAGATCCTCGCCGAGCTCTATCGCCGGGGCGAGCAGGACCGCGCTGCCGAGCTGGGTCGCGACCTCATGGTGCACAACGGTCTCGAGATCGTGCCCGTGACGACCGAGATCGCGATTCAGGCCGCCGAGGTGAGGGCGCAGCTCGGAGGACGCCCCGAGCGCGCCGTACAGATCGCGACCGCCCTCGTGGAGCGCGCCGATCTCTTCCTGACGACCGATTCGGCGCTCCGGCGGATCGCGGGGATGTCGGTCCTCAACCTCGAAGGCTGACCCGGGAGGGCTCTTCGGCAGCCTCCAGGACGCTCAACCCTTTCTGCCGCCCCGCACCAGCCGGACCAGCGCCTTGAGCGGGTCGTAGTAACGGTCGACGACGCGCTCCTTGAGCGGGATGATCGCGTTGTCCGTGATCGTGATGTGCTCGGGACACACCTCGGTGCAGCACTTGGTGATGTTGCAGTACCCGACGCCGCCCGACTCCTTCAGGAACTCGGTCCGATCCACCGTGTCGATCGGGTTCATGCTGAAGGCGGCGGTCCGAACCAGATACGCCGGACCGACGAACTCGTCGTGCTTGCCGTGCGACCGCAGGACATGGCAGACGTCCTGACAGAGGAAGCACTCTATGCACTTCCGCATCTCCTGCGCCCGGTCCACCTCGTACTGTTGCATGCGCCAGCCGTCGTCGGCGTCCTTCGGGCGCGGCGTGAACCGCGGGATCTTCCGGTTCGCCCGATAGTTGTGCGAGACGTCAGTCACGAGGTCCTTGATCACGGGGAACGCCTTCATCGGCGTGACCGTGATCGTCTCGTCCGGCTCGTAGTCGGAGATGCGGGTCATGCACGCGAGTCTGGGCTGTCCGTTCACCTCGCAGCTGCACGAGCCGCACTTGCCGGCCTTGCAGTTCCACCGCACCGCGAGATCGGGCGCGTCCGTGGCCTGGATCCGGAACACGGCGTCGAGCACGACCATGCCCGGCTCGACTTCGACGTCGTAGGTCTCGAGCGACCCGCCCGCCGCCGTCCCGCGGTAGACCTCGAAGGTTCTCTTCGCCAACGGGCTACACCCCTTCCTTGATCAGCGTCTGCAGGTCATCTGGCACGGTCGGGATCGGGTCCTTCCGGGCCACCATTCGATCGCCCTCCTCGAGGACCAGGGTATTGTGCTTCGCCTGCTCTGGATCCGTGTCGGGGAAGTCGATCCGCGTGTGTGCCCCTCTCGTCTCCTCCCGTCCGAGCGCGGACAGCGCGACCGCCTCGGACACCAGCAGCAGCGAGTGGAGGTCGAGCCAGGTGTTCCAGCCCGGATTGTACGCCCGCTCACCGCCGATCGAGCAGGCGCGAAGCGCGGCCCGCAGCGCCCGGATGTCCTGGATCGCCGTCTCGAGCCCTTCCGCGGTGCGCGCGATGCCGACCTTCTCCTGCATCACGGTCTGAAGCTCCTCGAGCACCACGAACGGGTTGTGTCCGCCCTCGCGGTGGAACGGAGCGAGCGCCTCCTCCACCGCGCGCTCGAGCTCGGACGCGGGTATCTCGGCCAGCTCGACGCTCCCGGCACTGGCGGCCGCGGCGTCGCCGGCACGCTTGCCGAAGACGACGAGATCGGACAGCGAGTTGCCCCCGAGCCGATTCCCTCCGTGCAGCCCGGCGGCCACCTCGCCCGCGGCGTACAACCCGGCAACCGCCGTCTCGGCGGTCTCGGGACCCACCTTGACCCCGCCCATGACGTAGTGGGTGGTCGGACCGACCTCCATCGGGTCGGTCGTGATGTCGACCTCGGCGAGCTCCTTGAACTGGTGGTACATGCTCGGGAGCTTCTTCTTGATGTACTCGGGCGGCCGCTTGGCGGCGATGTCGAGGAACGCGCCGCCGTGCGGACTCCCATGGCCCGCCTCGACCTCGGCGGTGATGGCCTTGGCGACGACGTCGCGCGTGAGAAGCTCGGGAGGCCGGCGGTTCTTCACGCGATCGCCCTCGACCCACCGGTCGGCCTCCTCCTCGGTCTCGGCGTAGTCGCCCTGGAACATGTCGGGCACGTAGCGGAACATGAACCGCTCGCCCTCGCTGTTCGTGAGGATCCCGCCCTCGCCGCGCACGCCCTCGGTGACGAGGGTTCCGCGGACGCTCGGCGGCCACACCATACCCGTCGGGTGGAACTGCACGAACTCGAGCCCGAGCAGCTCGGCGCCGAGCTCGTAGGCCATGGCCATCCCGTCGCCCGTGTACTCCCACGAGTTGCTGGTGACGCGCCACGCCTTCCCGATCCCGCCGGTGGCGAGGATGATCGACTTCGCCCGGAAGAGCACGAACTCCCCCGTCGGCCGCCAGTAGCCGAGCGCCCCGGCCACGCGCCCGTTCACGGCGAACAGCTTGATGATCGTGCACTCCATATACGCGTCCACGCCCTCGTGGACGGCATGGTCCTGGAGCGTGCGGATCAGCTCGAGACCCGTCCGGTCGCCCACATGCGCGAGCCTCGCGTAGGTGTGTCCCCCGAACGGACGCTGGTTCATTCGACCGTCATCCGTCCGGTCGAAGAGCGCCCCCCACCCTTCCATCTCGCGGACGCGATCGGGGGCTTCTTCCGCGTGGATGCGTGCCATCCGGTAGTCGTTGAGCCCCTTGCCGCCGCGCATCGTGTCGCGGAAGTGGACCCGCCAGTTGTCCTCGTCGCGCACGACGCCCAGCGCGGCGGCGATCCCGCCCTCCGCCATCACGGTGTGCGCCTTGCCGAGCAGCGACTTGCAGACGACGCCGACCGAGCAGCCGGCATCGCGCGCCGCGATGGCGGCGCGCAGCCCGGCCCCGCCGGCTCCGATCACCAGGACGTCGTGGTCGTACTTCTCACGGATATCCATCGTCGCGGTTCCCCGAGCGTCGCTAGAAGAGGCGAAGGTCCGCGATCGTGCCCATCGACACGAGCCGGATGTAGAGATCGGTCAGACAGACGAACACGAGGCTGAACCAGGCAAACCCCATGTGCCGCTTGTTGAACCAGCTCGCCCGCTTCCACGCGCCGTGCCGCGCCTTCCCCGCGAACGCACACGAGTAGCAATCGACGTTGCCCCCGATCAGGTGCCGGAGCGAGTGGCACCCGAAGAGGTAGCCCGACAGCAGGACGAGATTTACGAGGAGGATGACCGAGCCGAGCCCCATCCCGAACTGCCCGTGCGGGAAGAACGCCATGATCGTGTCGTACGTGAGGAACAGCCACACGACGATCGACGCGTACAGGAAGTAGCGGTGGAGGTTCTGGAGGACCATCGGGAACACGGTCTCGCCCCTGTAGCCCTCCCCCCACGGCTCACCGACGGCGCATGCCGGCGGGTCCATGAAGTAGGCGCGGTAGTAGGCCTTCCGGTAGTAGTAGCAGGTCCCGCGGAATCCCAGGATGATCCCCATCATCAGGATCGCCGGCGACAGCGGCCACCAGCCGATCCCGAGAAATCGGATCTCCTCGGGGCACGTGTTGGTGATGCAGGGCGAGTAGAAGGGCGACAGATAGTGGTGCTGCGCCACGAAGTAGTTGCCGCCCTGGAGGACCGCCCACGTGGCGTACCCGCCGCAGATCGTCAGGCCGATCGCGACGCTGAGCGGCGGTACCCACCACCGGTCGCGCCGGAGCGTCTTTCCGAACCCGCGTTCGTGAATCGCGGCCGAGCTTTCCATGGTCTAACTCTCGTGGAGTTCCTGGAATATCCGATGTCCGGGCCGCAGATCATGCGCGGCCCTGCCGACGCGCGGTCGGGCCAGCCTACCGGGCGTGTCCGGCATGGTCAAGGCGGCGTGGCGCCGGGCGCGGAAGCCCGGGCGTGGAGTCGCGTCAGAGCGCCCACCAGACGCCCAGGGCCGCGAGGATGAAGCTGGCGATGAGCGCCAGCACCGGGAGGATCCGGCCGACCCGCTGCCCTCCCTCCAGCGCGGCGTCGGCGGTCCGCTCGATACGCCCCTGCCGGATGTCGAACACCCACGACAGGGTCAGCGCGAGCGGCAGACCGGCGAGGGTGAGCACGATGATGAGCTGCTGCGCCCCGTCGGGGATGTCGAGCGGCTCGGAAACCCCGTCGAGGATCCCGATGACGACGGCGGCGAATGCGACGTAGCCTACGGCCACGCGGTAGACCCGTCGTCGCTTTACCTCGGCGAAGAACGCCTCGAGAGGGGTTCGGTCCTGCGGCTGATCCGTCGCCGCCTGCCCGTCCCGAGCGGCGGTGGCGGGCGGGCGGAGGCGGGCGACGATGTCCGCCGCGGACGGACGGTGCTCGGGCTTGCGCGCCAGACACTGCTCGAGGAGTGCGGCGAGGTCGGGGTCGATCTTCGGATCGAGCACGGCGAGGGGTGTGGGGGGCGAGCGCAGCTTCTCAGAGATGATCTGCGCGTTCCGTGCGTTCGGGTACGGTGTCTTCCCCGTGAGGAGCCGGTAGCCGATCACGCCGAGCGAATAGATGTCCGCGAGCTCAGTCAGCTCCTCGCTCATCAGATGCTCGGGGGCCACATACTCCACCTCGCCGAGGATCTGCCCCTGTACCGTGAGTCGCGTGGTCTCGGTGCCGGCGGCGTCTCGCACCGCCGCGACGCCGAAATCGGTCAGACGCACGTCGCCCGACGCACTCTCTCGCAGGATGTTCGCCGGCTTCAGATCCCGGTGGATGATCCCGACGGCGTGCGCCGCCGCCAGCCCTTCGGCGAGCTGGCGCAGCACCTCGCGGGCCTCGCTCTCGGGCAGCGGTCCGCCGCCCTCGATCACGTCCTCGAGGTTGCGGCCGTCGACGTACTCCATGACCAGAAAGGGCGTCTCGTCGGACAGGGTGCCGACCCGATAGACGTTCGTGACGTGCGGGTGGTTGATCTTCGCCGCCGACCTGGCCTCGCGCGCGAACCGCTTGCGCGCGGTCGCATCGATCGACTTCGATGGGACGAGCACCTTGATCGCCCTCAGCTGGTCGAGCGCAACGTCCTTCGCCAGATACACGTTGGCGACGGACCCCCTCCCGAGGGTTCGAACCACCCGAAAGTCGGGGGACAGTTCGTCGCGGACGTAGTCGTCGAAAGACGGCTCACCCGAGCTCGCCGGGGGTTCGCTTACCAACGTGACAGGCCTCTCCCTCTCGGTTCCCCGCCCGTAGACCGGTCGGTTACCCCTCGTCGGGGAAATTCTCCAGGTAGTCCTGCACCTTGTTCAGGAAGAACGCGGCCATCGCACCATCGACGACGCGGTGATCGTACGAGAGCCCGAAGTACGAGCGGTGGCGGATCGCGATCACGTCGTTCCCCATCTCGTCCTGCACCACGACCGGCCGCTTCTCGATCACGCCGGTGCCGAGAATCGCCACCTGTGGCTGGTTGATGATAGGGGTCCCGAAGAGGTTACCGAATACCCCGACGTTCGTGATGGTGAACGTCCCTCCCTGAATGTCGTCGAAATCGAGCGACTTCCCCCGTGCCTTCTCGGCGAGGTCGTTCGCCCCCTTGGCCAGGCCGATCAGACTCATCCGATCCGCGTCCTTGAGGACCGGGACGATGAGCTCGGTCCCATCGTTCACGGCGACGGCGATCCCGAGGTTGATGTTGGAGTGATACACGATCCGCGTCCCGTCGACCGAAGCGTTGAGAATCGGGTACTCGCGCAGCGCCTCCACGACCGCCTGATAGACGAACGGACCGTACGTCAGCTTGACGCCCCGGTCGGCATACTTCGCCTTGAGCTTTCGTCGGAGCTGGACGACGCGCTCGAAGTCGATCTCGCTCACCGAGGTGACGTGTGCGGAGACACGCTTCGACATGAGCATGTGCTCCATGGTCCGCAGCCGGACGCGGCTCATCTCCTCGACCCGGTCGTTCTCGCGGATCGGTACCTGGCCGAGCTTGATGTCCAGCGTCGCGCCGTGGATCGGCACCCGCATGACGCCGGGGGCCGTCGGGGCTTCGGCGGCCGCGGGCTTCGCGGCGGGCGCCGGAGCGGTGGCCGGAGGAGATGTACGCGTCGGCGCCGGAGGGGACGTCGGGGCCGTGGGGGTCGACGCTGCGGCAGGCGGCGAGGGCTGCGCGGCGGCCGCCTCCGCGCCCCCGCCATCGATGAAGGCCAGGATGTCGTCGCGTGTCACCCGCCCGCCCGCGCCCGTGCCCGACACGCTCGCGATGTCGATCCCGTGATCGGCGGCGATCTTCCTCACCAGTGGTGTCGAACGGGTGCGCAGGCGCTCCTCGCGGCTGCCCGGCTCACCCGTCGTCGCCTCGGCAGGCGCGGCCGTCGTGGCTGCCGGGGCGGCTGCGGGCTGCGAGTCGGGGGTCGGCGTCGCAGCCGGCGCCGGTTCGGGCTCGGGCGTCCCGGCGGTGGTCGGCGCGGCCGCCGTCGTCCCGGTCGACGCCGCGGCGCTCGCGTCGGTCTCGATCCGGGCCACCACGGTGTTCACCTCGACCGTCTCGCCCTCCTCGACCAGGACCTCGGCGAGGACCCCGGCCGCGGGCGACGGGATGTCGGCATCGACCTTGTCGGTCGAGATCTCGAACAGATCCTCGTCGCGGTCGACCGTGTCTCCCACCGACTTGATCCAGCGCGTGAGCGTGCCCTCGGCGATAGACTCGCCCATCTGCGGCATGATGACGTCGACTTTCGACATTTCCTTCCTGCGTCCTCTCCTCGTCGCTCCGCGACGAGCGCGCGGAGTCCGAATCTCAGATCAGTATGCCAGCAGCCATCTGGCCGCGGTCACGATGTCATCCGTCTGCGGCAGGTAGTAGTCCTCGAGCGGCGGCGAGTACGGGACCGGGGTGTCGATCGCGGTCACACGCCGGATCGGCGCATCCAGCCACTCGAACGCCTCTTCGCATACCTGCGCGGTGATCTCCCCGGCGAACCCGCCGAAACGCGCCGCCTCGTGAACGATCAACAGGCGTCCGGTCTTCTTTACGCTGGCCGAGATCGCGTCGATGTCCAGCGGGCGCAGCGACCGCAGGTCGATCACCTCTATTTCCGCGCCGTCCTCGCTCGACACGCGATTCGCCGCCTCGTCGGCCGAGTACACCATCGCGCCGTAGGTCACGAGCGTGAGCGCATCTCCGGGACGGTGCGTACGCGCTTCCCCCAGCGGGACGACGAACTCCTCCTCCGGGAGCTCCTCCTTGACCCTGCGATACAGGAACTTGTGCTCGAAGTAGAGCACCGGGTCCGGATCGCGGATCGCCGAGCGCAGCAGCCCCATGGCGTCGAACGCCGTCGCCGGCGCGACCATCTTCAGCCCGGCCACGTTCGCGAAGTACGACTCCACGTTCTGCGAGTGAAAGGGCCCGGCCCGCGCGCCACCGCCGCAGGGTCCGCGGATCACCAGCCCCGCCCCGACACCGGTCCGGTACCGCACCTTGGCGGCGAAGTTCACGATCATGTCGAACGCCGGGGCGATGAAGTCGATGAACTGCATCTCGCAGATCGGCTTCATGCCCATATGCGCGGCGCCGATCGCTGCCCCGACGATCGCGGCCTCGCTGATCGGTGTGTCGATCACGCGTTCGGGGCCGAACTCGTCGAGGAAGCCCTCGGTGATCTTGAAGGCGCCGCCGTACGCACCGACGTCCTCGCCCATGATGAAGACACTCTCGTCGCGGCGCATCTCGCCGAGCATCGCGCCGCGGATCGCCTCGAGGTAGGTGGTCGTCATCGCGCGACGATCGCTCTCCCCGGGCCGCCGACTTCCGGTCGGCGCGTCCACGGCGTGACGTCGGGCTCGGGCGCGGCATACACACGCGTTCGCGCCTCCTCGGGAGCCGGAAGCGGGTCGGCCAGCGCCGCGTCGACGGCCGCGTCGAGCACGATCCCGACGTCGTCGCGTATCCCCAGCAGCTCATCCGACGTGACGAGGCCCTGCTCGAGGAGGTACCGCTCGTAGCTGGCGATGGGGTCGCGGGCCCGCCAGGTCTCCAGCTCCTCCGCGGGGACGTAGTCCTGCGGATCGTGCTGCGCGTGACCCAGCATCCGGTAGGTCTCGGCGATGATCACGGTCGGGCCGTCGCCGCGGCGGGCGCGCGCGACTCCCTCGACCCCGGCGTCCCGGCATGCCAGCACATCGTTCCCGTCCACCGAGATCGCCGGAATACCGTAAGCCTTCGGGACGTCGCTCCACGACCGCACGGCGGCGACGCGACTCGACGGGTTCGAGAACGCCCAGCGGTTGTGCTCGAGGACGATGACGATGGGCAGCCGCAGCGCCGCCGCGAACGCGAGACCCTCGTGCGATGCTCCGGTCCGGGTCGCCCCCTCCCCCTGGTAGGTCATGCAGACGCGATCCGAGCCCCGGTTCCTGAAGGAGAGCGCGATCCCATTGAGCACGCAGAGCTGCGTTCCCAGCGGGCTCACCGGACCGAGAATGCCCTTCCCGGTCACGGTGTGGTGGTTGGTGTTGTCCTTGCCCGAGCAGGGTCCGCCGGCTCGCGCCGTGTACTGCATCAGGACGTCGACGGGTTGGAGGCCGCGAACGAGGACCGCGCCGAGATCGCGGATCGAGGGGGCCAGCCAGTCGCCTTCGCCGAGCGCGGATGCCGTCCCTACCGCCGTGGCCTCCTGCCCGAGGCTCCTGTAGAGGCCCCCGACGATCTCGCCCTGCTTGAACAGCCGCTCGAGCCGCTCCTCCAGCGAACGGGTCAGGACGAGCATTCGGTACAGCCGGGCGAGCTGGTCGCGCGTGATTCCGCGGTCTGACATGTCGAGACAATACCCCGGTACAGCCGACGCAGCAACGCGGCCGCAGATCGCTTTACGATACCGTAAAGGGGAGCTCGACAACCTCGATGACGGTGGTCCCATCCGGCGCGGTCTCCAGCCCGACGCCGGGTCCGGCCGAGGTCCTGACGTAGGCGAGTCCGATGCGGCCGAGGCGGGGCGAATCCACCGCCGTCACGACCCGACCGACCTCGCGGCCCCCGGAGAAGAGGCGCGTGTCGGCCGACAGGGTGCCTGGCCCGACGTCGTCCGTGCCGGGCGCGAACCGGACCCCGCGCAGAACCCGGTTCACGTGGCCGCGGTAGTGGATCCGCGCCACCACCTCCTGGCCCGTGTAGCAGCCCTTGTCGAAGCTGACGGCTCGCGCGGTCTGACCCGTCTCCTGCGGCAGGTTGTCGGCCGTGATCTCCTTCCCGAACACCGGGAGACCGCTCTCCACGCGTACGATCTCCCAGTCGGCCGGGTCGGCGACCGACCCCCCGGCATCCGCGAGACCGGCCTTCAGGGCATCCATCACGTCCGACGCGCCCGCCGCCGGCAGGTAGGTGTCCAGCCCCGGCACCTCGATCGGCTCACGTCCGACGATCAGAACCTGCTGCTCGCCGAGCTTCACGTGCAGGGTCTCGAGCGGCCCGGGCACGCCGGCCGGCGGCAGCTCGATGCCCGCCCGCTCGAGAATCCGCCCGGCGGTCTCGAGAGCTCCTGGGCCGACGAGCGAGACCCGCTCGACCCCGATTTCCTCGACCGTGGCGAAGATCGGAGGAATGGACCGCCTCAACAGGTCCCGAAACGCTTCCGCTGTGTCAGCGGCCACGTCGACCCACACCCGCTCGGCGCCGGGGTCGCCGGCGTCGTCGGGAGGCGGCAGGAGACGCATCTCCGCGAGGGGCCTTCCCTTCGCGGTGAGGGCCAGGGCATAGACGGCCCGCCCGCTCTCGAGAGGCTCGAGGGAGTTGGTGACGAGACCATTCACCATCCGCGTTGCACGCGGACCGGCGATGTCGAAGATGACCCGCCGCGAGCCAAGAAGAGCGGCTCCGCTCGTCAGAGCTCTGTAACCCGCGGTCTCGGACATGATGCGAGACCCTCCGCGTCGTTTCGCGATTCACGTTCGAAGTGTGCCCCGACAGGTACCCCTGCCGACGCAAAAAGGGGCCCCCGGGAGATCCCGGGAGCCCCTTCTCGTTCGACCGAGCTATGAGGCCTGGTGCTACTGCATCCCGCTTAGTTGGTCGAGCCCGGCCCCGCCCACTCGAGAACGAACGTGACGCGTCGGTTCTCGATGCCGCTCTGCGGGTTGACCGAACCGTCGTCGTTGTTGACCAGACGGCCCTCGCCGAGAGCGACCACGCGGATGTTGTCCGCGTTCATACCCTGACCGACCAGGTAATCCTTGACGTTCTGCGCGCGGTTACGCGAGAGCGTCGTGTTGTACCCGGGGCTGCCGAACTGGTCGGTCGAGCCCTCGACGGTGAGGTTCGCGTTCGGATACGCACCCATGACCGCGGCCGCGAACGCGTCCAGAATCGGCTGATCGACCGCCCGAATGTCCGCGCTGTCGAAGTCGAAGTGGACCGGTAGCGAAACGGCCAGACCGCACGGGCAGTGCAGATCCTCGTCGCTCACGTGTGCGCCGAAGTCGTTCGCCAGCTGGTCGAGACGACGACGCAGCTCGGCGATGTCGTTCTGCATGCCGGCCACGTCCGACTCGAGCGTCGAGATACGCCCCTCATGGTCCGCGAGCTGCGAGTTCACCCCATCCAGCATGCCGGTGATCTCGTGCTCGTGGACAAGGTGCGTGCACCCCGTGGTCGCCGCGGCGGCGATCACCACCAGTCCGAGCGTCCAGACTCTGGTCTTACCCATCAGGCCTCTCCTTCTCGGTTCGACAAGGGGCGGGACAACCCCTGAGCATCCCTGAATTGTATGTTCGCCGGGACACCTGTCCCGGCCCTCTCCGTGTGTGGTCCGCTTCCGGCGTTCCGTCGGCGGCCCGCACCCGAAATATGACCCCGGTCGTCCCCTGCGACTCCCTTTCGACCGAGGCGAAAACGGGAGAGACGCACGGTGACGCCCCTCCCCATCGCAATCGCTATCGCGACCCGTCAGCCAGTCGTGCGAGGCTTACGGGATGTTGATCCGAATCCCCGCCGTGATCGGCAACAGCATCGACGTGCCGAACGGCTGCTCGCCATTGGCCGCCGCGATCAACTCCGTCTGATCCTCGCTGAGGAACATCAGGTGGAAATCGGCGTTGATGAAGATCGTCGCCATCGGGACGCCGGTCTCCTCGTAGCGGGCGAAGTTATACCCCAGCTTCAGACCGCCCTGCGCCGCGAAGACCGTCTGCGAGAAGTTGCCGGACGTGGTCGAGCCGACAGTCGGGTAGTCCGAGACGGTGAAGATATTGCTGTCGAACGTCGCGCCACCCGCCTCGAGATCGAAGGCGAAGAGCAGGTCCCCCGTCGGATCGGCCAGGTGATACTCGATGCCGCCGAGGAAATTCCACACCTGAAGCTCCGGGTCGATGGTGGTGTTCGAGCCCTCGCCCAGGAGGGACATGCCACCGTCGGCGCGGAGCGCCAGACGCGGGTTCAGGAAGTACGAGGCTCCGAGCGTAAACGACGCGCCGGAGCTCGACACGTTCGCCAGGTCGCCGATGGGAATCGCGATCCCGGCCCCGCCGTCGAAGGACCAGAAGATCGGCGAGTAACGCACGAGCTGCGCGTCAGCCCTGGCGGGCATAAGAGCAAGCGCCGCCACCGCCCCGAGTACCAACCCCAGCTTCTTGTACCCCACCTTCATCGCTACCTCCTGGGTATCCCTTTCGCGGACCGCGGGCCACTCGCGGTCTCCC
>JAWWCR010000048.1:0-27538 GCA_033720355.1 Gemmatimonadota bacterium
GACGTGAGCGCCTCGTGATAGAGCTCCTGGCCGACCAGGGCCACGCCCTCTTCGTAGTAGTCGGGAGACCCGGAGGTCGAATCCCGTTCCCAGAACTTCCACCACGTCATGAGCGTCCCGCTCCCTGCCGTTCCCCACGAACCGCGGCCGACGCGCGCAAACTAGTGTGGCGCCGGCCAAATGCCATGCCGCGGGACCGGTCGGGCGACCGACGCGCGACCGCGTGGTGGCGGCGTCTACTTCCGCACGCCCACCCAGGTGGCGGCGTCGGCCGCGACCGGGTCGAGCACGCCCGCGGCGAGTCCGTCCTCCCAACCGTCGGCGGGCTCGATCACCACGAGCCGCCCACCCGGGACGAGACAGCGCACCGCCTCATCGCGATCGGCCCGCGATCCCGCCAGCAGGGCCACGCCGTCGAGAGCGCCGCTCCTGATGGGCCAGCGGGACCCAAACCCCACCACGGGATCGACGCCCTGCGAGAGATCGTCGACCGTCCACGCGTCGCAAGCCGCGGCGGACGGCGACACCGAGACGACCTCGACGCGCCCGCCGAGCCGCGCCACGGCGACGCCCGCCCCCCCGAGACCGGCGCCGAGAAGCACCGCGAGACCCTCGCGGTCGCCCAGACCGAGCAGCGCGGCGAGACGGACGGGGAGCTCCGGGTCGACCCGGGACCGTTCGGGGTCGTCGATGTGCGCCTCGGGCGTCTCCGAACCCGCTTCACCCGCGTGGCCGAAGTCGATGACCCCGTCGGTGATCGGGAACTCGACCTCGCAGATCGGACAACCGAGCCGGCCGGACAGCACCCGGCGTCGCTCGGCGCCCCGCACGAAGGCCACCAGGCCGTACCCGTCGCGGCATACGGGGCAGTCGAGGATCTCCGCCAGCTCGAGAAACACGGCGTCGGTCCGGTGGGCGCCGGTTTCAGTCCGAGCTGGTCAGACGGAGGAACTCCTCGCGGGTTCGCTGGTCGCGCCGGAAGAGACCACGCACGGCGCTCGTGATCGTGCGGCTGTTCTGCTTCTCCACCCCCCGCATCATCATGCAGAGGTGAACGGCCTCGATCACCACGCCGACTCCCTGCGGCTTGAGCACGTCCTCGATCGCCTGCGCGATCTGCTCGGTCAGCCGCTCCTGCACCTGTAGCCGGCGAGCGAACACGTCGACGATGCGGGGCAGCTTGCTCAGACCCACGATCCGGCCGTCGGGAATGTAGGCGACATGGGCCTTCCCGAAGAACGGCAGCATGTGGTGCTCGCACAGCGAGTAGAGCTCGATGTCCTTTACGAGGACCATCGAGTCGTGGGCCTCCTCGAAGATCGCCGAGCCGATCACGTCCTCGACCGTCTGATGGTACCCCTGGGTGAGGAAGCGGAGCGCCCCGGCGACACGGTGCGGTGTGCGCAGAAGGCCATCGCGGTCGGGATCCTCGCCGAGGATCTCGAGCTGGCGGCGGACCATCGGCTCGAGGACGTCGTCGATCTCCGTGCGGACCCGGCCCTCGATCGCCTCAGGCCCCGGTGACGGGGAGGGCTCGATCCCCCTCGAGGGGGTAGGCAGCCTGTCTTCTCTCACAATGCCATGCTCCCGATGCAAAAGGGGCGACCCTGAGGTCACCCCCCCTGAAAGCAGACGCGAGGTGATTTCTTGAAGCCCTCCTCGTAGGGTTCGCCTCCTACCACCGGGTTTTCGCCTTCCCTCGCGGGGCATGACGTCCACCGACGGATCGAAGACTCTGCGGGCAAGTGTTGGCTCAAGAAATACGGCCTCGCATCCGTTGCATCGGACGTTAGCGCAGCGACCGTGCCACGGCAATTCCGCGACGCGGATCAGCCCCCCGGGTCGACGGCGCCGTCGACCGTGACCTCGAGCGGGATGTCCGGGTGCGGCAGCGTCGTCCCGATCGCGGCGGCGTCCTCGTAACCGGCGGCGTGGAGCGCCGCCAGCGTGTCCTCGGTCGCCGACGCGGGAACGCCGAACAGCAGGCCCCCCGACGTCTGCGGATCGAACAGCAGCGGTGCCAGCGGGTGCGCCACCGCACCGTCGCCGAACGCGATCGCCCGGACGTCGCGCGCGTTCTCCTCGTGGAAGGTGCTTCGCAGCCCCGAAGCCAACAGGGCCTCGACCCCGGGGAGAACGGGCAGGGCCGACAGGTGCACCCTCGCCCCGACGCCGCTGGGGCGGAGCGCGGTCGCGAGGTGGCGGGCCAGCCCGAACCCCGTGACATCGGTCGCCGCGGTCGCGCCCCGTTCGATCGCGATCCGGACGGCCGCATCGTTCGCTCGCAGCATCGATGCGACCGCCGCTTCGACCCACGGCCCGCGCGCGCGCCCCATCATGTCGGCGCGAAACAGGACGCCCGTCCCGAGCGGCTTCGTGAGGATGAGGACGTGGTCGGGGGCGAGCCGGTCCACGGTGAGCAACCGGTCCTCCGGCCCGGCGAACCCGGCGACCTCGAACCCGACGAGCAGATCGGTCGCGGTCGTCGTGTGCCCGCCGATCAGCTCCACGCCGAGGGCGGCGAAGGCGAGACGCGCCCCATCCATGATCTGGAAGAGCAGCTCCTCGCGCTCGTCGGGAGCCGCGCTCTCGGGCAGCGCGATCACGGCCTGTGCGAACCCCGGCGCCACGCCCTTGGCCAGTACGTCCGAGGCCGCGTTGACCGCCCCGATGCGGCCGGTGAGCCAGGGGTCGTCGGTGAGCGCGCGGAACTGGTCGACGCTCGAGACGACGCGCAGCCCGTCGGGCGCGCGAACGACCGCCGCGTCGTCTCCCGGGCCGACCTCGACGGCGCCGCTGGAGGACGAGATCGAGAGCCGCTCCATGACGCGCTCGAGGTCCCCCTGCCCCAGCTTGGCGGCGCAGCCCCCGCAGGCCACCTCCATCTCGCCGCGCATCCTCGCCTCCGCGTGGAACTCGGGGGCCACGCGATCGCTCGCGTCGAGGACCGTGAACGCCTCGACAAACCGCCGATCGATCCGGTCCTTCAGGCGGAATACGGCGCGACCCGCGACGCTCAGCCCCCACTTCGTTCCGATCGCCGTCCCATCGCCGAGGTTCAGTAGCGTGAGAAAGTCGCGTTGCGGACGGTAGCGGCGCGGCCGTGCGCCGCCGGCGGCACGGCGGAGGTTCTCCGCGAGCACCGGTCCCTGTCGGACCGCGTATACCCCCGCCCGGGGGATCCAGGGCGCCGAGGACATCGTGGCGCAGTCGCCCACGGCGAAGACCCCCGGAACGCCGACGACCTCGAGCGCGTCGCCGGTCGAGACGAAGCCGCGATCGTCGACCGGGAGCCCCGACGCATCGAACGATGGGCTCGGAGCCGCCCCGGTGACCCAGACGACGAGCTCGGTCTCCACGCGCGTTCCGTCCACGACGACGTGGTCGCGGCCGACCGCCTCCACAGGGCTGTCGACGCGGACCCGTATCCCGCGCTCGGCCGCCGCATCCTCGACACGCGCCGCGAGGCGCTCTGCATAGCCCGGGAGGATCCGTGGCCCGGACTCGATGAGAGAGATCTCGGCGCCTCCCGGGACCGCGCCGAACCGCGCCGACAGCGTGAAGGCGAGCTCGACGCCCCCCGCGCCCGCGCCCACGACCACGACCCTCGGTGCCCCCCCCCTGCGGCGCGTCGTCTCCAGCCGGTCCTCCACCGTGTGAACGAACCGACCGATCGGCCGTGTCGGGAGCGCGTGCTCGCGCACCCCCGGCGTGTCGAGACCGGCGACCGTCGACCCGATGTCGAGCGACACCAGATCGAAGGGCACGGGAGGGCGGCCGTCGAGCTCGACGGTCCGGGCGCCGGGGTCGAGCCCCGTGGCGGCGGATAGGATGACCCGCGCCCCGGCGAGACGCGCGAGCGGGAGGACATCGATCTCGAGCTCCTCGCGGCTGTACTGTCCGGCGACATATCCGGGGACCATCCCCGAGTAGACCGCGATCGGTCGATCGAGGACTACGGTCAGCCGCACACCGCGGGCCGGTCGCATCGCGAAGTCCTTGAGCACCTGAATGTGCGCGTGCCCCCCGCCGACGAGGACGATGTCGACGGGGGCACGGCTCGCGAGTGGCTTCATGGGCCCCTCATGGAGGCTAGAAGGCGACCTGATAGGTCAACCGGACGTCGCGCCCGGGAAGCGGGGCCACCTCCTTGAGAAACGAGGTGTGACTCCGCGCCTCCTCGTCCAGCAGATTCGACCCCGACAGCACGATGTCGTGCACCGTGCGGCCGGCGAACAGTCGGTAGCCGACGCTCGCGTTCAGCATCGTGTACCCGGCCGTGGGGTCCTCGAAGGCGGCTACCCGGTCCTGCATGGTGATCCGGGTCACCCCGGCATGTCCGTGCCAGGTGGGCGACTCGTACCCCAGCCCTCCACCCCAGCGTAGCGGCGGAATCCGCGGGAGCGGCTCGTCCGTCGCGGTCAGCTCGGCGCGGACGTAGTCGATGAACGCATCGACAACGAAGTGCCCGTCGCCGGCGTGCCACACCTCGACGTCCCCCTCCGCCTCGAAGCCGGTGAAGATCGCGTCGTCCTGCGTCCACAGGGCGACATCCAGCCCATCCTCCTGCGTCCCCGTGAACGCCTGGTAAACGAAGAGGTCGAACGAGTTGACGAACAGGTTCAGCGCGCCGTGCACCCGCTCGCCGTCGAGGCGGATACCCGCATCCAGGCTGTAACCGATCTCCTGATCGAGATCCGGATCTCCGCGCTCGTAGGTCATCGTCGCGAGGTGCGGCCCATCCGAGAACAGCTCCTCGGCCGATGGCGCCTTCACGGACCTCGCACCGTTCAGGACGAACGAGAGCACGTCGGTCGCCTGAAGCACCGTTCCCAGCGACGCGGACAGACCGTCGAAGTCTCGCGTGATGCCATCGAGGGTGTTGTCCGCACGCCGGTGCTCGTACCGGGCGCCGACCTGAAGGCCGACGACCTCGCCGAGATCGAGCTGCTCGAACAGGAAGACTCCGTAGACGGTGGTCTGCGTCGGCGGCACGAACGCCTCCTCGCCGATCGCCTCGAAATCGCGGTCGACGACCTGGAACCCCACCGAGCCGTTGGAACGCTCACCGAAGCTGTGCGTCGCTTCGAGCCGCGCCTCCCACTCGTTGTTGAAGAACCGGGTCTCGACCTCGCGCGGACCGCCGTCGCCGGGATCGATCTCTTCGAAGTGCTGGTAGTCGGACAGCCCGAACCTGCCGTTCAGTCCCTTGAGGAAGGTGCTTCCGAAACGCCACCGCGTCTCGGCATCGAATCGCCGCTGCTGGAGATCGATCCGCACGTCCCCCTCCTCGTGCTCCTCTTCTCCGTCGGGCGCTTCCCCCTCCTCCTCGTGGGCGTGGCCACCGGGGACGCCGTAATCGGAATCGTACCCCGAGTAGGCGACGCCGATGAACCCGTTCTCGCCTACGTAGGAGAGTCCCGCGGCGAACTCCCCGTTCTCCACCGAGCTGTTCGGGAGCGTGCCTTCGACCTCTTCCTCGTGGGCCTCCTCGCCATCCTCGTGATCCGTGTCCGCGAACCCGGGGATGGAGTAGTCGTCGGTGTCGCGGTACAGACCGCTCGCGTGGAAGGCGATCGGACCCGCGGAGCCGTCGAGCCGTCCCGCGACGTTTCTTTCCTTCGCGACCGTCCCCCCACGTACATCGACCGTGCCGGTGACCGGGTGCGCGGGCAGCTCGCTGGGGATCCGTCCATCCTCGACGTTCACGACTCCCCCGATCGCGGAGCTGCCGTACAGCAGTGTCGCGGGCCCCCGGATGATCTCGATCCGGTCCGCCGTCACCGATTCGACGGCCGGGGCGTGGTCGGGGCTGGTGCTCGACGCGTCGCCCGTGCCCACCCCGCCCTCGAGCACCCGCACGCGGTCGCCCCCGAGACCCCGAATGATCGGCCGCGAGCTTCCCGGACCGTGATAGGTGGAGTTGATCCCCGGCTCTCCGGCGAGCGTTTCGCCGAGACTCGGCTGCGCGGCGACCCGCAGGTCGATACCCCGCACGACGTTCGTCGGGCTGTAGAGCTCCGACTGCCGTCCCTCCGTGCCGACCGAAACGACGAGGTCGTCGCCGTGAAAGAAGAGAGACACCTGGATGACGAGCTCGACCGTCGTGTCGGCCACGACCTCCACGCGCTCGATGCCGCGGCCCGAGCGGGGGCTCTCGGCTTCGACGAGGTAGGTTCCGGCGGGAACGTCCTCGAACGTGGCCGGCGCGCCGCCCTCGACGTGGAGGACCCTGCCGAGGCCGACGATCCGCACGTCGACCTCGGCGACGGGTTGCACCCCGGTGTCGATCACCCGCACGGAAAGGGTACCTGTCTGCTGCGCCGCGGCCGGGAGGCACGCGATGCACAGCCACGTGAGGGCGCCGGCCACGGGGCCGTACCCTCGTACATGGTCTATTCGCATTGTCTTCATCCCCTCGAAGGTGTTTTCGGGACGCACGGAACGAGGTTCCGTGGGCGCCCCATCGACGATCCGATGTTCAGCCGATGTCGGGGGATACGACGGGAGGGGCACGGGTACGGTGGACCGCGGTCCACGCGGGTCGAGGCTGGTCCGAATCGAGATCGACCGTCTGGAGCCAGACCGCGGTCGGAGTCTCGATGGGCTGCGTCGTAGGGGCGCTCGAAGCCGCTGCCTGGTGGATCGAGGCGCACACGGCACACGCCGACGGCGACTCGGCCGTCCCCGTGTGCGAGTGTTGCCCGGCCCATGCGCTGACGAAGAGGAACGACAGCGCGATGGCGAGACCCACCGACCCGTGGCGGCGACGTCGCCCCCTGGTCCATGCGTTCACCATGGCTCTTCCTTTCGCCCCGTGCGTCTCGCGCCCCGGTGGCGCGAGGTGCGTTCAAGATACCCGGGCGTCGCGATCGCGGCCAAACGGGGACCGGGCGTCGTGGCGCGACGAGACCGCCGCCACCATTGTGCGGGCTCCGCTCAACCCGTCGTGAACATGGAGGTCCGGATGTCCGGGAGTTCGCAGGAGGCCGATCGTCTTTCCGATGACGAGCTCGACGCGTTTATCCTCGCGCGTCTCGAGTTGCTCGGAGTCGATCTCTCGGTCCTTCCCGAGGACGACGAGGATGCACCGGCCGACCGACGCCGGATCCTCCGCTCGGCGCGTCAATTCCTGAGGACGACGCCGGGGGCGATCGCCGGGTACGAGCTCGACGTGGCCGGCCCCCCGCCGGCCCTGTACCCCGTCGAGCAGGCCGCGTGGAATCGTGAGTGACCGTGCGATGGCTCCGCCCACGGACATCCGCGTCGACCGGAGGGCGTTTCTCGAGCGGATGACCGCGCTCACGGCGACCGCGACGCTGGCCCCGGGAGTCTTTGCCGGGACGGGTGCGGGGCGCGCGCGCGCCGCCTTCGCGCGGGCCGTCCCCGTCCGGCTCCCGCGAGGCGACGAGCCCCAGGCGACGGAGATCGCCGGGCTCACCCTGGTCGAGGCTGCACGTCTGATGGGGGCCGGGGACCTGTCGTCAGCGGAGCTCGTGGACGCCTGCCTCGAGCGAATCGGGCGCTGGGATGACGACTACATGGCGTTCAACACCGTACTCGCCGACGAGGCGCGCGCGGCCGCGAGACAGGCGGACGCCGCCGGCGCCGACCCCGCGCACCCGCTGCGCGGGGTCCCGCTGGCGGTGAAGGACAACTTCTACACGGCGGGCGTGCCGACCACGGCGAACTCGCACCTCTTCGCCGACTTCGTTCCCGCGTTCGACGCGACGGCGTGGGCGCGGCTCCGCGACGCCGGGGCGATCCTGCTCGGGAAGACGCAGATGGGCCCCCTCGCCACGACGGCGGCAACCACGCCGGACGGCGAGCGGACGACCGTCAACGCCTGGTCGCCGTTCGACGCCGAGGTGAGTCCCGGCGGTTCGTCGAGCGGGTCGGCGACGGCCGTGGCCGCGCGGATGGCCCCGTGCTCGACCGGTACGCAGACGGGCGGGTCGATCACGATTCCGTCGGGCAACCAGGGTCTGACGGGGCTCAAGCCGACGATGGGCCGGGTGTCCCTCCAGGGCATCCTGCCTCTCACCTACACCCGCGACCATCCGGGCCCGATCGCGAGGGATGCCCGCGACGCGGCGGTGATGCTACAGGTGATGGCCGGGCCCGACCCGGCGGATCCCCGATCGCTGGGGCTCCCCCCGGTCGCCGACTACGTGGCGGCGACGGAGGCGCCCCGGCGCGGCGGTATCTTCTGGCCCACTCGTGTGGGAGTGTGGCCCGGATACCTGGACGATCCGACGCCGCCCGGCGAGGAACCCGACGAACAGGACCGGGACCGGCAGCAGGATCGGTCGGACGCGTCCCTCCGCGCCGAGAGGCGGCGCGCGGTCTACGAGCGGAACCGGGCCGAGGTAGCGGCGCGGCGCGCGATGCTGGAGACCCTCGAGGGTCTCGGCGCCGACATCGTCGAGATCGACGCCCCCCGCGACTGGGAGACGCTCACCGGGTGGGCGTTCAACAACGCGCGGCTCCCCGAGCGGTCGGAGATCTTCCTCGAGCACCTGCGGCGCGACGTACGCGGGTTCGGCGTCTCGTTGTCGCCGTGGATCAACGGACTCCTCCTGCCCGCAGCCGAGTACATCCGTGGCCAGCGGGCGAAGCTCCTCCTGCTCCGCTCGATCCTCGACGACGTGTTCTCGGCGTGCGACGTCGTCGTGCAGACGCAGCCGTTCCCGTTCGACATGGTGGGACTGCCGCTGATCTCCTTCCCCATCGGGTTCGAGAGCGCGTCCACGGTGGGGCCCCGACCGCTGGCAGGGGTCCTCGGCGGTCTGCCGTACGGCGAGGACCGGCTTCTCGCGGTGGCGGCGGCGTATCAGCGGGCCACCGACTGGCACCGCCGGCGCCCGGGCGACCCGAGCTCGTTCGAGCGCACGGCGCCGGGAGGCGATGCGGGTCGAATCGACGCCTCGGACGTGATGGAGCTGTCGCAGTAGCTCTTCCCGCCGGGCGCTCCTACACCACGTCGTGCGGCACCAGCAGGAGGGCCACGACCATGACGGCGAGCCCCAGCACGAAGGCCAGGGTGTTCTTCCCGGGCGCCGAGGCCTGCCCTTCGGGCAACAGGTCCGCCGCGCCCACGTAGAGGAACGACCCCCCGGCGGCGGCGACGATACCGCCGATGAGGGGCGTCCCGGCGTTCTGGAGGAGCGCGTAGCTGGCGATGACCGCGATCGGGGTCACCAGCGCCACCGCGACGCTCGCGCGCACCGCCTGGGCGCGCTCCGCTCCTCCGTGATAGAGGACGCCCATCGAGGCGATTCCGACGGGCAGCTTGTGCGATACGACGAGCGCCACGATGACGCTCCCGGTCAGGTAGCTCTCCGAGAAACCGGCCCCCACCGCCACGCCATCCAGCACCGAATGCAGCGCGAGCCCGGCGATCGCGGTCCAGCCGAACCCGTTCGGGTCGTGGGCGTGGTGGTGCCCGCAGTCCTCCTCCATGCGGGCGTGCGGGTGCGGGAGGAAGTGATTCTCCGAGACATACAGGGCGACGAACGCAGCGAGGGCCCAGATCATCGCGGTCGTGGGGCCCGCCATCTCACCCGCCCGCGTAAGGAGGTGCAGCAGCGATCCGGCGACCAGCAGCCCGCTGGCGAAGGTGATGAGCTCGGACGTGTGGCGACGGGCCCACCGCTCGTGGCGAGCCATCACCCACACGCCGAGAAGGCCGGCGGCACCCGCGATCAGCGCGAACAGTACGACGAGGGGCCAGGCCGCCATGGTTTCGAGGATGTGGGCCTTCAGCCGCTACCAGGCGATCCCGTAGTCGTCGCCGTGGTGGCTCGACCCGCCCCAGAACGATCCGTGCTCCCAATCGAAGAAGATCGCGTTGATCGGGCCCGACGTGCGCTCGGCGAACGTCAGGTCGTACCCCATCCCGCGCAGCGCCGACCGCACCCAGGGCGGCGTCGCGTCCTGGAGGAGCATCCGGCCCGGCCGGCTCTCGTGCAGCCCGAACGACCCCCGCATCTGGAACGAGTTCATGTTCGGCGCCTCCGCCGCCTCCTGCACGTTCATGTCCCACTCGACGATGTTGAGGAAGAACTGAAGCAGGTTCTGGTCCTGCCCGTCCCCTCCCTGCACGGCGAACGAGAGGAACGGGCGCCCGTCCTTGAGCGCCATGGACGGCGTCAGCGTCGCCCGCGGGCGCTTGCCCGGCTCGATGACGTTGTAGGGGTTCTCCGCCGGGTCGAGGACGAAGCTCTGGGCCCTCTGTGACAGCCCGATGCCCGTACCCCCGGCGACCACCGCCGGGATCCACCCGCCCGACGGCGTGATCGAGACGACCCACCCCTCGGCATCGGCCGCCTGGATCGACGTCGTACCCATGTAGAAGTCCTCGTCGAGCGCCTCGTGATCGCGCCCGGCGAGCCCCGCGCCCTGATCGGTCGTGGCGGCGTCGCGGCGCCCCCACCCCTCGAGGTATTCGGTGAAGGGATTCACCTCGCCCTGGAACGGGTACGGATCGCCCGGACCCGCGTCCGCATCGTTCCTCTCCCAGTCGATCTCGCCGAGCCGCGCCGTCGCATACTCCTTGGAGAGAAGCCCCTCGACCGGCTCCTCGGGCGGGTAGTAGGGGTCGCCGTAATAGAAGTCGCGGTCCGCGAACGCGAGGTTCATGACCTGGTAGAGGGCGTGCAGGTAGTTGGCGCTGTTGTACCCCATCGCCGCGACGTCGAGCTGTTCGACCATGTTGAGCGCCTGCAGCATCACCGGCCCCTGTACCCACGTGGTCAGCTTGTAGACGTCGATCCCCTTGTAGCTCGTGGAGACGGGCTCTTCGAAATGGACCTGCCAGTTCCGGAGGTCGTCGATCGTGATCAGAGCTCCGGCCGCCTGCGCCCCCCTGACGAAGTCCTGCCCGATCTCACCCCCGTAGAAAGCGTCGTACGCCGCCTCGATCGCGTCCTTTCGGGTGGCACCGGCCTCGAGCGCCGCCGCCTCGGCGGCGACCAGCCGCTCGAGCGTCCGCTTCAGATCGGGCTGCCGGAAGATCTCGCCCTCGCGCGGCCCCGGATTCTCGGGGTCGTCGGGGTTTGTCAGGTAGACGTCCACCGACGATGGCCACTGACGGATCTCGTCGAGGGTCCCTCTGATCCGGCCAACGGCATCGGCCTCGATCGGGTACCCCTCGGCCATCTCGATCGCGGGCGCGAGGACATCGGCGAGGCTCAGCGTCCCCCATTCGGCGAGCATCTTCATCAGCCCGCCCGGCGTCCCCGGCGTCACGGCCGCCAGCGGCCCGAACTCGGGGGGATACTCGAGACCTTCGGTCCGGTATCGGTCCACCGTCGCGCCCGATGGCGCGACACCGAGCGCGTTCACGCCGATCACGTCGCCCGTATTCGGGTTGTAGACCAGCGCCTGCGTCTCGCCACCCCACGAGAGGACGTCCCACATGGTCGAGGTCGCGGCCAGCATCGCCGCCGCAGCGTCGACCGCATTCCCGCCGAGGTGGAACATCCTGGCGCCCGCCGTCGCCCCGAGCGGCTTCCCGGTGATCGCCATCCAGTGGCTCCCGTGGAGCACGGGCTTCTGGGTTCTCTGGGCCTCGACGGGTGCGGCCGCGAGGCCCAGAGCAAGCGCCGCGGCGGCAAGGGGGCGAACGTCGAACGATCGAGACATCTGAACCTCCCGGGGGTTGTGCGAGACACTCCCGAATATGATCCGCCACGGCGGGGTCTGGCGAGACCGGGCGGTCCGACGTCGGTCCGTCACGCCCCCCGGCCGATTTCGACCGTCACCCGCGTTTGCGGATCCCTCGACGGAGCGCCGATGGCTTGCGGCGCTCCTCGTCATCGTCCTCGGGCGGGGGCGGCTCGACGTCGGGCTCGAACCCGGGGATCACCTCGCGGGCGATCGGCCCCCCGAGCAGCTTCTCGATCGCGCGGATCTCGACCCAGTCGGACGACGCCATCAGCGTGACGGCGTCGCCGGTCTCGTCGCCGCGCGCCGTGCGTCCCACGCGGTGGACGTAGTCTCTGGGATCCTCGGGCACGTCGAAGTTGACCACATGCCTGATCCCCCGAATGTCGAGCCCCCGCGCCGCCACGTTGGTGGCGACCAGAACGCGCGTCTCGCCCGACCGGAACCGCGCGAGCGCCCGGTCGCGCTGATCCTGGTGCTTCCCGCCGTGCATCCCGGCCACCGAGACGCCACGTCCCTTGAGGAAGTCCGACAGATAGGTCGCCGTGTCGCGCGTGCGCGTGAACACGAGCACCTGACCCTCGGGCCACTCGCCGAGCAGGTGGTGGAGGAGCTCGTGCTTCTTCGACCAGTCCACCGGGTGGAGGACCTGCGTGATCCCCTCGGCCGCGGTCTCGAACCCGATCTGCACCTCGACGGGATCGGTCATGAGCTCGCGCGCCAGCCACTTGACCCCGGACGGCATCGTCGCCGAGAACAACAGCGTCTGGCGCGACTTCGGCGTCGCGGCGACGATCTCCTTCACGTCGTCGATGAACCCCATGTCGAGCATGCGGTCGGCCTCGTCGATGATCAGGACCTCGACCGCGGAGAGGTCCGCGTGGCCGCGCGTCAGGTGGTCGAGAAGCCGGCCGGGCGTCGCCACGAGCACGTCGCAGCCGAAGGCGAGCTCTTCGCGCTCGGGCCCCAGCCGGGTCCCGCCGTGGATCACGACCACCTCGATCGACGACGCCGTCCCGTAGGTGCGCACCGCTTTCCCGATCTGCTGCGCGAGCTCTCGGGTGGGGGTAATCACGAGCCCCCGGGGGGCATCCCGGTGCTCGGTATCGGCCAGCCGCTGGACCATCGGGAGCGTGAACGCCGCCGTCTTGCCGGTCCCCGTCTGCGCCATCCCCAGCACGTCCTGGCCCGTCAACGCCGCCGGTATCGCCTCGCGCTGGATGGCCGTCGGCTCGGTATACCCGGCTCGCTCGACCGCACGGACGAGATGCGGCGACAGCCCCAGCTCCGCGAACGCGTCGCTCATGCGACCTCCGGCGCTCGCGCGGGCCGCGGCGGCCGGGCCGTTGCCCGTCCCGGGACCGGGCTGTCAGTTGGCATGCTGTCCGAAGACCCGCGCAGACGGTGCCGCGCGGCGGTTGGCTCCCCGACGGTGTCGGAGGTGATGGCAGGCGTGATGACTCGCTCCAGCGTATTACGGGTTTGCCGGGCCGGCGATCGAGCCGGCGCGGAGGCGCTATTTCACCGCGCGAAGGGTGCGACGCGGGTCGCGGCCCCGCAAGCGGCGGCGGGCGCCCGAGGCCCGCTCGCGAACCGTCGTGCCCCGATCCTCGCACTCGCGACCGTCGCGGCGCTGCCCTCGCTCGCGTGCGGGCCGAGCACGAGCGCGCTGAGCGGCGGGGCGGACGGCCCCGTGCCGATCGCGGCCCCCGACACCACCCTCGAGGATCCGGGCGTCGAGCCCCGTCCTGCGGGGGAGCGCGCCGGAGTCGACGTCCACCATTACGACCTGCGGATCGACCTCACAGACCCGGCGTCGGGGACGTTCCGGGGCGATGCGACCCTCACGCTCGACCGGCTCGCACCCGGAGCGTGGGTACCGCTCGACTTCGCCGGGCTCGAGATCGAGCAGGTCACGGTGAACGGGGACGACGCCCGGTTCGTACGCGACGGATCGCTGCTCCGGATAGACACGTCGGGGGCCTCACCGGAAGGGCTCGAGATCCGGGTTCGCTACGGCGGCGCCCCCCTGGACGGTCTGTTCTTCGGCGAGGACGCCGATCTTCAGCCGGCGATCTTCGCCGACAACTGGCCGAACCGGGCCCGGTGGTGGTTCCCGTCGAGCGACCACCCCGCCGACAAGGCGACGGTCCGGTTCACCGTTCGCGTCCCGGCCGGGTTCGCCGTGGTGGCGAACGGGTACGAGCTCGACCGCCGCGACGCCGGGGGGGTCACCACGTGGGTGTGGGAGACCGACGAGGACGCGCCGATCCCGCCGTACACGATGGTGATCGGCGTCGCGCGCTTCGAGCGCCGGGGGCTCGGGCGCTCCGCGTGCGGAAGCGCCCCCGTCGGCGTCGCGTCGGGGTGCGCCGACGTCTCCGTCTGGGCCCTGTCGGGCGACGGCGACTACGGGGCCGAGCGGTTCTCGCGGGCGCCCGACATGCTCGACTTCTACACCGAGCTCGTGGGCCCCTATCCCTACGAGAAGCTCGCGCACGTCGAATCTTCCACCCGGTTCGGAGGGATGGAGAACTCGAGCGCGATCTTCTACGGCCGCGGCGGGTGGGAGGGACGCCGCATGGGCGAGGGCGTCATCGCCCACGAGACGGCGCACCAGTGGTTCGGCGATGCGATCACGCCGGCCTCGTGGTACCACCTCTGGGTGAGCGAGGGATTCGCCTCCTACTTCGGACCCCTCTACTTCGAGTCTCGCGACGGGGTCGACGCGTTCCGCGAGCGGATGGAAGGGATCGCACGGACCGCGAAGACCTCCGACGTGATCGGCCAGGCGATCGTCGACTCCACGACGAACGACCTGTTCGAGCTGCTGAACGCCAACAACTACCAGAAGGGCGCCTGGGTCCTGCACATGCTCCGCGGGCTCCTCGGCGACGACGTCTTCTTCGAGGCGGTGCGCGATTACTACGCCCGGCACCTGCACGCGGCGGCGTCGACGGCCGACGTGCAGGGCGCCTTCGAGCGCGCGTCCGGACGCGACCTGTCGGAGTTCTTCGATCAGTGGGTCCGCTCTCCCGGATACCCCGACTTCGCGATCACGTGGCGGATCGACGGCGACGAGCTCGTGATGGACGTGCGCCAGCGACAGCCCGCCGCGTGGCCCGCCTTCACCGCGATGGTCGAGATCGAGGTCCGCAGACGCGGCGGCACGACGTTTCGGCTGCCCGTGGAGATCGAGGGCCGCAGCCAGACCCTCCGTTTCGGGGGGATGGGGGACGTCGTGGATCTCGCGTTCGACCCCGACGGCTGGATCCTCAAGGATGTCGAGGTGACCCGGGCGGGCGAGCGCTGAGGATCGGGTCGCAGGCGACGAGGTCGTCGAGCGTCTCGCGGCGGACGACCTCCCGCGCCTCGCCGTCGGCCGAATAGACGACAGCCGGCCGACGGAGCCCGTTGTAGCGGCTCGACATCGCGTGGGCGTAGGCGCCCGTGACCGGGACCGCGACGAGATCGCCCGGCACGGTCGAGTCGGGGAGGAGCGCGGCCTCGTTCACGATGTCGCCGGTCTCGCAGTGGCGGCCGACCACGTGGAAGCGCCGCTCGGGCCCCTCGCCCGCCCGGCTCACCGCGAGCACCTCGTACCGTTGTCCGTACAGGCTGGGACGGGGATTGTCGGACAGCCCCCCGTCGACCGCGATCAGCTCGGTGCCGTCGGGCAGCGTCTTCCGCGCTTCGACCCGGTAGAGGGTGACCGTCGATGTGGCGACGACCGACCGCCCCGGCTCGATGAAGAGACGGTGATCGCCGAGCCGATCGGCGGCGCGCGCCTCGTCGAGCCCCCCGAGGATGGCCGCGGCGTACGCATCGACATCCGTCGTCGCATCGTCGCGCAGGTACGGCACCGGCAGCCCGCCTCCGAGATCCACGTCCACCCGCTCGGGGAAGGCCGACCTCACGGGCTCGAGGAACGACACGACCGCCGCGGCCGCTCGCCGGAAGGTCGAGAGATCGCGGATCTGGCTGCCGACGTGGATGTGGACGCCGCGTAGCGAGATCCCCGCCCGCGTCGCGGCATCGGCGACGACGCGCGCCGCCGTAGCCAGGTCCATCCCGAACTGCGCGCGGGCGCCCGTCGTCTTGACCTTCTCGTGGGTCACGGCCGCCACGTCGGCGTTCAGCCGGATGAGGACGGGCGCCTCGCGACCGACCGTGGCGGCCAGCCCGGCGAGGACGTCGACCTCGCCCGGGTGGTCGACGACGATCCGGCCGACGCCGCACGCCAGCGCGTCGGCGAGCTCGCCGCGCGGCTTCGCGTTCCCGTGCATGAGGATGCGCCCCGCATCGAGGCCCGCGCGCGACACGATCTCCATCTCGCCCGCCGAGACCACGTCGACCCACCACCCGGCGCGATCGAGGTGCTCGAGCAGCGCGCCGCACAGGAAGGCCTTCCCCGCGTAGACCAGCGTGGTCGCGGGACCGAAAGCCTCGCGGAAGGCGTCGAGGCGGGCGAGCAGGTGCGCCTCGTCGGTCACGAGGAGCGGGGTCCCGAAACGCCCCGCCAGACTCGACAGGCTCGCGCCCCCGACCCGGACGTCTCCGGTCGCGGGCGACCACGAGCGGGGCAGGAGGTGCCGCATGCCCGTCAGATCAACGCCCCCATGATGCCGAATCCGACGATCGCGAGCCCTCCGGCCACGAGCGCGAACGGGATCTGCGTCCGCACGTGCTCGATGTGGTCGGTCGCCGAGGCGAGCGAGGAGATGATCGTCGTGTCGCTGATCGGACTGCAGTGATCGCCGAAGATCCCGCCCGAGAGGACGGCAGCGACGAAGGGCGACGGCGGCAGTCCGAGCGCGTCGGCGAGCGGCACGGCGACCGCGAGCATGATCGCGAACGTGCCCCAGCTGCTGCCGGTCGCGAACGCGATGCCGCCGGCCACGACAAACACCAGCGGGAGCATCAGGACGAGCGGCACCCGTCCCCCCACGACGCCCGCCACGTATTCTCCGGTCCCGAGCGAGTCGGTCACGCCGCCCAGCGCGATGGCGAGCCACAGCACGAGCGCCATGCCGGTCAGGGCGCCGGCGCCCTTGAGGCTCGCACGGCTCAGGCCATCGAGATCGAGCGACCCCTGGAGGAGCGCCAGCCCCCACCCGACTCCCAGCCCCACGAGGACCGCCCACAGGACACTGGTCGAGCCGGAGCCCTGCGCCATGTCGCCGCCCCCGGTGATCAGCATGAAGACCGGCATGCAGAGCACCATGACCGCGATCGGCAGGACCATGTTCCGGGGGCGCAGCTCGATGCCCTCGGGCGGCTCGGGGGCGATCTCGCCCGGATCGGCCATCGCGGTCGCGTGCTCCCACTGGAGCTGGCCGTCCCGGGTCCGCTCTTCCGCCTTCTTCATCGGGCCGATCTCGAACCCCGTCCAGGCCGAGAAACCGGCCAGCGCCAGGGCCAGGATCGCATACAGGTTGAGTGGGATCGCGACCAGGAAGATCGCGAGCGGATCGCCGACTCCCAGCCCGGCGAGGATCCCCAGGATGTAGGCGCCCCACGCGTTGAACGGGATCAGGATGCATACCGGCGCCGACGTGGAGTCGATGATGTACGCCAGCTTCTCGCGCGACACCCGGAAGCGATCGAACAGGGGCCGGCAGACCGACCCCGCCACGAGGATCGTCAGGTTGGATTCTATGAAGATCACGAGCCCCAGCAGCCACGCCAGCACCTGGGCTCGCCGGCCGTCGGTCACCCAGCGGCGCTCCTCGACCCATCGAACGAAGCCCCGCATCCCGCCGTTCGCCTCGACGACGGCGATCAGCGCTCCGATGAGGAAGGTGAATACGATGACCTTCGCGCTGCCGGCATCGGCGAGGACGGCGATCGTCCCCTCGATCGCGTCGGCCAGCCCCGCGGCCGGGTTCCACCCCGCAGCGATCGTGAAGCCGAGCCAGATCCCCGCGGCCAGCGACAGGTAGACCTGCCGGGTGTAGATCGCGAGCCCGATCGCGAGGAGGGGCGGCAGCAGCGACGCGAGGCCGTAGGAGACCACGGTCTGAACGGCATCCGGCAGAGTCTCGATCATCACGTTCTCCTGGGACCGCCTGCCCGGCGCTGCGGATCAGCGCTTCGAGATCCAGCTGCTCCGTCGATCGTAGAACCGCAGCGGGAGGTCGGTCCCGCGGCTGATCCCGATCCGCGTCGTCACGGCAACGTCCTCCTCCGCGACGCTCTCGCCTTCCGAGAACCAGACCGGAGGCGCGTCGAATCTATGCGTCTGAAGCTCCGGACCAACCGCGAGCGCCTGCGTGAGTCGCGCCGGCCCGTTCGTCAGCTCGGCACGGCCACGGCGCATCCGCATCACGTCCCGCCCCTCGCGCGGGTCCAGCGCCCGAATCAGGACACCCGCCGGGAACCCCTCGCGCTCGGCGACCACGTTCATCAGCCAGTGGATGCCGTAGTTCATGTGGATGTACGCGGTGCCGGGGGGGCCATACAGGGGGTCGTTGCGGGGTGTCCGGCCGATCCGCGCGGCCGCGTGGCACGCGGGATCGTCGGGACCGGTGTACGCCTCGGTCTCGACGATCACCCCGGAGGTCGTGGCGCCACCGCACTCCGACGTGACCGTCATGCCGAGTAGCGACCGGGCGACCTCGACGGCCGGTCGATCGAAGAAAGAGGCCGGGAGCGGTGTCCCGGTCCCTATCCGGCGCGCTCCTGCTCGCGCGCGGCCACCACGGCCTTCGCGCGTCCCTCCGACAGCACCTCGGTCAGCCGCTCCGGCTCGGCGTCGATGACTTCGAAGACCTTCCCGCCGAACCGGTCGACCAGCACCTCGGCGGTCCGCTTCCCCACACCCGCGTAGTTGCGGACCATGTGCTCGACGGCCTCGGCGGCCGGGCCGGCCTCGTGCGACACACCGCCCGCGTCATCGCCGCGATCGGCGGTCGCGGTGTCCCCGGCGCTCGAGCCCCGGCCGGCGGTGGAGCCTCCGGAGGAGCCCCCACGCGACCCCGTCCGCGCTCCGACGCCGGCTCGCGCCGCGCCCGTCGACCGGTCGTCACTGCTCCGATTCGAGCCGGATGAGGAGTCCTCCTTCGCGGTGTCGTCATCGCCCCGCGACACCGGCCCGATCTTCGGCGAGGCGCTCGTGCCCGACGGCTTCGCCGAAGGGCGTCCGCGGGAGCCCCTGCGGTGTCGAAGCGTGCGTCTCGGCGCCGGTGCGTCCTCGACCGGGGCGCCGCCCGTGTCCTGGCCGCTCCCGCCCTGGTCGGTCCGCGGCTCGTCGGCGCCGGTCGCCGCAGCCGCGGCGGTCCGTCCGTCGCCCGCGTCCTTCTTCGATTCGCCGCGACGATCGCGCACCTCGTCGCGCCGCACTCCGTCGCGATCGCGTTCCCGCGACTCGGGCGCCTTCGTCTGCGTCTGGCGACTCTCCGTGTCGGTGCGACCTCCCGACCGACCGCCGCGCCCGCGCGACCGTCCGCTCCCTCGCCCCGACTGCGGCCGGCCGCCACCGCCCCGATTCCGGTCCGACGCGCGCGCCTCCGTCTTCCGAGAAAGGTCGGATCCTTCGGCCCCTTCGTCGCGCTCCGGCTTCTTCGTGGACTCCGCGGCCCCCGAGCGCCCGGCGGGCTCCCGCGATGACCGATCGGCGGTCGCCGCGGGTGCGTCCCCGGACGAGGGCCGGGCTACCGGCTTCTCGTCCTTCTTCGGCTCTTCCGCCTTCTTTCCGAGAAGTCGGCCGAGAAGGCCGCGCTTCGCCGGCTTCCCGCTCGAGCCGGTCTCCTTCGCGGTCGGCGATCCGTCCCCCGACCCGCCCGGCCCGTCCGACCTCGATTCGGCGCGGTCGCGGCCCCGCCCTCGCGTCCCGCCCGCGGAGGGCTTCGCCGGCGACAGGTAGTAGTTCCGGTCGTCCCGCTGCGTGAGAACGACGGCGCCGTCCTCGTGGGCCTGTTTCAGGAACAAGCTGAATTTCGGGAAGCCGAGACGCCCCTCGTCGAACCCGGAGTCGCGGGCGATGAGCTTCCGTTTGGCCATCGAGTCGCGCACGCCCTCGCCGTCGTCCAGCTCGTCGACCACGCTCGCGAGAGCCTCGTAGGCCCGTTGCAGGCTGTCGGGCGTGGCCGAACCCTCCGGGGCCGCCTCGGAAGCCTCTGAGCGGCCTCCACGGCCTTCAGAGCCTCCCTTGCCGCTCGAGCGGCTCTCCGAAGACCGACCGGACCTGCCACGCGAACGGCCGCGCCCGCCGCGGCGGCTGCGTCCACCGCCAGTCGACGATCGCGTGCCCGCCGGCGCCTCCGCCGGCTTCTGGGGCGCGCCGTCGAGCGACTCCGGCCCCGCGGAGACCTCGTACTGCCCGTTCTGACCCTTTCGCATACGGATCAGGTTCCGGTGCGTCGCCTCGGCCAGGAACTTGTTGAACTTCGAGAACCCCGCGTCCTTCTCGTCGAAGTTCGAATCGATCTCGAGCATCACCTGCTTGAGCCGATCCGATCGCATGACGTCTCCGCGGTCGGTCATCTTCCGCACCGCCTTCGAGACGAGCACCCACGGGTCGTGCGTCTCGGAGGCCACCTCTCCGGCGGAGACGAGCCCCGACACCTGGTTGTAGCTGTAGTATTCGTCGCAGTTCTGGACGAGGATGTCCGACGCGGACTCCTGGAGCCCCACGCCGATCACGTACTTCCCGTACTCCTTGAGCTTCAGGACGAGGCTCGAGAAATCGGAGTCCCCGGACAGCAGGATGAACGTCCCGATCTCGGGCCTGGTGAACACGAGCTCGCACGCGTCGATGGCGAGCCGGATGTCGGTGGCGTTCTTCTTCGAGGAGCCGTACGCAGGGGCGAAGATCAGATCGATCGACGCCTCGGAGAGGGGGACGATGTATTGGGGATACCGACGCCAGTCCGCGTAGGCTCGCTGGACCGCGACCTTGCCGCGGATGACGTCTGAATCGAGCAGGTTGCGGAGCTCCTGGCCCAGATTGGACCGGATCCCCATGGTGACGTTGTCGAAGTCGATGAGCAGCGCGGCCGTCTCTACAGACACGGATGACGCCGACTCAGGCGTGCGATGAGGCGCACGCGTGAACTCACGGTTCATTCTCTCGTTTCTCGCTTTGTGTGAGCGAGCCGGCCTTGCGGCGCTTGCGAGAGGCCCCTCGACCTCGCCCCCGGTACCCCGAGGGGGACGGCACGAGCGGTCCCGGCTTCGGCACGCTCTGGTGATCCTTCAGTTGTTTCGTCGGGCCGGCGGCCGTCGACGGGGGCGGCCCTTTCAGGGGGCGTCTCCGCGTCTAGACGGGCTCGCTCGAACCCGACGTCTCCTCCACTCGAACGACGCGGGCCAGCTCGAGCCGGCGCGCGCGCTCATCCTCGTTGTCCGGAAACGCCTCCATGAATCGGAAACGGTCCGGCACCTTGTAGTCGGCCAGCGACTCGTACACGTAGTCGCGCAGCTCTTCCGCCGTGATCAGCGCCCCCTCGACCGGCTGCACGCAAGCGCACACCAGCTCTCCGAGGACATCGTTCGGGATGCCCACCACTCCGGCATCCGCGACGGCGGGGTGTGATCGAAGCAGGACCTCGATCTCCTGCGGATGGACGTTGTATCCCCCGCGGATGATCACATCGCTCGATCTACCGACGATATGCAGGTATCCCTCCGCGTCGATCATTGCAAGGTCCCCGGTCTTCAGGAACCCGTCCTCGGAGAGTACCTCCGCGGTCTGCGACGGCTGTCTGAAGTAGCCCTCCATCACGTTGAACCCGCGAACGAACAGCTCTCCGACCGACTCGTCGGGCAACGATTCGCCGGTCTCGTCGCGAACGTCGAGCTCGACCCCGTCGATCGGCTTGCCGACCGTCTGAAACCGCTTCGCGAGCGGGTCGGTCGGCTGCGTGATCGAGACGGTGGGCGACGTCTCCGTCAGCCCGTAGGCGATCTCCAGGTCCGGCACGAGCCTCTCACGCACGTCGCGCGCCAGCTCCTCGGCGACGGGCGCGCCCGCGACGATTCCGGTCCTGAGCGTCGGGAGGGCGCGGGGCCCGGCGTCCAGCTCCCTCAACATCATCACGAACATCGTGGGAACCCCGTGCAGGACCGTTACACCGTGCCGCTCGACGAGGTCCATGGCCTCCGGCGCCGCAAAACGCTCCTGGAGGACGAGAGCCGACCCCGATGCGACCGCTGTGAGCAGGACGGCCGACAGGCCGAATATGTGGTAGAGCGGGACGGCGCAGAGCACGACGTCGCGCTCGAGCCCCAGCGAACGGGCCGTGACGTCGGCCGTCCGCGTCAGGTTTCGGTGCGACAGCATGACGCCCTTGGATGTCCCGGTCGTGCCCGGCGTGTAGAGGATCGCGAACGGCTCGTCCGCGGACCCACCCCCGTTCGCCCCGCTCCACTCACGACCCCGGCCGACCGAGACGAGGTCCTCGAACTGGAAGATCCGGTCGTCGTACCAGAGATCCTCTTCCCCCACCGTCACCAGGTACTGGAGATCGGGGAGATCGATCAGCATCGTCTCGAAGAGCTGGAGGTAGTCGACCCCGCCGTAGTCCTCGGCCGTGATCGCGACCGACGCCTCGGAATTCCGCAACATGTACCGCAACTCGCGGGGTGCGTACCCGGGGTTCAGCGGCACGACGGTGGCGCCCAGCTCAGCGGCCGCCAGCACGGAAACGACGAACTCGGGCCAGTTGGGGAGGACGATCGCGACGCGGTCGCCCGACTCGATACCGAGGTTCGCGAGTCCTACGGCCAGGGCACGCGCCTGCGTCGCGACCTGGCCGTAGGTCCAGCCGGCATCGCGATACCAGAGGAAGGGCGAATCGGGGCGCCCCTCGGCGCGTGTGCGGAAGAGGTCTGCGACGGTCAGCTGGGGATCCTCGTGCTGTACCCCGTGGGTGGAACGACGTCCGATTCGTATCGACGATCGGCTGGCTGTCTACCTTACTACGCGCGACACAATGTCAGGGTTCGGACGACGGACGTAAAGCGTCGGCCAGCGGCCCTCCGAGCGTCGCGTCGTCGAGCGGGAAGGTCCACGTCCCGTCCCCCGCGCGGGCCACCGCGCCGAGACGCTCGAGAAACACGCACCTCGGGCGCGACGCCCGCGCCTTCTTGTCGAGCCCCATCGCGTCCGCGATCTCCCCGGCGGGCCGCTCCCGCTCCCACGCGCGGTCGAGGTCGCACGCGGCGAGGAGCGCGGCGATGCGATCCGCGGTCCCGACCGCCGTGATGCCGAGCGCTTCGCCGAGTCGCGCCTCGACCCGCATCCCGGCCGCCACGGCCTCGCCGTGCAGTACGGTGTACCCCTCGAGCGTCTCGATGGCGTGCCCGACCGTGTGGCCGAAGTTGAGGATCGCCCGGCGCCCGGCCTCGCGCGGGTCGCCCGAGACCACCCCCATCTTGTGGCGGACGGTGCGTTCGATGAGCTCGGTCAGGGCCTCCAGGTCGCCCCCGGTGAGCCCGGTCGCGGCGCCCTCGATCCAGCCCCACAGCGATTCGTCGAGGATCGCGGCAGTCTTGATTCCCTCGGCCAGCCCCGCGATTCGCTGCATCCGTGGCAACGTCTCGAGCACATCGGGGTCGATGAGCACGAGGCGGGGGTGGTGGAACGCGCCGACAAGGTTCTTACCCGCGTCGGTGTCGACGCCGGTCTTTCCACCTACCGAGCTGTCGAGCATCGCCAGCACGGAGGTCGGGATCTGCACGACGGGCAGCCCCCGCATGTAGGTGGCGGCGACGAACCCGCCCAGATCGCCTGTCACGCCGCCGCCGATGGCCACGACCGCCGCGTCGCGCCCGATCCCGGCCGCGAGCATGCGGTCGGTGAGACCGGCCCACTGATCGCGGCTCTTGTTCCACTCGCCGGCCGGGAAGTCGAAGAGGGTCGCCTCGAGACCGGCCGCCCCGAGCCCTGAGACCGCGGCGGCGCCGTACAGCTCGGCGACCCGGCTGTCGGCGATGACGGCGTACCGGTGCGCCTTCGCCGTGTCGCCGAGCAGGTCGGGCAGATCCGCGAGACCGCCCGACCGGATGACGATGTCGTACCCGGCCCCGTCGGGGACCGGGACCGGGATGCGTGTCTCCGTCGGGCTCAGTTGCCCTCCCGCTCGTCTCTCAGTTGCCGGACAGCTCCACCTCCGTCAACCGGGTCGAAACGCTCACGCCCGGAGGCGCATCGACGATGGTCACGAGCGTCCGGCCGTCGGTTCGCAACGCCTCGTGCTCCGGCCCGACCTCGACGGTCGGCCGCCGACCCGGTTCCGCCCCGTACCGGACACCGTACGCGTCGCGAGCCGCCGCCGCGAACTCCTCGGCGTCCTCCGGCGTGTCCCACACGCTCACCCAGACGAGCACCTCGCCGTCGGCGCCGCGCAGAAGGCGGTACGCATCGCCATCCCACCCTGCCGCGGCGGCATCGGCGCGCGCCTGATCGTCGAGGAACTCCCTCAGGAAGAGACGGGTCTCGAACTCGCCCAGATCGCTCGCCCGCACGACTTCGAGATCGCCGGCATCGGTGGCGAAAGCGACAAGGGTCGGCGAGTCACCCTCTATCCACCGATCCACGTGCAGGATCTGCTCCGTCGACCGTGGAAGATCGCCACGGAACGGGAGCGGCCGGTCGCCCAGCTTCGTCCAGCTCCGTTGAAGAAAGAGGAGACCGCCGATGTAGGGGAAGATGAGGCCTTCCCGGACGACGGCGGGGGCCCCCGCCAGCACCTCGGCGGATCCGAAGTCACCGAGCGCCGTGAGATCGATCCCCTCGAGCATGGGACCCATGTCGGGCATCGCGGTGAGGTCGGCCTCGCCGCCGGTCATCTCCGCGAACTGCCACTCCATCATCGCGTAGGTCGCGTGTCCCTCGACGGCCGCCTGATAGGCGCCGACCGGGTCGGACCGCTCGCCGAACGAGGCCACGATCGAGTCGAGGGGCACGTACTGGTCCTGGAGGGCGTGGACGAGCTCGTGGGCCAGCACCGGCGCGAGCGCGTCCGGCGGTACACGATCGTGAACGAACAGCGTGTCGCTCCTCGGATCGTAGTACCCGATCACCTGCTCCTCGAGCAGCGCCTTGAGGAGGCCCTTCAGATCCAGGTCTTCGGGGACGAGACCGAGTCGGGCGTAGACGGAAGTGAGCGCCGCGGCCTTCTCGTCCGACAGCTGGGCGCCCATCTGCGCCTCGAGGTACGACCGCAGGCGTGCTTCGTCCGTGACGGCGACGTTCAGAGGAGCGACGGCGCGCATCCCGCTCGTCCGCTCGACGGCGGGCTGGATCTCGCGCAGCATCCGATCCAGCGTCGAATCCGCGAGTACGTCGGTCGCAGCCGTCTCGCCGGTCGCACGTACGTCGGGCGGCGCGGACTGGCCGTCCACGCAAGACGTGCCGGCGAGCATCGCGCACAAGACGAACGCCCCTCTGGCAATGATCGAGCTCTCTCTCACCTTCCCGCTCCCTTCCCATCCCCGTCGTCGGGGCCCCGAGGCCCCAGCCGGTGCGGCGTCAGCGTGATACCGTCCACGGACACGGTACCCGCGAGGTCGCCGATCGATCGTCCGAGGCCCGTGTGCTGCCAGTTTGGGGCCAGCTCGGCCAGGGGGATCAGCGCGAACGCCCTTTCGTGGAGTCTCGGGTGGGGGATCGTCAGCTGCGGAGACCGAACCTCCAGGTCGTCGTACAGCAGGATGTCGAGGTCGATCTCACGTGGGCCGTACCGCTCCCCACCGGGGAGACGCCCGCTCGCGCGCTCGATTGTGCCGAGCGCCGCGAGCAAATCGAGCGGCTCGCTGTGCGTCAAACCGGTGACGCAGGCGTTCAGGAACGGGGGCTGCTCGACGAGGTGCAGCGGCTCGGTCTCGTATACCCGTGACCAGTGAGGCTCGATGAGGATCGTCGCCAGCGCGTTCGCCGCGACCCGCAGGTGGGACAGCCGGTCGCCGAGGTTCGAGCCCAGACCGATCGCCACGCGACCCGGCAACGCCGCCGCCCCCCGCCGCGAAGAAGGTCGTTCGCTCAACAGACCGTGCGCCACCGCTCGGGACGCGGCCGGCCGGCGCGCCGACGGGGAAACCTTTCGTGCATCGTCATTGTATATTCAGAAACGGGCTTCACCATCGGGTCGGGCTCATCTCCCCTCTCGAAAGCGGGCAAGCGTGAAGGATCACGCATTATCCGGCGATCGTCCGCGTCTGGCGGCGCGGGCGGGTCGTGCGCTCGCGATCGTCGCGGCCGTGGCGGCGCACGGCGCCCTCCCCGTCGACGCGCAGGACATGCACCCCGACCTGATCCGCGCGCAGTGCGAGACGATCCACCCGATCGCCGACCAGTCCATCGTGTTCGGACAGGTCACCGATGGGCGCTCTGGGCTCCCGATACCGGGCGGCACCGTGTTCCTCGAGTGGGTCTCGGTCAGCGGCGTGGCGGACACCTCGTTCCACTCCGCCTCGGCCGATACCGAGGACGGTGCCTACATCTTCTGCGACGTCCCGCAGAACACCCGGCTGACGGCGTATGCCCGGGTGCTCGGGGGCCGCACGGATTCCGAGGAGTTCGTGTTCACCGGGGGAGAGTCCGAGCGCCGCGATCTCATGGTGCGCCTCGTCCAGCTCGAGGCCGCCGTGGCGGGGACGATCATCGATTCCGAGACTGGCGACGCCGTCGCGGGCGCGACGGTCTCGCTCCCCGATTCGGACCTGTCGGCCCTGACGAACGATCAGGGGCGGTTCAGCCTGCCCGGGGTCCCCCTCGGGCAGCATGAGCTTCTCGTCCAGCACCTCGCGTACGGCGAGCCGCGTGTACCGGTGTCCGTGGAGAACGGGACGACCGCGCACCTCCTGGTCCGCCTCGAGCCCCGGGCAATCGCGCTCGAACCGATCTCGGTCGAGGTGACGCGACGTCCGATGTGGCTGGAGACGAACGGCTTCTACCATCGGCTCGATCGCAGCCTCGGCCAGTTCGTCACGCCGGAGATGATCTCGCGACGCTCGTTCGCACGCTTCAGCGAGGTGCTGCGGTCGGTGCCGGGGCTGATCGTCCGTGAGGTGTGCGCGCCGCATTGCTTCGAGCGGATCGGAATGGCCGGCTCGACGCAAGGAGGCGATTGCCTCCCGACGTTCTACATGGATGGCCGCCGCATGAACGTTCGACCGGCGCCCCGGAGCTCCTACTGGGAGCCCCGCGGGCTCATCGACCTCGATGCGCTCGCGGCGCCGCACGATCTGGCTGCCGTCGAGGTGTACCGCAGCATCGCCGAGACTCCACCGGAGTTCTACGGGCGCTGCGGCTCGATCGTGATCTGGACGAAGCGGGGCATCGGCTGACCCCGACGACAGACCCGCCCGAGAGACCGCGTCGTTTGCAGGGGCCCGCGACCTAGCCGGTCGCCGACGCGCGCGGCACGACGTTGTCGGCGGACGGATCCCCGTCGTCGCACGCGGGATCCAGATCGCTCGGGATGCACTCCGGCGGGACGACCGGGTCGACCGTCCCGACACCGCAACCGCTGAGGATCATTCCCGACAGACCGATGAGGAGCGCCAGCCTGGCGAGCGCTCCGTTCTTGCTCGTTCTCATACCTGGATCAGTTCCTTCCTGTCCTGTCGATCCGTGTGCCTATCGATCATCGAGAAGGCGCCCTCGTGGACACCCTCTCCGAAGATGCGTCGTTCTCCGTCCCAAGTCCAACGTCCCACCCCCCTGTTTCATGACGCGTCGCGGGCGCGTCCGGTCACTCTGCCGGATGGGTCGACGAGGGGGAACCCCGGATGAAGAAAGGGGCCGCCACCGCGAGGTGACGACCCCTTCTCTCGCTTGCGCCGTGAGGCGCAACCCGGGTCCCTAGCGGACGATGAGACCGCTGAACTTGCTGCGGTACCGCTGCTCACGCTGTCTCTCGAGCCC
>JAWWCR010000049.1:0-27340 GCA_033720355.1 Gemmatimonadota bacterium
AGGACGGCATCGAGTTCGACGTCCTCCTCTACCTCGGGAACCGGGTCGCGGACACCTATGGCCTCACCTTCTCGCTGTCCGATGACCTGCGCGACGTTTACGAGAGCTTCTTCAAGATCGACCTCGCGCGGTTCAACGGGGACGAGTCGTGGCAGCTTCCCATCCCCGCCACGTTCGTGATCGACACCGACGGGACGATCGTCTACGCGGACGCGCACCCCGACTACACCGTGCGCCCCGAGCCGGCCGAGGTCGTGGCGGCGATACCGACCGGCGAGGACGCGCGTGGCTGAGCCGCGAGCGCGGGAGTACTGGCGTCGGAATATCCGGTACGTCCTCATCCTGCTCTCGATCTGGTTCGCGGTCTCGTACGGTGCGGGGATCCTGTTCGCCGGGCCGCTCGACTCCATGCGCGTCCCCGGCACGGGCTTCCCGGTCGGGTTCTGGTTCGCGCAGCAGGGGTCCATCTACGTCTTCGTCGCGCTGATCTTCGTCTACGTCTTCCTCATGAACCGGCTCGACCGCGAGTTCGGGGTGGACGAGGTGGATGCCGAAGAGGACGACGCGCGATGACGATCGCCGCCTGGACCTTCACCCTCGTCGCCCTCTCGTTCGCGCTCTACATCGGGATCGCCATCTGGTCGCGCGCCAGCTCGACCAGCGAGTTCTACGTCGCCGGCAAGGGCGTCCACCCGGTCGCCAACGGGATGGCGACGGCCGCCGACTGGATGTCGGCCGCGTCGTTCATCTCGATGGCCGGGATCATCTCGTTTCTCGGATACGACGGGTCGGTGTACCTGATGGGGTGGACCGGCGGGTACGTCCTCCTCGCGCTGCTGCTCGCGCCCTACCTGCGGAAGTTCGGCGCATACACCGTCCCCGACTTCGTGGGCGACCGCTACTACTCGCAGTCGGCGCGCCGGGTGGCCGTGCTGTGCGCGATCTTCGTCTCGCTCACCTACGTCGCCGGACAGATGCGCGGCGTGGGGATCGTGTTCAGCCGCTTCCTCGAGGTGCCGGTCGATCTCGGGGTCGCGATCGGGATGGGGATCGTCTTCTTCTACGCCGTCCTCGGCGGGATGAAGGGGATCACGTACACGCAGGTCGCGCAGTACTGCGTGCTGATCTTCGCCTACACCGTGCCGGCCGTCTTTCTGTCGCTCATGATTACCGGGAACCCGATCCCGCAGCTCGGGTTCGGTGGCGCGGACGCAGAGACCGGCACCTACCTGCTCGATCGGCTGAACGGGCTGCACGACGATCTCGGGTTCGCACCCTACACGTCGGGCACGAAGTCGACGCTCGACGTGTTCGCGATCACCCTCGCGCTCATGGTGGGGACGGCCGGGCTGCCACACGTCATCATTCGGTTCTATACCGTGCCCCGGGTACGAGACGCGCGGGTGAGCGCCGGGTGGGCGCTCGTGTTCATCGCGCTCTTGTACACCGCCGCGCCCGCCGTCGCCGTGTTCGCGCGGACCAACCTGATCGACACCGTGTCGAACACGCCGTACGAAGAGATGCCCGCCTGGTTCAGCAACTGGGAGACCACCGGGCTCATCGCGTTCGACGACGCGAACGGCGACGGGGTCGTGCAGTACGTCGGCCCGGCGGCCGTCGACGGCGCAGGCGACCCGATCATGAACGAGCTGACGATCGACCGAGACATCATGGTCCTGGCGAACCCCGAGATCTCCGGCCTCCCCAACTGGGTGATCGGGCTCGTGGCGGCGGGCGGTCTCGCGGCCGCGCTGTCGACGGCGGCGGGGCTGCTGCTCGTGATGTCGACCGCGATCAGCCACGACCTCCTCAAGCGCGGCTACAGGCCCGACATCACCGAGAAGGGCGAGCTGGTGGCCGCACGGGTGAGCGCGGCGGCCGCCGTCCTCGTCGCCGGCTACCTGGGGATCAACCCGCCCGGCTTCGTGGCCGAGGTCGTCGCGTTCGCGTTCGGGCTTGCCGCGTCGTCGTTCTTCCCCGTCATCATCCTCGGCGTGTTCTCGAAGCGGATGAACCGCGAGGGCGCGATCGCCGGGATGACCGTCGGCATCCTGTTCACCGCGCTCTACATCATCTACTTCAAGTTCGTGAACCCCGCGGCGAACGTCGCCGACAACTGGTGGCTCGGGATCTCGCCCGAGGGCATCGGCGCGCTGGGCATGGCGATCAACTTCGCCGTCGCGCTCGCCGTGTCGCGATTCACGCCGGCGCCGCCGAGCGGAATCGGCGAGCTGGTCGAGAGCATTCGGGTGCCCCGCGGGGCCGGCGAGGCGCACGAGATCGGGGCCTGAGCGCGACCCGACCGGACCGCCGAGAGAGCCCCCCATCGGCGCCCCTCGGCGAGTTTACGAATCGTAGAGAACCGTGATGGCCGCGGGGGAGGGCCTCTCCGCTCGGCGCGCGTCGGGGAGTTTTCGAATCGTAAAGAACGGGATGGCCGCGACACGGAGCGGTTCCTGTCGCGGGATTCGTCGACCCGGAACCAGTGGGAGATCCATGCGCAATCATCTCGGAGTGGTGCTCGGGGCGGTCGTCGTCGGGGTCACGGCGGGACTCGGAGCGTGCGCTCCGCCCGAGCCGGAGGGATCGGCGGCGGGCGCCCGCGAGGAAGACGCCGGGGGCGTGGCGGCGCCGGCCGGCGAGATGCAGTTCGAGTTCACCGAGGTCGTGCCGGGCGTGTACCACGCCCGCGGGGTGGGCGACCTCGTCGTGGGGTCGAACTCGGCCGTCGTGGTGAACGACGCGGACGTCCTGCTCGTCGACTCGCACATCACCCCCGCCGCGGCGGACCGTCTGCTCGAGGAGCTCCGCACGATCACCGACCGGCCGGTGCGTTACGTGGCCAACACCCACTGGCACTTCGACCACGCGCACGGCAACCAGGTGTATCCCCCCGAGGTCGAGATCATCGGGCACGAGGCGACACGCGCCGTGATGGCGGCGGGGGGTTCGAACTCGGGACGCTCGTACGAGTCGTTCGTCGGGACGCTGCCGGGGCGCATCGCGGCCATGGAGGCGGCGCTCGACACGATGACCGACGCCGCGGCCCGGGCCGAGCTCGAGCGGACGCTGGAGAACCAGCGGGTCTACTACGCGCAGACGCAGGAGGTCGTCCCCGTCCCCCCGAACACGACGCTCAGCGAGCGGCTCACCCTCCACAAGGGCGGGCGCGAGATCCGCTTCCTCTTCTTCGGACGCGGGCACACGGAGGGCGATGTCGTCGTCCACCTCCCCGATGACGGCGTTTTGATCACGGGAGACCTGATCACGGCCGGCGTACCGTACATGGGGGACGGGTTCGTCGACGAGTGGATCGATACGCTCGAACACTTGAAGTCGCTCGACTTCGAGTGGATCATCCCCGGGCACGGGATGCCCTATCTGGAGCGCGAGCGGATCGACTGGCTGCAGGCGTACTTCCGAGACTTCCTCGCCCAGGCGCGCGACCTCCACGCGGCGGGCGTCTCCGCGGAGGACGCCGCGGCGCGGATCGACATGACGGCGCACGCCGAGCACTACCCGGGGATCAACGGTCCGGGGGTGGCGGTCAACGGGGTGATCCGTCTGTTCGAGCTGCTCGACGACTCGCGGTAGCCGGCCGGGCCGGGCGCGAGTACCTCGCGGCACCGCCGACGGCCGAATATTCTCGAGGGGTGGCCCCCGGGTGGCCCGGGGGCGGGCAGGAGCTCAGGCGTTCGTCGGGCGTCCCCGTCCTCGAGGGACCCGCCCGACACGCCAGGCCGCCTCCGGCGGTCGGTCCATCAGCAGGGTGGTTCGAGATGGCGATGTACGAGTACCGGTGCCAGGACTGCGAGAAGCTCTTCACCGTTCACGAGCGAATCTCCGAACACGAGGAGAAGGGTTCGAAGCGGAAGTGTCCCCACTGCGGCGGCAAGAAGTCGGAGCGTATGTACTCCGGCTTCTTCGCGAAGACGGCGAGGAAGAGCTAGCCCGGACGGGGCCGGCCGTGTAGGACCCGCGATCCGGCGGGGCGCCCGCGGGCTCGCGGCCCGGGGCGCCCAATCGGCGAGACGACGATCTACCGGTCGCGCGCGACCAGAAACGCGACCGCCATGACGTCGGGCCTCTCGATGTCGCCAAAGATGTCGGTGCGCAGGAAGGTCTCGTCGCCCGTCGCGACGCCGATGTACAGCACCTCCTGCGAGCTCCAGTCGACCCGCTGTCCATGGATCATCCCCGTCCGCGCGACATCCACCACCGGGCCGGGAATCACGCTGGTCGACGGGTTGGTGACCCCGACGGCCCGGTTGCCGAGCCGCCGGGCCGTCGACGCTTCGCGCGGCAGGAACTGATCGCCAGGGATGAACTGGTCTCCGGGAATGAACTGATCGCCGGGGATGAACTGGTCTCCCGGGATGAACTGATCGCCGGGGATGAACTGGTCTCCCGGGATCGCCGTCGATCCAGTGCCCGGCACCACGGGCGACCACCAGACGCTCGTCACCCGCCCATCGCGCAGAGTGGCCGCGAAGACGTACCGGGGCAGTGCCGGGGAGCTCGAGCTTCCGCCGGACGCGATCCGGAGCCCGCTCCTTAGCGTCGACCGAACGGGCATCGTCTCCCGCCCGATGGCGACCTGGGTTCGAGAGTCCAGCCGCAGGGCGTACTGTAGAGCGCTCGCGGCCTCCCAGCGAGCGTCGGCGGATGTCGTGACCTCGGGCCTTCCCACCGCCGCCGGGGTCTCTGCGCCACGCGGCGTCCGGTCGGTGTCACCGGCCCCCGGCACGAGCCCGAGAACCAGCGGTATCCACGCGATCAGGAGAGTCTTCATCGGTCGCCCCCTTCCGTCTCGTCGTCATCGGCCAGCCGCACCAGCTCGACGCGGCGGTTCTGTTGTTTGCCCTCGGGCGTGGCGTTGTCGGCGACCGGGCTCGACTCACCGAGCCCCGCGGTCTCGAGACGGCCGTCGTCGATGCCGTGCTTCTCGGTCAGGTACCGCTTGACGGACGCGGCGCGGCGCTCCGACAGATCCTGGTTGTAGGCGTCCTCGCCGTCGGAATCCGTGTGCCCCTCGATCGAGATCCGCAGGTCCGGGTGATCGGTCAGCATCGACGCGATCTCTTCCAGTGTGGGCGTCGACTCGGGGCGGATCCGGTCGCTGTTCGTCGCGAACAGGATCCCGCGCGTGGCCACCCGTCCTTCCGCCTCGAGCACGCCGTACAGGTCGGCGCCGCCCGCTGCGATACGGATCCACCCGATCAGCATCGGGTTCGCCTCGTCGGCGAAGTAGGTGTTCTCGAAGTAGAGCGCGTCTCCGCGCACGAATTCGGCGTTGGGGATGTTCGCGACCCGGTGCTCTTCCACGTAGACCTTCGCGTACCGGTCATCGACCATGACGCGGATCGGGACGAGCCGCTCGGTGAGCACAGGCGTCTTGTTCGTGGATTCCGTCCCGCCGCGGTCCGATGAGACCACGCCGGTCGGCTGCCCGCCGGCCGCGACCTGGATCGCGTTGCCCCCCACGGATGCCCATCGGCTGCCGGCCTCGGGAGCCGCGGTCGTGATGACCATCTGCTGGTTGCCGTGCGGCAGGTACGCCTGGAGCTCGACGGTGAACCGGCTCGGGAGCTCCTCGGGAAGTGGCACCTTGAACGCGGCGTGGCGCGGACCGGTGTTCCGGAGGATCGTCCGACCCTCCCACTCGACGACTTCCCAGTTCCCGCTCACGAACTCGAGACGTCGTGGGAAGTCGCCGACGTTGTCGGCGCTGAAGTCCTCGTAGAACAGGACTTCGTCCCCCGGAACGAAGTCGTAGTTGGCCCAGGCTCCCTCACCGGGCGCGGGCGGCGCCGCCTGTGCCGGCGCCTCGTCGGGGCTCGTGATGGGCATACCGGCGTCGTCGGTGATGACCTCGCCCTCGTCGTCGACGTAGACCACTTCCTCGCCTGCCTCTTCGGCATCGCGGACGCAGATCGGGTCGTCGATGGCGCAGCGGATCGCCTGACGGACCTCCTGATCGACGATCGCGGTGGCCTCCGACTCCGCGGCCCCCATCGCGGTCTGCGTGAGGGTCTGCGCCGCCATCGCGCATCCGAGGGCCGGGAGCGTCGCCGCGAGCGCGACGATGGACAGTGGCGTGTTCCCGAGTGAGTATCGCATGGTGTCTCTCCTCCGATCGCGAGATCGCGTCGACTGCACGAGAGAAGAGCGGGAATCTCGAACGAGGCGGGACATCCTGCGTCTCGGGAAGGACGCGGCGCAGGCGGCGGGCGGGAGATTACGATTCGTACACTTTCGGGATGGCCGCGCGGGAGGCGGATTCCCGGGCGACGCCTACGGGCGTCCCGTTTCCCCTGCGGCGACGCTCGCCTCGAGCAACCGGGCGCGCAGAGCGAAGTATTCCGACGCGAGCGAGGGCGTCCCCCAGTCGTCGTACAGCGCGATCACGCGGTCGAGGATGAGCGGGGTCTGGAGGTGGTCCGGCGCGTTCTCGGCGAACCAGTCCGCCGGGCCTCGCAACATCGGCTCCGCCTCCTCGAATCGCCCCTGGAGGGCGATGGATCTGCCGAGGCTGCTGAGGGCCATCTGGTGGATCGTGTTCGACTCGTCGGCGGGCCGTTCTACGAACGCGAGGACGTCGCGCAGCATGGGCTCCGCCTCCTCCGGGTGCCCCAACTCGCTCAGACACCAGCCGAGACCGTGCTTGGTGTAGATGATACCGGCGACGTTCTCGGGATAGGTCTCCAGACGGACCTCGAAGATTCGCCGAAACAGCGGCTCGGCCAGCGCGCAGTCGCCCCGGTCGCGGTACCGGAGCGCGAGGTTGTTCTGGATCGTGAGGCTCTGGTGATGCCTCGGACCGTGGATCCGGACGTTCATGGCGACGGCCTGCTCGAGCAGGGTGTCGGCGGCCACCGGATCGTGCTTCTCGATCGAGAGCGCCATGTCGTTGAGGAGCGCCGCAACGGCGGTGTGGTCTTCGCCGTAGAGCTCGCGCCGGAGGGCCAGCGCTTCCTCGAGTCGGTCGTAGCGCTCGATGCCACGCCCCAGCGATGACTGATGGAGCGCCGTCGCGAGCTCGGCGCGAACATCGCCCGGATTGGCCCTGAGGATCGCCAGCGCTCGCTCGCGCATCGCCTCCGCCTCGTCGCCGCCAAGCTCCCTCGCGAGATCGATGAGGGTCGCCGCGAGGAGTCGATGACCGGGGTCGAGCTCGGTCTCGGCGATCTCCAGGGCCTGCTCGAGGAGTCGCCGGGTTCTGTCTCGATCCCGGTACCAGACGGCCGAAGCCACGGCCCGCATGTCCCGGACCCGGTCCTCGGCAGCAGCTCCGGTCGCCAGGTGGAGCGTAAGTACCCGCTCGAGCAGCGGGGCCGCGGGGTCCTTGAGCCCACGCCTCAGGTACATCCGACCGATCGCGCTCAGGACCTCGGCCTGTAGCGCGGGGTGGTCCCGAAGCTCGGCCAGCGCGCGCTCGGCGCCACTGTCGAGCAACGCGACGGCTTCGGACTCGTTTCCGGCGGTCTCGTTCGGGTCGGCGAGGGTATACATCTCCGTCAGGAACGCCGTCGCCTCGCGGGCCAGATCCTCCTGAGCGACGGCTCGGTCGCGCTCGACCGCGAGGCGTCTCGCCTGCACCGTGGCGACGACGAGCGAGGCGAGGAGCAGGACGGTCAACAGGGCCGCGCTCGCCACCAACCTGCGGTTGCGCTCGACGAACTTCGCGACGCGGTAGCCGACGGTGCTCGGTCGGGCCCTGACCGGCATACCCGCCAGGTGCCGCTCGACGTCCTCGACCATCGCCTCCGCCGAAGCGTAGCGCTGGTCGGGCTCGCGGCGCAGGGCCTGAAGGACGATGACATCCAGATCTCCGGCGAGCGCCCGTGCCAGCTCGCCGGCCGACGACCCGCGCGGGCGGGCGTCGTTCTCGGCCACCAGCGTGCTCGGACGTGCCGGCACCGCCTCGAGAACGAGCCTCTCGGCGCGCGCCGGCGAGAGGGCCTCGACCTCGTAGGGCAGATGCCCGGTCAGCAGCTTGCAGAGGACCAGACCGAGCTGGTAGACGTCGGACGCCGTCGTGATCGGGTCTCCGCGCGCCAGCTCGGGGCTCGCGTACGTCGGCGTCATGACGCGGGTCCCGGTCCGGGTCACCTCCTCGGCCTCGCCCGGCGCCAGCAGCTTCGCGATCCCGAAGTCGAGGAGCCTCACGCTTCCCGTCTCGTCGACGAGGATGTTGGAGGGCTTCAGGTCGCGGTGCACGATCAGGTGGCGGTGGGCGTGCTGCACGGCGCGCCCCGCATCGCAGAAGAGGCGGAGGCGGTCGCGGACACCCGATCGATGCGCGTCGCACCAGTCAACGATCGGCGTGCCCTCGACCAGCTCCATCACGAAGTAGGGAAGCCCGTCCGACGTCGCTCCGCCATCGAACACCCGGGCGATGTGCGCGTGCGAGAGCGACGAGAGGATTTGACGCTCGGCCAGGAAGCGCCGCACGACATCGGCCGTGTCGAGACCGCGTCGCAGGACCTTGAGCGCGACCTTCTGCCGGAACTCCCCGTCGGCGCGCTCGGCCAGGTAGACGCTGGCCATTCCGCCGCGTCCGATACGGCGGACGAGACGATACGCCCCGACGACCTCCCCGGCGCGGTCGGTGCGCATTTCGGCAGAGGAGCCGCGGGTCACGTCGCCCGTGGGTACAGCCTCCGCAAGCGCGTCGAGCAGTCCGTCCCACGGCACATCGCAGTAGTCCTCGATGGACCCCTCGAGGAACGAGCGCGCCCTCGCGTCGGCGCGTAGCAGACGAAGGACGGCCTCGCGAACCTGCGGCTCATCGTCGGTGGCGCCCGTCACGAAGGCGGCGCGCTCCTCCGGGGGGAGCTCGAGAGCGAGACCGAAGAGTTCGTCGACCCTCCGCCATTCGGGACCGGCGCCCGCTGGCTTCGACCCACTCACGAGGCGCGTCCGTTTCGGGCCGGCCGCCGCACTGTCATCGGGTTCACCGGTGGCCTCCTCGTCTGTCGAATCCCACGCGAAAGGGCCGGGCTCTCCCCGGACAGCGGAAGGACCCTCCGGCCGGTGACACGAGGACCGACCGCGCCTGAGCGTGTGAGCGAGCTATCGGCGGTGTTCGGCGCCTCCGTCGAACAGGTCGTACAGGTACGCGCGCGCCCGCTTCCAGTCGCGCACCACCGTCCTCCTCGACACCCCCAGTGCCTCCGCCGTATCGCGCATCGTCATCCCCCCGAAGAACCGGTACTCGACCACGCGGACGAGCCGCGGATCGTGTCGAGCGAGCTCGTCGAGGGCCTGGTCCAGCGCCAGAAGCTCGATCATCTCGGGCTCCTGGCCGTCGAGGTCGTCGCTCAGCGGGATGCGGACGGCGTCGCCGCCGCGCTTCGCGGCCTTTCGGGCCCGCGCGTGATCGACGAGCACGTGTCGGATGACCCTCGCCGCGACGGCGAAGAAGTGCGCGCGATCCTGCCAGGTGGCGGTCGCCTGATCCACGAGCTTCACGTAGGCCTCGTGGACGACCGCTGTAGTGCTCAGCGTGTGTCCCGACTGCTCGGCGGCGAGACGCCGGCGGGCGATGCGGCGCAGATCTTCGTAGACCAGAGGGATGAGCCGCTCGAAGGCCTCCCGGTCGCCCTCGGCGCATTCGCCGAGGAGTCGGGTGACCTCGTCGGTTTGGGGCGTCCCGGCTGACTCCATCCCGGCACCTCCGGACTCCGGTCGTCCTCGCCCATCGGGGTGCGAGCGAAGTCCCGACTCGAGCGTTCCAGCCGCCGAAAGCTCCCGACGTGCGCCCTGACCGGTCAAGACCTTTCGGGCTGCGGCCCGCCCACCGTCCGCACGCGCCGGCGATCGGCGTGGTGGCGAAGCGGCTGTCTCTCCGCTCTTTGCGGCTACTGTCTGCCCGCCGCAAACTCCCTCTGGGGTCCGGTCGGCGATCGGGAGGTCGGCGATATCTTCCTGATCGCCGAAGAGACGGGATGGCCGCTCACGACCGTCGCGCTCGAGGTCGCCCTCGACCCGCCCTGTCTGGAGAACCGGCCGGGGGGACGACGCGATCCCGCGGCACCTGGTGGCCATCTACGGGGTGCCCGTCGAGCCGCTCGCGGCGCGTCGACGCGATCGCGGAGGCCCTGTCCGACGCGGCGGTCGGCGTCGCCTGTCAGAGACCGAAGGTCATCCTGACGTCCGCCGAACAGGTCGTGGTGCCGGCCTCGCACACCCTGTAGTCCATCGGACCGCGCGTCCCCCGCGGCATGCTGTCGGTGTGGCTCCCATCGTTGGGCACCGTCGCGATGAGCTCGCCGTTGCGGTACACGTCGACGTTCGCCGACAGCAGACCCGACCACGCCAGCGAGCCCTCGATCGTCCCCTCGAGCTCGGCGCCCTTCGCGGTCAGCACGATCTCGCGCGGCGCCTCGGCGACGATCTCCTCGTGCGCCTCGAGCCGGAACTGGGCGAACATGATGTCTCCGAGGTTGTCGCACTCGACCCAGCCCTCGTCGAACTCCCCGTTCCCCGTGAAGTCGACCGAGAGCTGGATCGATCCCGCCACCCAGAGGGCCGGCTCGGTCGGCGAGAAGGCCACGCTGGTCGCGACATCGCGCCCCGGACCCGGAGCGGTCCAGACGCGCTCGAGGCTTCCGTCTTCGGCGGAAAGGATCATGACCGCGAGGTCGGTCTCCGTCTCGGCGAACTCCGGGGCCTCGAGACGCTTCTCGGGGGTGCCGTCCTCGTCGAGATCTCGAACGCCGCGGTAGCTGCCCGACAGGGCCAGCCGACCGCCCCTGATATCGAGCCCCGCGGGAGTCTCGAGCGCGTACGACCGGGCCCACCGCAGCTCGCCCTCGGGGGAGAACCGGGCCACCACCGCCGACGACGCACCACCCCTCGGCTCGACGTCCGATCTTCCATCGCCGTCGAGGTCGGCAGGGCCGTACAGCTCCTCCATCTGGCCGCCCACCATGGTCGCGACGAACAGATCGCCACCCGGATCGAACTTTCCGCCGCCCGGTACGCCGATCGACCATGCCCCCAGAAACCTGCCGTCAGGAGCGAACCTCGCCACGAAGGCGTCACGATCTCGTGGGGCCGGAAGATCCGCCGCGCCATCCCCGTCGAAATCGGCCGCGACATCGAATTGCCCGATCGCGAAGACCTCCCCGTTCGGCGCGACCATGACGTTGAAGGGGAGCACTGGCGGGATGTCCCGCGCGGTGGATGCCGCGGGACCGAACGTGTGCAACCAGCGAACGGATCCGTCGGGGGCGTAGGCCACGATCCCGGAGGATCGCCCACCCGCCCCCGGGTACTCCGCCCCCCGGTCGTCGATCGGAAACGGGCCCGTTGCCGTGACGACGGCGTACGCGCCGGCGTCGCGGTCGCTCGCGAGACCGTAGATCACGTCTCCGTCGTCGGGCCCGCCGAAGAGATTGAGCCACATCACCTCGCCGTCCGGACCGAGACGCCCGATGTACGCGTCGTTGCTCCCGGCCCCCTGCAGCGTCGGACCACCGTCGAACGCGAGCGACTCCATGAAATCGCCCTTGATGTAGGCCCCACCCCGGCCGTCCGCCGCGATCTGCGTCCGGAAGCGATCCGAGGGTGTGTGCGGGGTCTGCGTCCAGCGCGCCCGAACGCGATCGTCCGAAGGCCCCCTACTCAGCTTCATGAAGAACGAGTTTCGCGCCCCCCGGTATACGGCGTTCCCTCCGGACTCGACGTCCACCACGCCATCCCAGTCGTAGTCGAGTCCACCGTGGAATCCCGCGATGAAGACGTTGCCCTCCTCGTCCACGGACAGCTGGTCTGCTCCATCCGCGCCGTTGGGCCCGTTGATGACCCAGGACCACTCGTAGCCTTCGGCCGCCTGCTGGACTCCTCCGTCGGTGGGCGCCTCGATATCCGTGGGCGCCCCGATCGCCGACCTCGCGACGAGCCACGTCGCCAGACCGAGGAACACTGCAACCACGACCGCGATGGTCAGATCTCGCTGCTTCATGCGTCGTCTCTATGCCTTGCAGGTTCGGTGCTCTCCATCTCCCGATTCCACGCGCTCGGACTCCCCAACGGGGTCACGAAGCCGCCACCGACGGGCCCCGGATCGTCATCGCGGCCGCCCTCCCCGGTCAGGGACGCGCCAGGAGAAACGTCGCGCCGATCGCGAGACCTCCACCACAGAGAGATCTCGTGCCGGCGCAGGTCGGCTGGGGCACGAGCAGCAGCCCTGTAGCCGTACTCAGCCGGTCGCGGACGATGAAGGCGCCGACGTCGCCGCTGGCGATCGCACGGCTGACATCGCTGTCGGGAACGAAGTGATCGCCGGGAAGGAAGTGATCGCCCGGAAGGAAGTGATCGCCCGGAAGGAAGTGGTCGCCCGGAAGGAAGTGGTCCCCGGGCAAGTTCGTGCTTCCTGAGCGAACGGCGATCTCCCCGCTGTTCCATGTGCGCATCACTCTGCCGCGATCGATGGCGAGGACGTAGACCTCGACGGAGACGCCGCGCAAGTCGCCGCCGCCGTCGATCGGGAGAATCAGACCGTTACGCCGAATGTCGCCCCAGGACGCGCCACCTGCACTCCTCAGAGCGCTGACCGTCGCGGGCGGCAGCTTCAGGGACACCTCGGTCTGCGCCATCGCGTCCTCGCCGGTCGCGACGGCGACCGACACGAAGACCGCCCCGAGCGCGCTCGCTCGGAGACACCGTCGAGTCGTTCTCCTCGTCATGGCCTTCCTCCTCCGGTAATGTCCTAATCAACCGAGCCTGACGAGCTCGACTCGCCGATTCTGCTGCTTGCCCTCCGGCGTCATGTTGTCCGCCGCCGGCATCGTCTCGCCGAACCCGGCCGTCTCGAGCCGTCCGTCGTCGATCCCGTACTCGTCGACGAGGTAGCGCTTCACCGAGTCCGCCCGACGCTGCGACAGATCCATGTTGTGCGCGTCGTCGCCGTCCGAATCGGTGTGCCCCTCGATCGCGATCCGGAGATCGGGGTGGTCCTGGAGCATCCGGCCGATCTCGTCGAGCGTCGGGGTCGATTCGGGCCGCAGCCTGTCGCTGTCGACCGCGAAGAGGATCCCCTGTGTGGCCACCCGCCCGTCGGCCGTGAGGCGTCCGTACAGGTCCGCGCCGCCGGCAGCGATCTTGATCGGCCCGATCAGCGCCGGCGTCTCCGGAGACACGGACGAAATCGCGAAGTACAGTCCATCGCTGCGGGGGAACACGGCGTTGGGGACGTTCGCCACGCGATGCTCGTTCAGGTAGATCTTGACGTAGTCGCCGTCGATCATGAAGCGGAAGGGCTTCGGCGTGCTGTTGTTCCGGAACTCCCGCAGGAACTCTTCCTCGTAGAGCGTCATCGAGGTCGGACCCACGTCTCCGATGGGCTGGATCCCCGCCTGGGTCGACCTCACCACCGCCGCCGAGCCCGTATACGATCTGTCGCGACCGTGGATGGCGGGTCCCGTCATCATGTAGAACGACGAGTTGCCGTGGGTCGTGTTGACCTCGAACTCGACGGTGAAGCGGTTCGGCAGCTCTTCCGGGAGCGGGATCCTTACGATCCCGGCCGACGTGCCGCGGAGGTAGCGCTTGCTCCCCGCCTCGACGACCTCCCAGTTCCCCTCGATGAACTCGATCCGTCGGGGGAAGTTGCCCACGCGCTCGCTCGTGAAGTCTTCGTACCAGATGATCCGGTCACCGGTCACGAAGTCGTAGTTCGCCCAGAGACCTTCACCGGGCGCATCGCCGGCTCCCGACGCCGCGGCAGCGGCATCTCGATCGGTGATCGGGGCGCCTTCCTCGTCGACGATCACCTCGCCGTTCCCGTCCACGAAGATCACGTCCTCGCCCTCCGCCTCGGCGCTCTCCACGCAGATCGGGTCGTCGATCGCGCACCGGATCGCGTTTCTGATGAGCTGATCGACGACCGATTCGGCCTCGCTCTCGGCCGCGCGACGGGCCGTCTCGGCGAGCCGGCGGAGCTGGGCGTCGGCGGGCGCCGGGATTGCCAGCATGACCCCGGCCACAAAGAGCGTAAGGCCGGCCAGTGTCTTCAAACGCATGGTGCCATCTCCTCTCGGGCGAGCGGTCGCTTCGGACATCCGGTAGAGCGACAAAGCCCGGGGGCACCCGCCATCAGGGGGGGAGGTTCGAGAAGATGACGTTGGCGATCCAGTTCGCGAGCGTTTCGACGGGCTGTCCGCCGCCGAGCACGGGCGGTGTCGCGTTGTTCAACACGGAGCTGCTGTTCTGCTGGTTGTTCATCACCGCGATCACGAGCCCGGCGTCTACGGGATCGCGGTAGATACGCAGGGTCGGGGCTCCACCGCCGAGGCCCCCTGAGGTGTCGCCGGAGTGTTCGGCGACGTTCCGGCCCCCTGTCCGCGTCCTCAGCACCCAGGCCAAACCGACCGTGGGGGCGTTGCTGCCGTCGGACCACTCGGTGGTCGCCGACGGCGACACGGGGGTCCACAACCGGGTGTCCCGGGTGGTCGTCGAGACGAGCGTTCCGTTTCTGGTGAGGGCGCCGAACCGCGCCAGATCGAGGGCACTCGACTCGAGGCCGCCCCCGAGGACCTTCCAGGCCATGTTCTCGTAGTCGCGGGGGTCGCTCGTGCCGGCCGCGCCCGGCGTAGTCGGCCGTACCCACCAGTAGCCCTGAGCGAGCTCGTAGGGCCAGGTGCCCTGGCCCGCGTAGGGACCCGTGCCGAAGCTCTCCCATGCCATCGGCTTCAGGCTCCATAGCTGGAATGGCACCGTGAGCTCGTCGCTCACGATGTCGTAGATGGTCCCGTCCAGAACCTCTTCGAGGGCGGCACCCACGTACGTGAAGCCGTGTGTCGAGTAGTGGTACTGGTTCCCCGGGGTGCAGCGCGTAAGCAGCGGTGCATCCATCATCTGCTCGACCGCGGGGCGTCGATACGCGTAGACCTGCGTGTCGTCGGGCTCGGGCCCCTCCGGGTAGTGGTACATGCACCCGCTCTTGGAGAGCAGCTCGTCTACATCGTGCGTGTGCAGGACGTCGTCGATGTAGTCGAGGTAGTCCGATGTCGGCTTCGAGAGGTCGATGAGGCCCTGCTGCTCGAACCGGGCCGCCAGCGTCGCGCCCACGACTTTCGCGATCGACGCCGTCGGATAGACCGTGCCGGACCAGGCCCACTTCTCGGCGGCCTGATCCGCCCACCCGAACCCACCCTGGAATATCACCTCGTCGTTGCGGATGACGGCCACCGAAATGCCGGGGACGCTGTGGCGCTGCTGGTAGGTGGCCACGGTGTCCTCCAGCAGCGGCCGGAGCGCGAAGTCGTACCTGGCGTCGTTCTCGGCCCACACGCCCGCATATCTGATCCCGTTCGGCGTGTCGTAGGCCTCGAAGTCGATGAGCCGCATCCCGAGGTCCGTGTAACGGTGATGGTAGTTGAGGAACCAGTTGAAGTCGCGGTCGCTCCGCACGGCCCAGTCACGGCCGGGCGGGACGCCCTGCCAGATCGCGGCGTACCGCTGTCCGGCGGAAGTCCGGTACGACTCGAAGTCGATGACGCGGTAACCGCGCGCGCCAAGGGCGTCCACGCTGTCCTGATACGCCTGGCGCGTGAGTCCCCGCAGCTCGCCCCAGTTGGAGTTGTCACAGCTCGCCCACCAGACACCGGCATACCGCAACCCGCCCCCGCCGGAATAGATCTCGATGTCGACGAGCCGATACCCGGACCCGTACAGCGTCTGGAACGTCTGCCCGAATTCCTGGCTCGTCTGATCGTATTCGAGCCTCCAGTCGATCCCCTCGATGTTGCGACCCCATACGCCCGCGTACCGCACGCCTGATGGAGTGTCGTAGGCGACGACGTCGGCGAGCCGCATCCCCGCGGCGCGGGCCGTCTGGTTCTGTTGATCGAGCTGAGCCGCCGTAAGGTCGCGGTGCTCCTCCCATGGGAATCGTCGCGATCGGCGTGCCCACACGTAGGCGAATCCATCCTGGAACCCGGCGTGGCGGAACCGGTCGATCTCGAGCGGTGCGTCGCCGGTGCCGTTCGGGATCCCGTTCGCCATGTGGAGTGCTACGCCCGTGCTGACGGCCAGGGGGCCGAGGCCTGTCGGGGAGGTGACGCCCCACCCCCAGTTCAGACCCGTCGCATCGTGCGGCATCGAGGTGGCCAGACAGGCGGACGGCGTGGCCGGCGGGACGGGCGGCATGGCCGGGGTCGTGGGCGGAGCCGGCAGTGGCGTGAGGGGCGTCGGGTTGGCCCCGGACGGGTTCGGTGTGACCTGGGGGGTCTGGAGCGTGGTCTGCGCCGCCGCCACCGACCCCGGCCGCACCCAGATCTGCCCCGCCCCACCCGCGATCGCCGGCGCGTCAACGTGGATTCTGTCGGGCGCCACCAGCGTCCAGGTGGCGGCATGGTGCCGGTTGTCGTCGCCCAGCACCTGGAGACCGCCGCTCGCCCCGATCGTCTGCCAGATCCGCGAGCCGATCCGCAACACCTGCGGCGCGGTCGCCGTGATGTATCGGACGGAGGCGTCGGTCCCCTGCACCTGGATCCGCGTGCCCGCTCCGGGTGTCCCGGGCGGCGCCACCCGCACCCAGTCGCCGCTGATGTCCGGTCCGGCCCGACGCCACGTCTGATCGTCCCCCGCGGTCCGGAGGTGGATCGTCAGGTGGATCTCATCGGGGCCGTTCAGCGTCATGTCGGCGTCGTAGTAGTTCCCGTCGCTCCCGCGGACCCTGAGCTTCCCGGCGCTCGTGATCCCCTGCCACAGGACGTCGCCGACCTTCCAGTGCGGGGCCGCCGGTGCGGGAACCGAGGTCAGCACCGCTCCCGTCCCGCTGATCGTAATCCGCATCAGGTCGTTGGGGTCGTTGTTGCTGTCGAAGCGGACCCAGTCGCCGGCGATCGTCTGCCCCGACACCACCTGACCCTCGGCGAGAGTCGGGACGGCGAGAAGGCTGGCGAGCAGTGTCAGGGCGAGGCGTCGGGGCGCTCGAAGAGCCGTCATGGGTCGTCTCCGCATCTGGTCGGGCGGCCGCGTCCGCCGCCGGTCACCCGGATAGCGAAACCGTGACGCGTGTCCCGCCACCGCGGCCGCGGCCCTACCGAGCGGACAGCTCGTAGCGGGCGACGAACACGTCCCCCAGTGCGTCGCAGCGGACCCATCCCTCGTCGTTCACCCCGTCCCCCGAAAAGTCGGCGGTGAGCTGCACGAAGCCCGTGACGTAGACGATCGGCCGCTCGGGCAGGAAGACCGCGGCCCGCGCCTGGTCGTTCCCCGGCCCGACGGCCGTCCACGCGTCCTCGATCGCGCCGTCGCCCGCGAGGATCAGCACGGCGATCTCGGACTCGCGCTCGGGGTCGGGGTCGTGCGGCTCGGGGCGCCCGTCCTCGTCGATGTCGCGCGGGCCCCGGTAGTACCCGCTGAGCGCGAGGCGGTCGCCGTCGGTGGCCACCGCCCACGCGCCATCGGTGTCGTAGACACGGGCCTACACCCCGCCCTGCCTGTCGGGCGCAACACCCGTCGCGGTGGTGAAGCCGGGGGACTCGAGCCCTCGCGCCCACCCGTCCTGCGAGGTCCGCCCGATCTTGATGAACAGCGGGTCGATCTCGTCCGCCGGGAGCTCGATCGCTCCATCGCGGTCGATGTCGAGCCCACCGTGGGAGCCGGCGATGAACATGGTGCCCTCGTCGTCGATGACGATGTCGTCACCGACGTCTCCGGAGGTCGGGCCGTTGAGGATCCACGCCCGGTCGAAGCCCGGCGCTGCGGGCGCCGGGGGAGTCGTGGTCGCAGGCGCGTTTGCCGGGGGAGTCGCGATGCGGGGGCCTCCCGCCAGCGATAGCAGCAGCCAGAGCGCCGGGGCGGACAAGCCGGCCGCAACTGTCGTCGTGGTCAGGATCGACCCGGTCATCGCCTTCTCCTCGTCTGGCGGCTCCAGGCGGGGGGTGCTCCTCCGAAGAGCGGGAAGACGAGGCAACGCGGGACACCGATCGACCCGGAAGCCTTCGACTCAGGACGACGTCCCGAGCTCCTCCTCGTAGACGCGCAGCCGCACGCGGTACTCCTCCGCAAGCGCCTCGCGCCCGGTCTCCGCGAACAGGTCGATGACGCGACCGAGAAGGATCGGCATGAAGATCGGAATCGGATCGTTGGCGTCGACCCACTCGTAACTCTCGAGGATCAACGGTTCGGCTTCGTCGAACCGGCGTTGTTTCGCCAGCGAGCGGCCGAGGGTGCTTCGAGCGACCTGGTGGATGATCTCGGGCCCATCGGCAGCGTAGTCGACGACCTCCCGCAGCAGGGGCTCGGCGTCCGCGGCGCGGCCGAGCTCGCTCAGGCACCAGCCAAGTCCGTGTTTGGTGAAGATGATGCCGCCGATATCGCCCGGGTACGCCTCCAGACGTCGAGCCAGAAGCTCGCGGTAGAGGGGCTCCGCTTTCTCGCAGTCGCCTCGATCGCGATACCTGCCCGCGAGGTTGTTGAGAATCGTGATCGTCTGGATGTGGTTCGGTCCGTGGATACGCGTGTTGATCTCCGCCGCCCTCTCGAGAAGGGTGTCGGCAGCCAATGGGTCGAACGGTTCGAGCGCCAGCGCCATGTCGTTCAGGGTCAACGCGACCACCGTATGGTCCTCGCCGTAGATCTCGCGTCGGATCTCGAGGGCCTCCTCCAGACGGTCGAATCGATCGACCCCGTGCCCGAGGGCGGACAGGTGAAGTATGCTGGCGAGTTCTGCCGAGCCTTCGTGCTCGGGCGCCCGGACGATCTCGAGCGCTCGCTCGACCGCCTCTTCCACACCCGGCCCCACGGCGACGATCTCGGCGTACTCCCGGAGGGCGATCGCGAGGCCGAGGTGACTCGGGCCGAGCTCGCCCTCGGCCACCTCGACGGCCTCCTCCAGCAATCGCGCCGCGGCGTCCGGATCTTCGAGCGCGCGCGCCCGGGCCAGCCGGATCAGATCCGACACCAACCCCTCGGGATCGGCGTCTGCCTCACCCGTCGCGAGACCACGGCGGAGCGCGAGGGCACGGACGAGCACCGGCTCGGCGGAGGCGTTGAGCCCCCGGGCCAGATACATGTCGCCGATGGCCCCGAGGACATCGGCCTCGACCTGGGGATTCGGCCCGAGCTCGGTCATCGCCCGCTCGACGCCCCGCTCGAGGAGGGCCACGGCGCCGGCGGAGTCGGCGGCCCCTTCGTTCGGATCGGTGATCCTGAACATCTCGGTGAGGAAGGCCGTCACCTGTGCGGCCCTCGTCTCGTGGGCGACGGCGCGATCGCGCTCGATCGCGAGACGCCTCGCCTGCACCGACGCGAAGATCGCCGACCCCAACACCACCAGAAACAGCGCGGCAGCGATCGCCACGGCAGCCCGGTTGCGTCCGACGAACTTCGACACGCGGTACGAGATCGCGTCGGGTCGTGCCGTCACGGGCTCGCCCCTCACGTGCCGCTGAAGGTCGTCGACCATCGCCTGTGCCGATGAGAAGCGCTGTTCCGGCTCGCGGCGCAGGGACTGGAGCACGATCAGGTCGAGGTCGCCGGTGAGCGCGCGAGCCAGGTCGCGTGCGTTCGTCCCCCGCGCGGCCGCCGCCTCGTCGGTGACCAGAGTGCTGGGACGGGCCGGGTCGGCCTCGGTGACGAGCCGCTCGGCGCGGGCCGGCGACAGGGCGGCCACGTCGTACGGGACCCGTCCGCAGAGCAGCCGCGAAAGGACGAGCCCGAGCTGATAGACGTCCGACGCGGTGGTGATCGGATCGCCCCGCACCTGCTCCGGACTCGCGTACGCCGGAGTCATCGCCCTCATCCCCGTGCGCGTCGCCTCCCCACCGGCCTCGTCCGCGAGCAGCTTCGCGATGCCGAAGTCGAGCAGCTTCACCGTGCCCGACTCGTCGACGAGGATGTTGGATGGCTTCAGGTCGCGGTGGACGACGAGGCTGCGGTGGGCATGGTGTACCGCCCGCCCGACATCGCAGAACAGACGCAGACGCTCGCGCAGGTCGGCGCCGTGCCTGTCGCACCAGACGTCGATCGGAGTCCCCTCCACGTACTCCATGACGAAGTAGGGGAGTCCGCCACTCGTGACACCGCCATCCAGCACGTGCGCGATGTTGGGGTGCGAGAGCGACGAGAGGATCTGCCGCTCGGCGAGAAAGCGGCGCACGATGTCGTCGGTGTCGAGACCGCGGCGCAGCAGCTTGACGGCGACTCGCCGCTCGAACTGGCCGTCCGCGCGCTCCGCGAGGTAGACGTCGGCCATCCCGCCCCGTCCGACGCGGCGCACCAGCCGATACGCGCCCAGCCGTTCGCCGGCCCGTCTGCCGGGGGAGTCGGCGTCCCCCTCCGATGCGTCGGGAGCGGGCGGAGCCTCGAAGACCCGGTCCCATGGAAGCTGGCACCATTCCTCCACCGATTCCCCGAGGAAGCCGTCGGACTCCGCCTCGGCCTCGAGCAGCTCGGTCACCCGCCGGCGCAACTCCTCGTCTCCCGACGTCTCGCGCCGGAGAAACGAGAAGCGTTCGGCAGTCGGGACGTCGAGCGCGCGCGCGAACAACGCGTCGACTTCGGCCCATCGATCTTCGATCTCGCGTACCCCCTTCCGTCCGGCTCGCTGCGTAGCGCCGACGACGTCCGGGCCGCGCCCGAGACGAGCCTACTTCAGGGCGCGGTACAGGTACGCCCGCGCCCTCCGCCAGTCGCGCTCGGCCGTGCGCTGAGAGACCCCCAGCGCCTCGGCGGCGTCCCGCACCGTCATCCCGCCGAAGAACCGGTACTCGACGATGCGCTCGAGTCTCGGGTCGTGGCGGGCGAGCTCGCTGAGAGCCTCGTCGAGCGCGATGAGCTCTACCAGATCGGGGGCCTTGCCGTCCACCTCGTCGCGCAGGGGGATCCTGATCGCGTCCCCGCCACGCTTCGCCGCCTTCCGGACCCGCGCGTAGTCGACGAGCACGTGTCGAATCACTCTGGACGCCACAGCGAAGAAGTGGGCCCGATCCCGCCAGGTCGCGGTCGCCTGGTTGACGAGCTTGAGGTAGGCCTCGTGAACGACGGCGGTCGTGCTCAGCGTGTGTCCGGCCCGTTCTCTCGCGAGCCGGCCGTGGGCGATCTTGCGCAGGTCGTCGTAGACCAGGGGCATCAGTCGGTCGAACGCATCGACATCGCCACCGGCGCACTCGGTGAGCAATCGCGTGACGTGGTCGGTCTCGGCCAGACCTGCTGATTCCATCGTGCGGTGCACCTCGGAGCGGTGGACCCGCGTGGGATCCCGACCGCCTCCCCCGGAGACGGGTAAACCATGGTTGAAGCTTCCGGGGCCCCGTTTCGCGGTCAATAGCATCGGCGGATGTCGGAGTTCGTGACGGAATTCCGCTTTACGATTCGAAAGGCCGACATGCGCCCATTCACGAGAGTCCTCACAAAGGATCCGGAGACGAGAAGATGCTCCATGCACTCACGCTGACCGCCCTCGGCGCGACCGCGCTCGCGATGCCCCAGCAGAGCGCACAGGAGATCCTGGAAACTATGCGAGCCAGACAGCTCGAACGCGCGGAGACGGTGGACAACTACACCGTCTTCGTGAAGATGAGCGGCATCGAGTTTCCGATGATGCCCGGCGTCACCGAGTCGGGCGAGATGGAGAGCCCGATGCACTACCAGAAGCACGAGATCGAAGGGCGCGTCGCGTTCGGCATGGTGGAGCCCGACGAGTACGTGCTGGCAGTGGGGCAGGCGGGGGATGGCGGCGAGTACATGAACGCCGGGTTCTTCGAGGCGATGGGCGACGCGAACCGGATGATGGCCGACGGCTTCGAAGCGGAGATGAGGAAGAGCGGCGCGCCGATGTTCCTCCCGGGGATGAACGAGCCAGGCAACATGCTCCGTGAGAACGCCGCCTTCGCGGACGCCAGCGCAGAGGGGATCAGGGAGACCGAGGCGAAGGACTTCGGACGGGGGAGCGCCGCCGGCGCGCTGGCCGCCCACGACGAGATGATGAGGTCGCTTCGCCTCGTGGGCCGCGAGAAGGTGGGCGATCGCGAGGCGTTCCATCTCCGGGCCGACGGGCTGAACCGCGTCCTCAGCGAGCCCGGCGAGGACTACACGTTCACGATGCGCGCCGCGAACGTGTGGATCGACGTCGAGCACTACGTGATCCTGCGCACCACGATGGAGGGCGATCTCGAGGCGGACGGCGAGTCGCGCGCGGTGACGATGGAGCAGCTCTACGAGGACTACAAGCAGGCCGGTCCCCTCTACGAGTCCTACCGTCAGGTCATGCGGATGTCGGGGCTCATGGGCGCGATGGATCCGAAGCAACGCGAGGAGCTCGAGAAGGCGCGGCAGCAGATGGAGGAGATGGAGGCGCAGCTCGACCAGATGCCGGCCGCCGCCCGCGGGATGGTGGAGCGACAGATGGAGACGGCCAGACAGCAGATGGCGATGCTCGACAACGATGCCATCGAGATGATCACCGATGTGCTGCGTATCGAGATCAACACGGGGCCACCCCCTCCCGGGACGTTGCACGAGACCGTGGAGGTGGACCTGCCCGCCGCCGTCCTCACCGCGGAAGGCGTGGAGAGGGCAGGGGCCATCGAGGTCCAGCTCACCTGGGCGGGGCTGGAGGCGGACAACGTCGACGTGTACCGGAACGACGAGCTCATCGCGACCGTTGCGAACGACTTCCTCCATACCGACCGCTTCGCACGTGGCGCGGGCGGGCCCTGGCATTATCGCGTCTGCGCGGCCGGGACGACGAGCTGCTCGGAGAACGTCGAGCTGACCTTCGACCCCTGATCCGATCGCGAGGTCCAAGCTGGGCCAACCGCCCGTCTGCGCGCTTCGCAGGCGGGCGGTCGTTCATCCCGGCCGGGTCTGGACGCGACCCGCGGCGCGTCGGATCTTCCGGGCCGACCGCCGAGGCACGTTCGATCCACCGGGAGGCTCATCGATGTCGACGGACCGCAGGGAATTCCTCAAGCTCTCCACCGCGGCCGGCGCCGCGCTCGGGCTGGGTCTCGGAAGCCGCGGCGCGGCTTCGGGCAGCGAACCCGCCGCTTCCCCCGCCGTTGCTCCGTCGCGCGGCGGCGTCGCCTCGCGCGCGAAGACGGCCCTCGTCCTCGGCGGCACCGGCTTCATCGGCCCCTACGAAGTCAACTCGCTCCTCGACATGGGGCTCGAGGTCACGATCTTCAACCGCGGCTCGCGCCCCGGGATGTTCCCCGGTGTGGAGGAGCTTATCGGAGATCGAAACGGCGACTTCGAGTCGCTCCGCGGTCGCTCGTGGGACATCTGCATCGACAACTCCACCGCCCGGCCCGACTGGGTGACGAGCGCCGGCGAGTTTCTGCGCGATTCGGTGGGACTGTTCTACTACGTGTCGTCGCGGTCGGCGTACGCAAGCCATGCAACCGTCCCCATGACGGCGTCGGAACCGACGTTCACCTTCGAGACCGCGGGTCTCGACCGCGCGACCGCCGACATCACCAGCCTCCCGTATGGACTCGCCAAGGCCGAGTCCGAGCGCGAGGTGATGCGGATCTTCGGCGAGCGCTATGCGATCTTCCGTCCCGGGCTGATCGTCGGACCCGACGACCCCACCTACCGGTTCACCTACTGGCCGGTGCGGATCCGTCAGGGTGGCGAGGTGCTGTGCCCCGGCGACGGGACCGACACCGTGCAGGTCATCGACGTCCGCGACCTCGGCGACTTCATGGCGCTCTCCGCCGCGGCCGGGCACACGGGGCAGTTCAACCTCGTGGGGCCGCAGACCCCGCGCCCTGTGGCGGAGATGGTCTACGGGATCCGCGCCGTGACCACCGCCGAGACCGTGTTCACATGGGTGGACACCGACTTTTTGACTGAACGGCAGATCCGCGGGTACGCCGAGCTGCCGGTGTGGCGGCCGCCGGTCGAGGGCGCGCAGGGGTTCGCGAAGTTCGATCTGTCGAACGAGGTCGCGCACGGGCTCACCTTCCGCTCGCTCGCCGACACGACCGAGGCGACGCTCGAGTCGTACTTCAACACGCCCGAGGAGGAGCGGCCGCCGCGCCGGGCGGCGCTCACGCGCGAGCGCGAGGCCGAGGTGCTGGCCGAGTGGCACGCTTCGCGGAGCATGTGATCGGAAGGAGCGCAACGTGGGGTCGAAGGAGTCCTCGAACGACGCGAGCGAGACGGGAATCACCCGTCGGTCGCTGATCGCCGGAGCGGCCGCGGCCGCGGGCGGCGCGCTCGCCGGCGGGGCGCTGAAAGCGACGGAGCTTGCCGCGGGCGCGGGCGCGCAGGAGGCGGCGGACCCGACGAAGGTTCCGGGCGACCGTCCGCAAACGCTTGGCTCCCGCTCGCCACACGAGACGCCCGAGAAGCTGGTCTCCGGATCGATCGGAGGCGTCACCCGCACGCCGCTCCAGGATCTGCACGGAACGATCACCCCGTCCGATCTCCATTTCGAGCGGCACCACCACGGGATCCCCCGCATCGACCCGTCCGCCTACCGGCTGTTGATCCACGGGATGGTGGACCGTCCGATGGTCTTCACGCTCGACGACCTGAAGCGCTTCCCATCGGTCGCGAGCACCTGGTTCGTCGAATGCTCCGGAAACGGCGGCGCCGGATACACCGAGACGCCGCGGCCGGACATGACCCCGCAGGAGCTCGACGGCCTGCTGAGCTGTAGCGAGTGGACCGGCGTTGCCGTCCGGACGCTGTTCGAGGAGGTCGGCGTCCACGACGACGCGACGTGGTTTCTCGCCGAGGGGTCCGACGCGGCCGTGATGTCTCGAAGCATCCCGGTCGAGAAGGCGTGGGACGACGCGGTGATCGCGTACGGCCAGAACGGCGAGGCCATCCGCCCCGAGCAGGGCTACCCGGCGCGGCTCCTCCTGCCCGGCTGGGAGGGCAACTCGTGCGTGAAATGGATCCGGCGGATCGAGCTCTCCGACCGGCCGTTCATGATGAGGGACGAGACATCGAAGTACAGCGACCCGCTCTCGGACGGCACCGCCCGCATGTTCTCGTTCGACATGGATGCCAAGTCGCTCATCACCTATCCCGCCCACCCCGTGCGGCTCGAGCGCGACGGATTCGTCGAGATCACGGGGTACGCATGGTCGGGCCGGGGCCGCATCGATCGCGTGGATGTGAGCCTCGACGGCGGCGCGTCGTGGGGCATCGCGGCGCTCCAGGAGCCGGTTCTGTCGAAGTCGCTGACGCGTTTCCGGTTCGGGTGGATGTGGGACGGCGAGCCGGCGCACCTGATGAGTCGCGCCGTCGACGAGACGGGGTACGTGCAGCCGACGGTCGCGGAGATGCAGGCCGCGCGCGGCCCCCGCTCGCGATACCACTACAACACGATCCGCGGGTGGCGGGTGGCCGCCGATGGGTCCGTCACGTTCGCGACGGCATGAGAGGCCGACGCCACGCCCGAATGGGCCCTGCGACCGCCATCCGGGTCGTCCTCGCGACGATCGTTATCGGCGCGGTCGCCGTGGGCTGTGCGGCCGCCGCCCCCGAAGGCGCGCCGACCGAGGCCGCGGCCCCCGACGCGTCGACGTCGACCGGCCCTTCCGGGCCCGTCGGGGGCACCCGGCCCGCGCCGGGATCGTTCGGGTTCGGAAGACCGGCGATGCCCGCCGAGATCGCCGCCTGGGACCGCGATGTCGGACCCGACGGCGTCGGGCTGCCACCCGGCAGCGCCACCGTCACCGAGGGTCTCGAAGTCTACGCTGCGCGCTGCGCCGTCTGTCACGGCGTCGACGGCACTGGCGGCCCGAACGACGTCCTCGCCGGGCGGTTGCCCGACGACGGCTTTCCCTTCGCGACCGATGCGGCTCCGTATACGGTCGGCAGCTACTGGCCTTACGCGACCACGCTGTTCGACTATGTGCGAAAGGCGATGCCGTTCGACGCGCCGGGGTCGATGAGCGATCTCGAGGTGTACGGCGCCGTGGCGGCGGTCCTCCTCTTCAACGATCTGGTCGACGACGATGCGGTGGTGGATGCGGATCTCATCGCGTCGCTCCGCATGCCGTCGCGCGACCGGTTCGTCCCCGACGACCGAACCGGCGGCCCCGTCGTCCGTTGAGGTCCGGTCGGGGCCGGCCGCCGGGTTCTACCGCGACGACGGCTCGGTCGTCCTCGCGATCCCGGAGCGCGGGGTGCCCGACGGCGCGAAGCTCGGCCGAGGAGGGAGTGACGGCCCTGGGGACCGTTTCGTCGTAGATTCCCGGGGGTCGTGGACGAGGGGGTGGATGGGATGAGGGCGGAGAAGCTTCTGATCGCGGCGGGGCTGGCAGTGGCGCTCGCCGGTTGCGCGGCGCGCGGCCGGCCACCCGTCGCCGGGGAGCCGATCGACCGGGCCGGCGATGCCGGCGCCGCGATCGGCGCCGACGCGGCCGCGAGGACGAAGCCCCTCGTCGGCGGCTGCGGTCCCGCGCCCGGCAACCTGCGACCGCGCTACGTTCTTCCTTTCGCCCCCGGCGAGCCGTTCGACCTGACGCAGGGGAATTGCGGGCGAGCCTCGCACACCGGTCGCTTCAGCTACTCCTACGACTTCCGGATGCCCATCGGGACGCCCGTGATCGCGGCGCGCGACGGCATCGTCCACGGGGTGCGGGATGACCGGCCGGACGGCTCGGGGGTGGTCGGCGATGAGAACTTCGTGATCGTGGCGCACGGCGACGGCGAGTACTCGCGTTACATCCACCTCACGACGGGCGGCGCGCTGGTCCATAAGGGAGACCGGGTGAGCCGCGGCGACACGATCGCGCTATCGGGGCACTCCGGCCGCAGCCGGTTTCCGCATCTTCATTTCGACGTGGCCCGGGCATGCCGCCCGGGCCCGTGTCGAACCGTGCCCAGCGCGTTCCTCAACGCCGAACCGCCCATCCCCGTCGGGCGGCGACCCTACGCCGCGGGTGGATTCTGACGTGGCCTGGTCGACCGCGGTCCGATCCGCGCCGGGGCGTCCGAGACGCGACACCTCTCAGACGTCTGAGAGCTCAGCGGCCAGCCCGCGGCGGTACTCGGCGAGCTCCGCGCGGTTCGCATCCGGCATCCTCGGGTACGCGAGATCGAGAGCGGTGAGCTGATCGCGGACGATCTTCGCCACCGTGAGCCGCATGTAGGGCTTGTCGTCGGCGGGGATCGCGTACCATGGGGCCCACGGCCGCGACGTCGCGTTCAGGGCGTCCTCGTAGGCCTCCATGTACGCGTCCCAGTGCGCCCGCTCGGCCACGTCCCGCCCGCTGAACTTCCAGTTCTTGTCCGGCCGGTCGATGCGACGGATGAACCGGCGCGCCTGTTCGTCCTTCGAGATGTTGAGCCAGAACTTGAGGATGACGGTGCCGTTGCGGGCGAGGTGCAGCTCGTGCTCGCGGATCGACCGGTA
>JAWWCR010000050.1:0-27140 GCA_033720355.1 Gemmatimonadota bacterium
CAACCGCGTGACCCCCCTGCGCCGATCATGAGGAATGACGTGGGCAAACACGGTGGACGGTTACGGCGGCACAGCCCCGTCTCCGGCGTCGAAACTCCTCGACGTAGCTATGGCTATGCCTTCGTCGCTTCTCCTTGGATCCGGGGCTGTGGCGCGCGTAACGCGACCCGCTGGGGTTTTTCAGCAGCCTCCTAGGGTCGAGCGCCGAGCCCGGCACCTCCGCCGATCTGTCGCGCAGTTCGAGGTGGGCGCAGATTGGCCCGCGCCTCCGTAGCCGCCGCGAAGCTCGCGTCTGACCGAACCCCCGCCCGTGATCGCCAATTCGCATGCTTGACCTGTCGGAACGCGTCCTGGAGGCCCTCTTCGGGCTCTCGTCTTCGGCGATCTACCTGGCGGTGGGTCTGCTCTGTCTCGCCGAGGCGCCGTTCTTCCTCGGGTTCGTCACCCCCGGCGAGCTCGCGGTCGCGGCGGGTGGGGTGCTCTCGTCGCGAGGGCAGGCCGCCCTGGCGTGGATGATCGTGGCCGCGGTGGGCGGGACGCTCGTCGGCAACACGGCCGGGTACCATCTGGGACGACGGTGGGGGGATCGCATCCTCGAGTGGAAGATCCTCCAGCGTCTGCTCGGGTCCTCGATCCGCAAGGTGCGCGATTTCATGAGCCGCCGCGGCGAGTGGGCGATCGTGCTGAGCAGGCTGATGAGCCCCGCGCGAGTCATCACACCGTTCCTGGCCGGCGCCTCGGGGCTGCCGTACCGCCGGTTCATCCTCTTCGATGTGCCGAGCGCGATCGTCTGGGCGACGGTCTGGGGTGTCCTCGGATACACGCTGGGAGGATCGTGGCGGGCCCTTCAGGAGGCAGCGGGAGCCGCGGCGTTCCTCGTCCTCGCGCTCTTCTTCGCCGCGCTGGTCATCCGGTGGCTGGCGGCCCGGATCGCGGCGAACCGGCGCCGCGTGCAGAGCGCCTCCCTCGTGCTGCTCAGGGCGACCGGATTACCGCTCCTCGCCCGCGGGCTCGCGCCGGCGCGGGTCTGGCTGGGTCGACGGTTCGACCCCCGCATCGCGCGCGGTCTGGGTCTCACGGTGGGCTTCGGCGCCCTCATCGGCGCCACCGCGGGCGTCGGGCTTCTGATGCTCCAGATGCAGGCCGTCTGGGGGCTGGCTCTCCTCGACTTCCCGGCGCTCGAGTGGATGGCGGAGGCGCGCACCGCAGAGGCGATCCGCATCTCGCGCCTTGGGCTGACGGTCCTGCACTGGCCGGAGGTCATCGGGCTGGCGATCCCCCTCGTCGCCGTCCTCGCCTGGCGCTCGGGGGCCACGGCCGCACTGCGGGTGGGGGTGGGGCTCCTCGGGGCCACCGCGGGCGCCTACTTCCTCGACCGACTGGTGTTCGAAGGCGTGGTCCCGCACGCGGAGTACCCATCGGTGCCCGTGGCCGCGGCCTCGGCGCTCATGGCGCACGCCGCGGTGGGCGCGGCCCGGCGGTGGGGCTGGCGTCCATCCGTTGCGGTCGGGGCCACGGGCTTCTTCCTGGTCTGCACGGTCGCCCTGGCGACGATCGTGGCCGGGTGGGCGGCGCCGACCGGTATCGTGATGGGGTTCGCAGTGGGGCTGGGGTGGGCGACGACGCTCGAGCTCCCGCGCGCCTTCCTGGCGTCGGCCGGGGCCGCGACAGCCTCGGATCCTCCACCGGATGTCCCGCGGGCAGATCCCGGCGACCCCCGGGAATAGCCGGCGCTACGACTCCGTCAGTCCCTCGGCCTCGAGGAAGATCCGCGAGATCCGCGGGTCTTCGCGCCGGATGCGCTCTTCGATCCGGTCGACGGCCTCGGTCAGGGCATCCATGGTCAGGTCGCTTCTGAATCGGACGTCCATGGCGAGGAGCACCTGCTCGGGCCCGAGAAACATGGTCGCCAGCTCATTCACGCCGACGACCGCGTCGTCCGACATCGTGATCTCCTCGATTCGGGCGCGTCTGTGCGGCGCCATCGCCTCGCCGATCAGCAGCGCGCGCGTCTCGACGGCGAGGAAGACCGCGACGCCCGCCAGGATCGCTCCGATGACGAGCGAGGCGGCGCCGTCGAGGAGGGGCATCTCGAGCCGGTGGGCGAAGAAGATCCCGAGAAACGCCACGACGACGCCGGCGAGCGCCGCGGCGTCTTCTCCGATGGGTACGAAGATCCGCGGGTCCTTGCTCGTGCGGACGGCGCGCCAGAACGGCGTGTCCGGGTGCCGCTGCTCGAGCGCGCGGAGCGCGTACCACAGGGCGGCGAGCTCGACGACGAAGGCGAAGGCGAGGATGATGTAGTTGAGCGTCGGGTCTCCGAGCTCCGCCGGGTGCCGGATATGGCGGATCCCCTCGTAGACGGAGAAGCCGCCCCCGAGCCCGAACAGGATGATCGCGACGATCAGACTCCAGAAGTACAGCTCCTGCCCGTAGCCGAAGGGGTGATTCGCATCCGGAGCGCGATTGCTGCGGCTGTTACCGAACAGGAGGAGCGCCTGATTCCCGGAGTCCGCGGCGGAGTGGAGACTCTCGGCGAGCATCGCCGAGCTTCCGCTCAGGATAGCGCCCACGAGCTTCGCGATCGCGATCAGCAGGTTCGCGACGAGCGCGGCGACGACGGCGCCGATCCCGTGTCCGCCGTCCCCGTGCTCCGACTGGCTCATCGCATGCCTCTCCCGCTCGCCCCGGCGCCGCTCATGGGTGCTATGATACCGGGGCGGTGCGCCGCACGCCCCCCGCCGGCTCGAGGTCGGCGGCAGGCTCGAGCCGTGCCCGCACGCGGGGGAGGGCGTCGGGCTGCTCCTCCCGCAGCGCCTTCAGTAATTCTTCCCGGACGTGACACCTGAGGTTCCAGGCATCCGACGCGTTCGCGGCGCTCATGAGCGCCCTGAGCTCGACCGTGCGGGCATCGGCGCCCGTGACCTGGAGTCCGCTCACCCGGCCATCCCAGAGGTCCGTCTCGTCGAGGATGCGCCCGAGGGCTTCCCGCGCGGCCGCGACATCCACGGTGTAGTCGGCGTGCAGGTACGCCGTACCCAGCAGGTCGGCCGTTCGCCTCGTCCAGTTCTCGAACGGCTGGTCGATGAACCGCGACAGCGGGACGACGAGCCGCCGGTCGTCCCAGATCCGCACGACGACGTACGTCATCGTGATCTCCTCGATGCGGCCCCATTCGCCTTCGACGATGACGACATCGTCGAGCCGGATCGGCTCCGAGAACGCCACCTGGATCCCGGCGATCACGCTCGACAGGGTCGGTCGCGCCGCGATGCCCAGCACGATGCCCGCCACCCCGGCGGAGGCGAAGAGACTGAGCCCGACCTCGCGCACGGGCGGGAAGAGCGTGAGGATCAGCCCCCCGGCGAGGAGGACGATCGCGACGCCGGCGATTCGCCTGAGCAGCCGCACTCGCGTCTGGACGCGCCGGGCCTGGAGGTTGTCCTCGACGTCCGTCCGGTACTTCCTCTCGATCAGGACCTGAACGATCCCCGCGAGCTCGATCGCGAGCCACGCGGCGCTCGCGATCAGTCCGACGAGGGTCCACCGTCGGACGGTCGGGACGATGCTCGAGGCCAGTCCTGCCGCGGGCAGGGCGGCGAGGGCGAAGAGGAGGATGAGGAAGATCCGCGCGGGCCGGCGGACCTCCGCGGTCCACACGTCGGCGACCGAAGTGGGTCCCGGTCCGCGACCCCTCCGTCTCATCAGGCGGTCGAGGATCGCGTGCGCGACGAACCCGGCAACGAGCGCGACGGCCGCTGCGCTCGCAGGTCTGATAGCGACGTACAGCGCGTCGATCATAACGGGCGAGCGGAGTCGACGAGGGTCTGCGGTCTCATACGTCGGAGCCCTTCGTTGGGGAAGTGGAGGATTCGGGCGTCGGCCGCTGGCCGGCCCGGCGTTGTGGTACGCGACCGGGCGCCGAACGTGCCGGGTCGTTGATAACCGGTTGAGACGCGGGGCGTATACTGCCCGGAATGCCGGGTGCGCTCGGCGCGCTACCGAAACGGAGTCCGATCCGCAGCTACCGTGTTCCAGCGACCGAAACATCCCGTTGACGCGAGCGTCGCATTCGCGTCGGAGCTGCTGCCGACGATGGAGGACCTCAGGAGGCTCGAGGCGTCGGGGGAGACGGGGGCGTCGGGGGAGCCGGACGACCGGGGTCTGGTCCATCGGTATGGCCTCGCGCTGTGGGACGTGTTCTCGAACAACAACGAGGTCGTCGACGGGGTGGGCGTCTGCTACGATCTCGGGTCGTTCCGCGGTTCGGCCGGTGAGATCGCTCGCCTGCTCGAGGCCGCCTATCCCGCGGTGGGCGACTTCGAGCCGCTCGATTTCTACATGGGCAGCATGGGCGAGGAGTACGACACGGTGAGGCGGGCCCACCGCGACATCTTCGAACGGATTCGCGCTCTGGGGGGCGACTGGGTCTCGGACGTGCCGCACCCCCTGATCGACCGGTCCCCGGTGCTGGTTGCCTACCTCGACGTGTTCGAGAAGGCGACGTGCCCGATCCCGTCGGCCGACCCGGCGCCGATCGACCTCGACGCGTACATGGCGTTCACGCCCGAGAAGCTGGAGCTGTTCGGCGGCTATCTGATCGACGAGAAGGATCGAGTCGAGGCGCGGCTCGAGCTACTCTCGCTCCTCCTGACGAACGTCGGGCTTCGGACCGCCATGCGTCTCGCCCCGGTCGACGCGTGGCGGGAGGTGTTGGACTCCATGGCCGGACGGGAACGGCCTCGAGCCGACGGGCCTCCCATCAGCCCGTCGTGAGCATTCCGGCGGCGATGCCGGTCACCGTCTCACGGAACAGGTGCGCTTCCGCTTCCGACCAATCCGACCGCTCGAGGAGCTCGATCTGGAGCAGGTTGAGCGGGTGGATCATCGGCGCCCGGTAGCGGATCGACTCGGCGAGCCACGGGCGATCCGGCAACAGCGTGTCGCCGCCCATGGCCCGGCAGGCGAGGTCGACGGCCGCATCGAGATCGTCGTCGAGACCGCCTTCGAGGCCGGTGTCATCGCCGCCCGGAGGTGTGAGACGGTCCCGATAGCGTCGCCACACGGTCCGCTCGGTCTTGGCGAGGGTGAAGGAGAGCAACCGCATGCACGACCGGAAGAGCGGGTCCTCGTCGATCGCGCGTTCGAGGTCCGTGTGGGCATCGGGCTCCCGGCGAGCCACCCGCCATGCGTCCCCGATCCCGAGCCACACGTGAAGGAGGAGCCGCGTCTGGGTCCAGCACAGCACCCACGGGATCGCGCGTAGCTTCTCGAGCCCCTCCTGTCCGCTACGGCTCGCCGGACGCGATCCGATGGTGAGCGACTCGAGTCGCGTATACGGTGTGGCGCCGGCGAGGATCCGCCGAAAGTCGGGGGAGGCCACACGATCCGCGAAGATGTCCCCCGATGCCGCGGCGAGACGGCGCGCCAGCCCACCGACGGGACGATACGGCGGCGGATTCTCCTGTACTTCCGCCACCTTCTCGACGAGGCTCCGCAGGATCTCTGGGGTGGCGAGCGTCCGCTCGACCATCTCGCCCTGGACCGTGTACTTGTACGGCCGTCGCGCGCTCGGCGGCCACGTCGCGGCGAGGTCCTCGATCCGGCCGCCGCCCCTTCCGACGCTCCCGCCGTGTCCGTGGAAGAACCGCGGCGTCACGTCGACCGAGTCCGCCCACTCGCCGATCTCGCGCATGGCGTCCCTGAGCGCCACGCGGCTCGCGAGCATCCCCATCCTCTTGGCGGTATCGGAGTAGCCGAGCATGACCTCCAGATACCCGCGCGCGCTGACGGCGCGGCGGAACGTCTCGTCCTCCCACGTGTCGCGGAGGATCTCGGGGGCGCGTGCGAGCACGGCCGGGAGCTCGAAGAGCGGTACCACGGGGATGGCGGCTTCGCCGAAGACGGCGTCGGCGAGACGCTGGGCTTCGTGCAGGTCGGCCGCCTCCTTCGTCATGCTCACGACGACCGCCCGCGCGTAGCCCCTGATCGAGCCGCCGTCGGCGATCCGGGCGATCCGTCGCATCATGTCCGCGATGGGCTCTCCCTCGCCGAATCGGCCGCGCTCCTCTCTGAGCTCGAGCGGCACGACGAGAGCCGGGAAGACGCGGAGGAGCGCCGACAGCCGCTCGATCGCCGGGTGCGGGATCCCGAACCGTTCCCGGTAGCGGCTCTGGAACGCCTCGACCGCGTCTCTCAGGACCGCCCCCCGAGCGCCGTCGCCCTCTTCTACTCGCCCGAGATCGCCGAGTGCGCGCTCGAGTTCGGCAAGCGCCCGCTCGATCAACGCCGGCGACGCCCGTTCTTCCGAAGCGCCGCTCGACACGAGCGCCAGGTCCTCCCGGACCGGAGGCAACAGCGTCTCGTCGATGAACTCGAGAAACCTCGCACGCGCGCGGTCGAGCGCGGCCCGGGTCTGATCGGGGCCGACACCGGGGTGTCCGTCCTTGTCGCCTCCTACCCAGCTGCGGAAGCGCACCCGGTGCCCCGCCGCATCGAGCCGCACGACCTCCTCGAGGATCGGGTCGGTGAGAAGCGAGAACAGGTGCCCCGCCTCGTCGTCGACGGAGGGCTTGCGGGCCGGGTGAGTCCCCGCGCGCCACGCGAGGTGGAGGAGGTTCTCGATCTCGCGCCGGTCGATCGGGCGCCCGCCGGCCAGCGCGTCGATCACGTGGTCCTGAACGCGTCGCAGAAGCCGGATGTTCGAGGGCGACCGCGACTCGGTGGGGTGTGCCGTCAGCACGAATGTGAGGTCGGCGTGCGCACGCGGCGCGTCGTCCGGCGACAGCCGTTCGCGCAGCCGGTGCGTGCGGTACGCGTTCTCGCACACGTTCACGAGCTGGAGATAGAGCGTGTACGCCCGCGCGAGCGCGATCCTCCGCTCGACGGGGAGAGCCTCGAGTCGCCCCGCGGCCCGGTCGAGCGCGGCCTCGCGTCCGCGGTCGTCGTCCGCCTCGCGGAAGGAGACCATGTCGCGCCGCACCCGTTCGACGACGTGGTACAGGTCGTCTCCCTCGGCCGCGGCGACCACCCGGCCGAGCACCTCCTCGACGACCCGGACGGTCGCGGTCAGACCCGGCGGGAGGTGCTGTGGATCGGCGCTCCGTTCCTCGCGCTCCACCGGGCTCACTCGCGGAGCGTGAAGACAGGCAGCCGCAGGCGCCAGACGATGGCCGCGAGTCGTAGGGCGATGGTGACCGTCGCACCGGTGAACGCGGGGATGGGCTCGGGCGCCCCGAGAGAGGTGAGCGCCACGTAGGCCGCCGCGCCAGCGATCGCGGCGGTCGCGTAGAGCTCTCCCTGCGCGAGGATCAGCGGGATCTCGTTGGTGAGCACGTCACGTATCACGCCACCGGCCACGCCCGTGACGACGCCCATGACGATCACGCTGATCGTCGGAAGGCCGAGGTCGAGCGCGATGCCCGCACCGCCGATCACGAAGAAGCCCAGACCGAGGGCGTCGGCCACTTCGAGCGCCCTGGGGTGCGGTGTCCGCCAGCGGCCAACGACTACGGTAAGCACCGCGGCCCCCGCGATCACGACGAGGTACAGGGTGTCGTCGATCCAGAAGACGGGGTGTCGATCGAGCAGGAGATCGCGGGTCGTGCCGCCACCGATGGCGGTGACGGTGGCGATAACGACGATGCCCAGGAGGTCGAGTCGCTTTCGGGCCGCCGCGAGCGCGCCGCTCACGGCGAACACCGAGACTCCTGCCAGGTCGATCAGGTAGAGGAGCATGATCGGTAGTGGGCGTCCTAGCGCTCGAACGCCTCGGCCCCTCCCGAGAACGCCCATGTCGACGGGTCGTCCAGACACGGGGAGGCCGTCCCGGGGTGGTCGACCAGCTCGAGTGCGAGCCCGCCGGAGGTGGCGACCGACAGCAACCAGCTGCTGTCGGGGTACTCGGTGTCCCCGTGGTAACAGTAGATGAGCCCGTCCGCCGGGACTTCCTCGAACGGGCGGTTGACCCGGCCCGTGCCGCGCGGGACGAGGGCCGTCCGTCCACCGACATCCGCGGGACCCAGGCTGAGAGCCAGAAACTCCTGAGGCCGATACGGATAGTCCACGAGCGAGATGTAATGCTGCTCGTTCCCGCCGACGGGTCTCGTCACGCCTTCTTCCACCCACACCCCCTTCGCGGTTCCGGCGACGTCGACCTGCATGGTGCCGCACCGCGGCTCGCCGCCCGGCGTGATCGACGGGCGGGCCCCGTCCGTGAGCCGCGACAGGAAGAGGTCGCGACTCGCGGTGTCGAACGCCTCGTACGGGCATACGGCGTGGAGGGTGGGCTGGGGATAGCGGCCGGGGGTGATGAAAGAGTTCGTCACGCGGTCGTCGGTGAGCCCGAAATCGACGGCCAGGAGGTCCAGGGCCTCCGACGTGCCCGCCAGCCCGAGCAGCTCGCCGCGGGAGAACGACATCCCCGAGAGATTCGCGGTGCAGCTCTGGACGGTTTCGAACGCGGTATCGTATTGCTCGCAGTCGGAGAAATCGACGGAGGCGAGCCGGGGAGCCACCTCGGGCAGGTGTCCGAACCACCCGTTCACATCCCGGCACACGCCGAAGAAGAGGGCGTAGTCGGTCTCGTCTTCCCGGGTCGGCGAAGACAGGTAGCGGACCCGTCGAACCTGGGTGACCTGAATGTCTCCAGGGGCGACGAAGGGGATACGCTCGTTCGTGACGAAGAGACCGCTGTGCGGCGTCGGAAGGACGTGTCCGGGGGCGTCGACCCCTCCGAACACCGACACTCCGGCGATCTGGCTCGATGAGACCGGCAGCATCGTGAAGTATGGCGGCGCCCCGCACGCGTTGTTCACGGTTGGCGCCCCGGTGGGCGAGCTCGAGCCGCCGCACGCCGCGAGGATGCCGGCCACCGCGACCGACGCGAGGCGGGAGACGGCCGTGGCCCGTCCGAAAACGGGTCGAATGGACTCCACGTGCACCTCCAGATCTTCCAGAAGCTGTCCCGTCCCTGTCCAGTCTCGCGTCTGGCCGCGGCGGGGGCCACCGTCTTGATCCCGCGGGGAGCTTCGATGAGCTTGCGGTATCCGGCTCTTCGCCCGGCATCCCCCTGGAGGCGGCATGTCTCGGCTCAGGTCCCTGATCGACGAGATCCATCGGCGGTCGTTGTGGCAGGTACTAAGCATCTACCTGGCCGGGTCGTGGGTCGCCCTCCAGGTCGTCGAGCAGCTGGCCGAGGCGGCCGGACTTCCCTCGTGGGTTCGTCCGCTGGCGCTCGTCCTGCTCGTCATCGGGCTCCCGATCGTCATGGCGACCGCGTTCGTGCAGGAGGGCATGACGACGAAGGCGCCGGAAGCCCCTTCGCAGTCGCTAGCGGATGTCGGTGAGGTCGCGCCACCCCCACGCGAGCCGACGACCGGAGCGGCGTCGCTCTTCACGTGGCGGAACGCTCTGGCGGGGGGTGTCATCGCGTTCGCGCTGCTCGGGCTCGCCGGAACCGGGTGGGTACTGTTCGGCGGCGGCTCGCTCTCGCCGGCGATGGGCGGTGGAGACGTGAACCCGCACTCGATCGCGGTCCTCCCGTTCGCGAGCGTCGACGAGGAGAACGAGGCGTTCAGGGTCGGTGTGCACGACGCGCTGCTCACCCAACTCGCGAAAGTGCGCGATCTTCAGGTGATCTCGCGGACCTCGATGCTGGAGTACGAGGGGACGCGGAAGCCGATCCCCCGGATCGGCGAGGAGTTGCGTGTCGCGCGTGTGCTCGAGGGGAGCGTCCAGCGAGCCGACGACGTGGTCCAGATCAACGTGCAGCTGATCGATGCGGCGACCGACAACCACCTGTGGGCCGAGTCGTACACCCGGGATCTCTCGGCTTCGAACCTGATCGCCATCCAGAGCGAGATCGTCCGCGACATCGCGCGCGAGCTCAGGGCGGTGCTGGCGCCGGAGGAGGAAGCGCGGATCGCGTCGGTCCCGACCCACGACCTCGAGGCGTACGACCTGTTTCTCAGGGCTCGGGACCTCCAGCAACGCGAGGGCAGAGGAAGCCGCATGGAGGCGGTCGAGGTGCTCGAGCAGGCCGTGACGCTCGACCCCGACTTCGCGCTCGCCTGGGCGTATCTGTCGATGGGGCACTCGGGGGCGTACTGGTACGGCTACGACCGGACACAGACGCGCATCCAGCGCGCGCGCGCCGCCGTGGACCGGGCGTTCGAGCTGGACCCGGGGCTGCCCGAGGCCTCGCTGGCCCTGGGCACCTACTACTACCGTACCCAGCGCGACTACGAGGCCGCGCTGCGAGAGCTGACTGCCGCCCGGGAGGAGATGGGCGAGACGGCGGACCTCGTCGGGCTCATCGGTGCCGTCGAGCGACGCCAGGGTGACTTCGCGAGCGCGGCGGCGAACATGCGCCGGGCAGCCGAGCTGGACCCGCGGGGCTCGATATGGGGCTGGACCGAAGGACAGACGCTCTGGATGGTCGGCGACTTCGCCGGGGCCGATCGTGCGATCGACCGTACCCTGAATCTCGCACCGGGGCATCCCGCCGCGTGGGATGCGAAGATCCGAACCCACCTCTTCGCCACGGGTGACCTTGCCGGAGCACGGCGCCTCCTCGACTCGGCGCTCGCCACCGGCTCGACGCTTGCCGTCAGCGGCTATCGGCTCGCGCTCCTCGAGAGAGACGGGGCCGCCGCCCTGGAGACACTCGGCGGCCTGCCGGAGCTCGTGCCGCTACAGTACGGAGCCGTGCCGCGGGCCTACTACGAGGCGGTCGCCCACGCGCTCGATGGGGAAACCGCGCGAGCCCGGCAGCTGCTCGACTCCGCCCGGGTCATCTTCGAGGGGTTCGTTCGGACGCAACCCGGGAACGAGACCGCCCGTCTGAACCTGGCGCTGACCTACGCCCGCCTGGGACGTGCGGAGGACGCGCTCGACGCGGCCGGCGCGGCGCTGGAGCTCCTCCCGGACGACGAGTTCCTCACGGCCAGTTTCCTGCGTACGATCGCCTCGGTCCACGCGGCGGCGGGCGCGAGTGCCGAGGCGATCGATCTGCTCCGCACCCTCGCGACCGACAGGCCCATCACGTTGCTGCTACTGGGTCTCGACCCGGTGTGGGATCCCCTGCGCGACGAGCCCGGGTTCGAGGCGCTCGTCGAGCGCGAGCGGGCGGCCTGGGCCGCCGGCTCCTGAAGGACCGCCCGCCGACGTCTACCCCCGTGACGCTCCGGATCGGAACAGCCACCCGTACACCGGAACTCCGAGGGCCACGACGGACGTCCCGATGAGCGCCTGCACCGGGTTCCGCGCGGCGAGCAGGAACAGAACGATCGCGCCGAGAGCGAGGAAGACGGCCGGCGTGACCGGGTAGCCCGGGGTGCGGAAGTGGCCGCCCCGGCCGCTCTCCCGTCGCCGCAGGACGTACACGCCCGCCACCGTCAGCATCAGCAGCAGCACGGTCGGGAAGATGAAATAGCCCAGGATCTGTTCGAACGTCCCGATCAGGACCAGCACCGACGCGAGGACGACCTCGATGGCGATCGCGCGGGCCGGGGTCCCGAAGCGCGGGTGGAGAGCGCCGGCCGCCGCCGGAAACAACCCGTCGCGCGACATCGCGTAGTAGACGCGGGGCCGGGCCATCAGGAGGACGGCGAGGCTTCCGAGGACGGAGACGATGACGATCGCCGCCAGCACCTGTCCCCCGGCCGGTCCGAACAACGTCTCTCCCGCGCGCGCGGCGAACGCCTCGCCCGAGCCGACCTCTCCGAGCGGGATCAGGTAGAGGAAGGCGCCGCTCGTCAGGATGTACACGAGCGTCACGACGGCCACGCCGAGCGCCAGCGCGCGCGGGACGGTGCGGCGCGGGTCCCGCACCTCGCCGGTCAGCTTGGCGACCTCCCACCAGCCGCCGAACGCGAAGAACGCCCCGACGAACCCGGCCGCGAGCGCGGGGACGAGCGCCTCCGAACCGGGCCGCTGCGCGACGAACGGCGAGAAATTCGACGTGTCGCCCAGTCCGCTCAGGAAAGGGAGGACGACGATGACGGCGAGCGCGCCGATCTTGAGCGCCGTGAGCCCCCCGATCACGCGGGCGCCCATGCGGACGCCCAGGACGTTCACCGCCGCGAGGACCGCGATGGTCGCGATGGCGAACGCCTTCGCTCCGGCCGGCGCGAGGTCGACGGCGTACCCGACGTACCCGGTCATCCCCACGGCCAGCGCCGCCGTCACGCCGGGATCGGTCACGAGCAGCGACTCCCACCCGTACAGAAACGCGACCCGCGGTCCGTAGGCCTCGCGCAGGTATATGTAGTCGCCGCCCGCCTCCGGATACCGGGTCGCCAGCTCGCCGTACACCAGGGCTCCGCACAGCGCCATCCCCCCCATGGCGAGCCAGACGACGAGCAGCCAGAAGGGCGAGCCGAGCGAGGTGGCCATCCCGGCGGGTGTGAGGAAGATGCCGACCGCGATCACCTCGCCGACGACGAGCGCCGTCATGGCGAGGAAGCCGAGCTCGCGTCTCAGACCTCCGGACGGCGCCTCGCTCGCCGCCCGCCGGTGGGCGCTCACCCCGAGCCCTCCGGATCGATTCCGTAGAAGTCGCTCAGGAGGCCGTACAGCTCGGGCTCTCCGGCGCGAAGCTCGGCCGGTCGCTCGAAGAACGCCTCGGTGGCGACCGCGAAGAACTCCGCGCGGTTGCTCGCGCCGTACGGGTCGAGGATCGTGTCCTCGCCCAACTCGGTACGCGCGACGTGCTCGGCGAATCGGGCCGACAGCATCGCCGCCCACTGCCGGTACGCCGAGCCCGAGTCCAGCACCGGGACGCCGTCCATGCTCCCGTCCTCGACGTCGAGCATGTGCGCGAACTCATGGAGGACGACGTTGCCGCCACCCGCGGACGAGACGGTATCCCGCTCCACCGAGTCCCAACCGAGCACGACGACTCCCGTCGGCCAGGCCTGCCCGCGCAGCGGCACGTCGGGCGGGACGATGTGCCCCGAGGCGAGCGTAGGCGCAGTCCGCGGAACGAAGGTCCACGGGTATACGAGAACCCGACGTACCCGCGTGTACCGGGGATAGGACATGTGGAGGAGGAGGAGACATGCCTGCGCGGCGATCGTCACGCGGATCTCCTCGGTCACCTCGAGCCCGGCAACGCCCTCGATCGGCACCTCGTCGAGAAAGACCTGCATGAGTCGGTAGAGACGCTCTCGGTCCTCCGCGCTCAGCCGCGCCGCGAGCGGAACGCGGGCGGCCACCATCCCGGGCCACGTGTCGCGGATGGGGTCCGTGCGCAGACGCACCCCGGCCCCCGGCGAGAGCCGGGCGAACGAATCCCTGATCGCGGTCCAGATCGACATGACCCGGATCCTGGCGGGTCGGCGGGCTTCAGGGAATGGCGAGCGGACGGACGGCGCGGACCCTATCGACCGGCGGGGGCGGCATCTATCGTCCGCAGCCCGTACCCGGTGGCAACAGGGAGGCGCCCAATGTGTCGTTTCTTGCACGTTCTCTTGCTCGGCTGCGCGGTCGGTATCCCCCTCGGCACGCCGGCCGAAGGCCAGGAGGCTCGTCGCCGCTGGGAGCGCATGAACCAGATGCGGGTGGAGAAGTTCGACCGAGTCCTCCCCGAGGTCATGCGCGAGAACGGGATCGACATGTGGATCACGGTCCGTCGGGAGGGACTCGACGACCCCCTGACCGCCGACCTGGGTCCCGGTTACGTGAATCCGATCGGATTCTACGTCTTCACCGACCGCGGCGAGGATCGCATCGAGCGGGCCGCCCTCGGCGTCTCGGGTCGGCTCCTCTCGGCCAACGGCGCCTACGACATCGTGACGGGGAGCTTCGATCTGCGCGCCTTCGTGGCCGAGCGCGACCCGCAGCGGATCGGTCTCAACATGAGCGCGAACATCGGAGCCGCGGACGGCCTGTCGCATACGCTGTATGCGGAGCTGTCGGAGACGCTCGGAGAGCCGTACGCGTCGCGCTTCGTGTCGGCCGAGAAGCTGGTGTCGGACTTCCGCTCCCGCCGGGTCGCGTCGGAGCTGGCGGGCTTCGCCGAGGCCGGGGAGATCTCGCGCGAGCTGGCCGAGCGCGCGCTGTCGAACGAGGTCATCACGCCGGGGAAGACGAGGCTCGAGGACGTGGCGTGGTGGCTGATGGACCGCCTCCTCGAGCGCGGTCTGGGCTCGTCCTTCGGGTTCCCGTCCATCTACATCACCGGACCCGAGGGGATCGAAGCCACCTCGAACGAGCGCGTCATCCGCGGCGGGGACGTGATGATGATCGACTGGGGCGTCTGCCACCTGAACTTCTGCACCGACATGAAGCGGGTCGCCTACGTGCTCCCGCCCGGTGAGACCGAGGCGTTGGCGAGCGTCCAGAACGCCTTCGACCGAGCGATAGAGGCGCGTGAAGTGTCGAGACGCGCGATCCGTCCGGGCATCACGGCACGCGAGAACATGGACCGCATAGGCGCGGCGCTCACGGAGGCGGGATTCAACCCGATCGCGTTCAACCAGCCCGAGGAAGGGCCGCAGACCGACGTCACCTGGGAGGGGCACCATTCCGTCGGCAACCTCGGCCACGGGATCGGCCCGTCGATCGCCACGTGGAACCCGGTACGGCTCGCCTACCAGGTGGTTCCGTCGAATCTGCTATCGATCGAGCTGTTCGCGTACACGCCGATCCCCGAGTGGGGCGGCGCGAAGCTCCGCATCCCGCTCGAGGATGACGCCGTCGTGACGCACCGCGGCGCCGAGTGGCTGTACCCGGCGAACTCGCGGCTCCTCCTCATCTCCTCCGAGCCCGGCCCGCGGGCGGTGAGCTGACGCGACCCGCCCGGGGGGACGAGCTATCATCGGCCCATGAAGACCGTAGGAACGCAGCTTGCCACGCTCCTCGCCGAGCGGACCGAGTTCAGGCGTCAGCTCGCGCCGTTCGGACGCTACCTCTTCGTGCTGACGGCGGTCGTCCTCCTGTACGGCTGGCTCTTCCACGTGATCATGGCCTGGGAGGGACAGAGCCATTCGTGGTTCACGGGGGTTTACTGGGCCCTCACGGTGATGAGCACGCTGGGGTTCGGTGACATCACCTTCCACACCGATCTCGGTCGTGTGTTCAGCACGGTAGTGCTCCTGACCGGCGTGATGATGCTCCTCATCATCCTCCCTTTCCTGTTCATCCGCGTCGTGTACGCGCCGTGGCTCGAGCAGCGAAGTCGGAACCGCCTCAGCGAGCTCCGATCGATCCCGCACGACGTGTCGGACCATGCGCTGATCTGCGCGAACGATCCGATCGCGCGCGGGCTCGTGCGCCGGCTCGCGCTCGCCGACGTCCGGTCATGGGTGATCGAGCCGGATCCGGACGCGGCGATGCGTCTGGAGGACACCGGTCTCCCGGTCGTGAACGGGGACCTCGATTCGGTCGAGACGTACCGCCGCCTCGGCGCCGACCGGGCGCGTCTCGTGCTCGCGAACGCGGCCGACACGGTGAACTCGAACATCGTGCTGACCGTGCGGGAACTCTCGAAGGACGTGCCGATCGCGGCGATCGCCGAGTACGAGGCCTCGATCGACATCCTCGAGCTCAGCGGCGCGACGTACGTGTTGCCGTTGAAGCAGCGTCTGGGCGAGCACCTCGCGAACCGCGTGAGCGCCGGGGTCTCGCGGGCCAACGTGATCGGGCGATTTCACGATCTCGAGCTCGCGGAATTCCCGGTCCACGACACGCCGCTCCAGGGGAAGGCCATTCGCGACACCGCGCTTCGCGAGCACACGGGGGTCACGATCGTGGCCGTGTGGGAGGGCGGGACGCTCGTGCCCGCGCGGGCCGATCTCGTGCTCACGCCGCACAGCGTGCCGGTCGTCGTCGGCACGGCGAGCCAGATCGCCGATCTGAACGAGATCCTCGTGATCTACGACGCGAACCCGAGCCCGGTACTCGTGATCGGGGGCGGCAAGGTGGGCCGGGCGGCGCTGCGCGCCCTCGTCGCGCGCGAGATACCCGTGCGCGTCGTCGAGCGAAAGCCGGAGCTTCGAGAACACCTCGCGGAGATCACCGACGAATACGTCATCGGAGACGCCGCCGATCGGCGCGTGATCGACGCCGCCGGCATCGCCGACGCTCCGTCGGTTCTCCTGACGACCCACGACGATGCGGTGAACGTGTACCTGACGGTCTACTGCCGGCGACTCAACCCGGAGGCGCGGATCCTCACCCGGCTCACCCACGAGCGCAACGTCGAAGCGATCCGGCGGGCCGGGGCGGACTTCGTGCTCAGCTACGCGTCGTTCGGGATGCAGAGCGTGTTCTCGCTCGTCCGGGGTCGCGAGCTCGTGGTGCTCGGCGAGGGGATCGATCTCTTCTACGTGCCGCTTCCGGGCGCGCTGGCCGGACAGACGCTCGCGGGCGCCGGAATCGGAGCGCGGACGGGGCTCAACGTGATCGGCGTGAGAGTGGACGGACGCGTGGTGACGGACCTGTCTCCGGAACAGCCGCTCGAGAAGGGCTCGACGCTGATCGCCATCGGCAGCGCCGAGCAGCGAGTCCTGTTCGGCGAAGTCTACGACTGACGGGGCGGCGTTGACCGGCGCGACCGTGTGCTATATCGTTACGATATAGCACACGGAGGAGAGCCATCTCCAAGACCGATGCGGCCATCCTGGGCATGCTCACGATCGAGCCCATGTCCGGATACGACATGAAGAAGTTCAGCGAGCAGAGCCTCGCCCATTTCTGGCACGAGAGCTATGGAAACCTCTATCCCCGGCTGAAGCGTCTGGCCGGCGCAGGGTTGATCAGGGGTCGCCGGGAGAGCCGGACGCGGGCGCCGGACGCGATCGTCTACTCGCTGACCTCCGCCGGGCGCGAGGCGTTCCTCGAATGGCTGGACGAGGCCCCCGAGCCCGAACGGCCTCGGAGCGAGCTCGTCCTCAAGATGTTCTTCGGCGCCCACTCGAGCCGGGACCGCCTGGCACGGCTCATGGATGAGCGCCGACGGGATCTGGAGGAGACGCGCGACCGCTACGCCGAGATCGAGGCGATGCTTCGCGAAGGACTGGAGGATCGCCCGGAAGTGCCCTTCTGGCTGATCACGCTGCGCCGGGGGCAGCTCCTGACCGAGGCGCGGTTGCGCTGGTGCGAGGAATGCGCGACCTGGCTCGATCGCCCGCGTGCGGAGCCCCCCCGATGAAGAAGAGCATCGACGAGCGGATGTTCGACGCGCTCATGTTCTGGACGATCGTGACCGGCATCTTCGCATGGCTACCGCTCGTGCGGATCCTCGGTCGGCCCGAGGGCTACAGATGGGGTATCCTCGGGCTATCCGGGACCGGCACCGAGGGCCCGTTCTGGATCTTCGTGCTGCTGACGGCGTGGGCGCTGACGATGCTCTTCACCACCTTTCGCGGCCCGCGCTCGGTCGCCTACCCCCTGCTCCTCCTGTGGCACCTCGCGCTCACCGCGGTCGTCGTCGCGGGAGTGGTACAGGGTGGCACAATCGCCACGTGGCAGGGGCAGGGATTGCGGTGGGCCATCCCCCTCTGGCTTCTGATCGTCCCGTTCGCGGGCTTCACCGTCCTCGCGGCTCTCTGGATCGCTCGGGACCGGCGAAGGGGAGGTGAGGTGGATCGCGGTGAGTGGTCGCGCGCCAACGCCGTCAGGCTGGCCGGCTCGCTGGCGCTCCTCGTCGTGGCGCTCATTCTCTTCCGGGCGGGCGACAACTACGACTGGGTGACGGCTGCGGCGATCCTCACGACCATCGGACACTGGGCGCTCCTCGTCGACGCGATCGCGGCGGCTCCGAGCGGAGCCTGACCCCACCGCATCAGCCGGTCGCGGCCCGAATCCGCTCGAGAACGAGGTCTCTGATCGGCGTGTCGAGAGCCGTCTCGTCGACGAGATCGAGGCGATCCGCCAGCTCGACGGCATCGACGATCCCGGCCTCCAGCACGGCGTTGCAGAACTCGACGTCTTTCGGACGATTCGCGACCGCTTTCGAGATCCAGAGGTCGTGCGGCTCGAGGCACCACGCTGTGACGCCGCTCGTCCCAGGCGTCTCGAATCGGATCAGCCGGTCGCGCCAGCCCGCGGGCAGGACGGCCGTCTTCTCGACCACGCCCTGTGCGTAGTAGCCGAACGTCTCGTGGAACATCGACAGCTCGCCGATCGACCCATCGAGCAGGTCGGCCTTGAGCCCGTCCGGGTCGTCGAAGACGGCGATGTCCACCTCGACAGAGCGTTCGGCCTCCGGCGGCAGGGGGCCGTCGAAGGCTCCATGGATCGCCTGGCTCCCGATCACCAGGACCTCATCGGTCGCGAGGACGGCTCCGGCGGCGCGCACGACGTGCTCGAACTGGGACCTCGTCACGCCGATCTCTCGTTCGCCCGGAACTCGCGATACAGGGCCGCGCGTTCGGGCGCGGAGAGGACCCCCGCGAAGGGCGACGTCTGGCGCAGCTCGCGCGCGAAGGGTCGCGGATCCCTGAGGAGCGCCGCCAGCTCCTGGACGGGGCGGTGCAGAAGCCTCTCCCATTCTGCGAGAGTGCGGCTCGCATGCGGGTGCAGGCGCACCATCAGAGCCAGGTTCGCGCGGGCTCGCGCGAGCACGGCGCCCGGCTCCTCCTCGAGACGCCGCGCCACGGCGTAGTGCAGAAGCAGGCTCCGCCGATCCTCGCGCGTCGAGGGGGGAACGAAGTCGATCGCCAGCTCGAGCCCCACCCCGCCGGCCAGCCGCGCGACCGTGTCGAGGTTCGGCGACCGACGCCCCGCCTCGTAGGCGGCGATCGCCGGTTGGGACGTACCCCCGAGCGCGGCCAGGCGGGCCTGCGTCACCCCTGCTCGCTCCCGCAGTCGCTTGATGAGGTTGTACATGTACATAATATATCGAATACGATATATCGTGTACAGCCTTGCGGCTCGGGGGACGATTGCACGGCGAACGCGAAGCCCGTTAGCCTTCGATCCACCCGACGGCAGGCCCGAATCCCGGAGACGTCATGTCACCCATCGGTGTGCGAACCCTCGCTGCGACCATCCTGATGGCGCTTTGCGCGCTGCCCGTGGCGGCCCAGAACGGCGACGCGACCACCGTCTACCCCGTCTACAACCACGGTCGGCTGGCCGGCCACATGACGGTCGCCCGAGACGCCGATCAGACCGTCGTCCGCTACGAGTACCGCGACCGCAACCGTGGCCGGTGGGTGGAGATGCGGTACCGGCTCTCCGGCGACGGCTGGCCGATCGCGGTCGAGACGCTTCCGGTCGACAACGAGACCGGCGAGACCGGCGATCGGCAGGCGTGGTTCGAGGCGGACGCGGACTCGGTGCGCTGGAGTGCCGGGGATGAAACGCGGGCCGAGGCGCTCGATCCGGGTGCGATCTACCAGCCGCCCGGCGGCAACCCTTTCCACGAGGCGCTGGTCGCCCGGTTCCTGCTCGAACGCCCCGACCACCGGGGACGGATCCTCCCCGGGGGTGACGTCCGGCTGGACATCGTCGGCGACGCGGTCGTCACGACGGATCGCGGCCCCGAGCGGGTGCGGCTCGCCGTCGTGGGCCGGGAGGGAGACAACTCGCCGTCGGCCGTGTGGATCGACGATGAGGGCGAGCTGTTCGCGACCGGCGCCGGGTGGTTCATCACGGTGCGGCCGGGCGCCGAGCACACGCTTCCGACGCTTCGCTCGATCGAGGCGGGGTATCGAAACGCCGTCGCGGCCCACATCGCGGCCGACCTCATGCCCGATCTCGACGGCGCGGTGGTCGTGGCGAACGGCAACGTCTTCGACGCCGAGGCCGGCGTCATCCTCCCGAGCACGACGATCGTGGTCGAGGGCGACCGGATCGCGGCCGTCGGACCTGCCGGGTCGATCGACGTGCCCGATGACGCCACGGTGATCGACGCGACGGACCGCACGGTGATCCCCGGGATGTGGGAGATGCACGGCCACCACAACCACTCGAGCCAGGTCGCGGGAAGCCTGCGGAAGCTCGCCGCCGGGATCACCACGGTGCGCGATCTGGCCGCGGACGTCGACGCCGCGGTGTCGCAGCGCGACCGTGCCGATGCCGGAACGATCGTGTCGCCCCGGCTGGTGCTCGCCGGGTTCATCGAGGGTCCCGGGGCCTGGGCCGGACCCACGTCGGCGATCGCCGCGACGGTGGAGGAGGCGCGCGAGTGGATCGCCCGCTACGACTCGCTCGGCTACGTCCAGATCAAGCTCTACAACCTCATCCACCCCGACATCGTCCCGGCGATCGCGGAAGAGGCGGACCGGCGCGGGATGCTGCTGAGCGGACACATCCCGAGGGGGCTGAGCGTCGAGGCGGCGGTCGAGCTCGGCTACGACGAGATCCAGCACGCGGCGTTCCTCTTCTCGACGCACTTCCAGGACTCGCTGTACGTGCCCGAGATGCGTCCCTATTCCGGCGTCGCCTCGATCGTGGCGCCCGATTTCGACGTCGACGGCCCGGAGATGACGCGTCTCATCGACTTCCTCGCCGAGCGCGGGACGATGATCGACGGAACGTTCAACATATGGGAGGGACCGCAGACGCTGACCGGCGATCTCCGCCCGCAGTCGGCGGCCTACCGCCGGCTCCTCGCACGGCTGTACGAGGCGGGGGTGCCGCTCGTCGCGGGGACCGACAACGGCAACGGCCTCCCCTTCCACATGGAGCTCGCGCTCTACGAGGATGCCGGCATCCCGGCGCCGAAGGTGCTCCAGATCGCGACGATCGACGCGGCGCGGTTCATGGGGCAGGACGCCGACTACGGCAGCATCGCCGTCGGCAAGGTGGCCGATCTCGCGATCATCGACGGCGACCCGGCCGAGCGAGTCCTCGATCTGTGGTTCGTCGAGGACGTCATCCGCGCCGGCGTGCCGTACCGCACCGAGGATCTGCGCAGGGTGAGCGGCTGGGAGGCCCCCGGGTGGTGGACCGACCACATCCGCGAGGTGACGGGCCGCGAGCCGTAGCGGCGATCAGGGAAAAATTGCCGACATCCCGGCCTCACCGCCGCCCCGCCCGGACACGTCCGATGGGGGCGTCGGGACGTATCTCCCGGCCCGAGTTTGCCTTCCGGCGCGCGGCGGACCGGGCCGCTCCGGCGTACGGAACTTGCCTCTCCCAGGATGGTGTAGCGAAGTGCCTCCGCGGCACTCGATCCACGAGTACACCAGCAGGGGACGGTCCCGGATGTCGAAGCGACTCGCGTGGTGCTTCTTCCTCGCGTTCGGTCTCATCGGTTGCGACTCGGGCACCGGGCCCGGCGACGAATCGACGGTGTCGATCGTCTTCCGTGCCCGGTCCGCACTTGCGAGCGGGGCCCTCGCCCCGACGTCGGTTGGCATCTCGGCCTCTACGGCGGCGGCCTCCGCCATCGCCATCTCGGGCAGCACCGGGACGCTCACGATCGACGACATCCGGTTCGTCGTCGCCGAGTTCGAGCTCGAGCGGGCCGATGCCGACGACGCCTGCGGCGGCGCGCGTGGGGCGCTGGTGGCGCGCGACGACGATGACGACGATGAAGAGGATGGACACGACGACGAAGACGACGACGGAGACGATTGCGAGGAGTTCGAGACGCCTCCGCAGTTCGTCCGGCTATCGCTCGATGGAGAAGCGGTGCCGTCTGTCGTGCAACCGGTTCCTCCGGGTCTCTACGAGGAGCTCGAGTTCGAGATCGAGGATCTGGATCTCGACGACGGCGATGACGACGGGTTCGAGATCGAGCAGCTCTATCAGGCGATTCTCGCGGAGGTGCCCGACTGGCCGGAGGATGCGAGTCTTCTGGTTGCCGGCAGCTTTACGCCGACCGAAGGGAGCCCGACCGGGTTCCGCGTGTTCTTCGAGGCGGAGATCGAGATCGAGATCGAGTTCCCGCCACCGGGTCTCGACCTGACCGGGGACGCCGATCCGAGAGTGACGGTCATCGTCGACCCGGCCCTGTGGTTCGGACGCCCCGACGGGACCGTCCTCGATCTCTCGCAGTTCGACGGGCATCTCGTCGAGTTCGAGTTCGAGATGGAGCACGGCTTCCCGGAGATCGAGCTCGACGACTGAGCGGCGGAGCGGGGCGACGAGGACCGCGGTCGTTACGCGCTTTCCCCGAACTTCGCGAGCAGCCGGGCGACCGTGTTGTGCGTCCTCATCGTGCTCGTCGAGACACCCAGAGCCCGTTCGAGGTCGGCCGGCATCAACTTCGAGTCGCTGAGCCCGCCGCGGCGCAGCCAGTAGCCCTCGCGACCCTCGACGTCGAAGCGGTCGTCGTCGGTCGCCAGCTCGCGTAGCGCTTCGGCTGCGGCGGCCTCGGGCTCGTCCTTGAGGAAGATGACGTGGAGCTTCCAGGCGTCTCCGCCGTTGCAGGGGAGCAGCCGCCCGGCGGTTTCCCCGTCGACGACCCTTTCGAGGTCGGCGAACCCCCGCACGAACGTGTCGACGTCGTAACCCAGCGCCGCGGCCAGGTGGGTCTGAATCGTCTCCTCGAGGATCGCGATGCTCGGCCGCGCGCCAGACGGGGTCGCGAGACCGAAGGCGACGTTGCCGCTGGCCAGAAAGGTGGCGATGTCTCTCAGCCCCGCGATGGCTTCGAAGTGACCCCGGAGCTCGTGGTTTCTGATCCGACGGTTTCCGAGGTTGATGCCGCGCAGGAACGCCGCGTAGCGCGTCACGTCGGCCGTAGCAACGGGGCGGTCCTCATGATCGCATGGACTCGGCATCCGGTCTCTCCCGGTCGAGGTCGAGCGTGTTCCAGGCGCCAACCCAATGTAGCGCCGGCGGTACCGCGCCCTGACCGGCGATGACGACGCGATGACCCCCCGACGGATGGTGTGGCGGAGCCATCGATTCGCACCACCGCCGGGGGTAGAATGTGGGTATGTCGCTACCGCAAATCACCTGGGACCACGTACAGCAACTCCCCGACGACGGGAATCGCTACGAGGCGATCGCCGGGGATCTGTACATGACACCCGCTCCGTCGGTGCGTCATCAGGAGGTCTCGCTGAAGCTCGTCCTCGAGCTCGTGCGGATCCTCGTCGAGCCCGGGTACGGACGTGTGCTCGAGGCGCCGATCGGCGTGCGCTTCCCGGCCACGGGAGAGGGGGCGCAGCCCGACATCCTGTTCGTCTCGAACGAGCGGCGGGGGATCGTGGCGCCGGACGAGCTCAAGGGGGCGCCGGACCTCGTCGTCGAGGTCCTCTCGCCGACCACGGAGGATCGCGATACCGGCGTCAAGCGCATCCTGTACGAGCGTCATGGTGTCGCGGAGTACTGGATCGTGGACCACGAGGCCGAGGCGGTCGATGTCTGGCGCTTCGGGGCCGAGCCACGGACCGAGCGGTTCGTCGACACGGTGCCGGTCCGCCTCGGCGACGAGGTGGTGGGGGAGGTCGATCTGCCCCGGGTGTTCGCCGCCGACTGAGCCCTCAGTTGTGTCGGACGGCCCGGCGCTCCCCGGTCCCGGCGAGCGTCCTGTGGACCCGCTCGACCTGATGGGGCAGGAGGTGGATCCTCGAAGGGTCCACACTGAGTGGGGCGCCGCGGTACATGAGGTTTCGCGGGTCCTCCGGGGGGCGGCCCCGGTCGATGCCGAGGAGACGGCCGACCTCGCGGGCGAGGTGGTAGCCCATCAGCTCGTCGCTCACCTCGCCGGAAGCGGTGGCCCGTCCGACGACGATCGTATCGCCGCCCACGGGCGGCCACGCTCGGGCCACCGTGTCGCGTCGTCCGATGCGGTTCACGAAGACCACATCGATCGTGCCGGGGCGCTTCCACTCCCTCGGGACGCGTGAGAGCGGCCACCTGATGTCGAACGTCCGTGGCGCGTGATGGATCTCGGTGTGTCGGCGCTCGAGCCAGAGCAGCCCGCCCGACCAGATCCGGTTCGTCCAGTTGATGGCCGCGTCGATCGCGGCGAGCGCGTCACCGCTGCTCGGCCACGAGCCCGGGAAGCGCCCCCCGTCGCGTACGAGCACGACGTTGAGGTGGAGGGTGAAGGGGTCGATCCGCACGGCACGGATCGGCTTGAAGAACATCTTTGCCGAGTTGGGCACATCCTGCATGCCGTGGGCGAACGCCACCCTGCCCCCGTACAGACGCTTGCTGAACAGCAGCGCCCGGTCGTGAGGCGAAGTCATGGTCAGCGATCGAGCCCGATACCCGACCGGCGTCGCACGAAGATTCGCATGGCTGTTCCTCACCGGATGGCTCTCTCCGGCGAATCTGCGCTTCCTGAAGAGGGTCAGCGGCAATGGCGCCTCCCGGCTGTTCGGGTCGACGGGCACGCGGTGACCTTCCTGCAACTTCAGCACCGCCATGGCCGTCCGGAGGCCGGGCTCCGCGGCGGAGCCTCCCCGGGTCCGCGGGTCACTCGAGGGTCACGGACCGGTCACCGCCCGGGAACATCATGACCGCCGAACGCGATACCCGGCGGTCGCGCCACCCTTCGTGATGCAGATCTCCGGGGCCGGGCCGGAGGGATTCAGGAGCCGTACCATGCGCAAACGTGAGGTCTGGCTGGTCTGCGCAGCTCTCGCTCTCGGAGCTTGCGAGCCGGGCCCCGAGAGCGGCGGGGACACGCCTTTCTCCCCTTCCTTCGACCACAAGGGACGACCGCACGGGGGTGGGAACGGAGGGTCGGGGGGCGGGAATGGCGGCGCAACGACGTACGACTTCACGATCACGGGCGGCGTTCTGGCGTCGGTGGCCGGCCTGACGCCGAGCCGGGACAACAACAAGACCATCATCATCGACTTCCCGTCGGGCGCGTGGAACATGACGAATACGCAGGCGGCCGCCGACCTCGAGCGAGTGGACGCGGCCGCGGGTGACGCCTGCGAGTTCCGACCGGCGGACATGGACGATGCGATGAAACAGATTCTCGTGACGACGCTCGGCGCCGACCGCGTGAACGGTGAGCTCGGCGTCAACAAGCCCGAAGCGACCGGCTGGATCAGGTTCCGGAACCAGCCGGATCAAGTGTGGTCGTCCTGGGGGTTCAACACGCAGACCGAAGAGTCGGGGAAGGCCCGGGTCGACGACAACGGATCGGGCGTCGACTGGAACGACGGCGCCTCGACCCGGCAGTTCCGGTACAGCGGAGGGATCATCCGTGTCCTGAACGCGGGCGATCCGACCCCCGGCGACGGGGTCGAGCTGCTGTGCGACGTGCTCGACGAGCTCCTGATCGTACTCGCTCCGGAATAGGGCCGGTTCCGCGAGTCCGGGGAGACCCGGCTCACCCGGGTGCGTCGGGTCTCCTGCAGGGTCGCGATCCGTCGGCCCGGTAGGATACGTTTTCTTCCGTAGGAGAGACGTATTCGAACCGGGAGGCGTAGTTGTCGTTCCGCCCGTCCGCCGATGATCCGAGCGGTTCCGGCCCGGTAATCGAGCTGTATGCCCTCGGACGGACGGACCTGCGGGTCGACGGAGATGTCGCCGCCCGGGTCCTCTCGCAGCCCAAACGGTTGGGACTGCTGGCCTACCTGCTTCTTCTACGACCCCGCGGAATCCACCTGCGCGAGTCGCTCTTCCCGATCTTCTGGCCCGAGTCCTCCGAACCGAACGCGCGACTGTCACTCAACCAGTCACTGGCGTTTCTCAGGCGTGAGCTGGGATCCGACGCGATCGTGTCGCACGGGCGAACCGCGGTCGAGGTTCCTCGATCGCTGGTGCACTGCGACGTGCTGATGCTCGAGGAGGCCGTGGAAGAGGATCGCCTGGAGGAGGGGCTCCGGCTCTACCGCGGCGAGATCCTCCCCGGTCTGCACGTGAGCCGGAGTCGGCAGTTCGAGCGTTGGCTCGACGGCGAGCGGGATCGGCTGCGAGCCCTGGCGCTCGGTGCGGCGGATCGGCTGGTAGACCGCCTCGCCGCCGCCGGCCGGCTCGATGAGGCGGTCCGGTGGTGTGCGTGGGCGGGCGACAGCGACCCCCTGAACGGCGATCTGATACGGCGTCTTCTCGATCTGCTCGGCCGGACGGGCGATGAGCGCCGGCTCCGCGCCGCGTTTCGAGGATACATCGAGGCGCTCGACTCGGCGCTCGGTGTGGCGCCTCCCCCGGTGGTCGAGGACGCGTTCCGGGCGGCCGTCGCGCGGGCGAGAGAGGTCCGTCGACCCGCGTCGCTCGCCCCCGAGCCGGCCGTGTCGAAAGCCCGTGAGGAGATACCCGTGGTGGTGCTCGGGGGGGATACGACCGGTGCCGGGAAGACGGGTCGCGTCGTCGAGCCGGGTGCCTGGTCCGGTCGCCGCGGGCGAGTCCTGCGACGGGTCGCCGCCGCCCTGGCCACCGCTTCGGTCCTCGTCGCGGCGTATCTGGCGCGTGCGGGCTCGGGGGCGGCGGAAGTCTCGCTGGATGCTCGCAGGGCTCTACTGGCGCCGTTGGCGGTGATCGGAGAGGGGCCCGACCGGGGGTGGCTGGCGAGGGCTGCGGTGGATTGGGCCGCGAGAGAACTGGCCCGGACCGGGGTCGTGCAGGTCGTGGCGCCGGGACTCGTCGGTCTTCCAACGGTTTCGCGGGATCCCGACGCGCGTGCGGCGGCGCCATCCGAGCGGGCCTTCCAGGCTGGGGCGGGTCTGGTCGTATCGGGGGCGCTGTCCGAGCGCGACGGCCGCGACCAGCTCGATGCAGTGGTGGTCGAGACGTCGACCGGCCGGATCCTGTCGCGCGTGGGGCCCGTGCCGCTCGACCTCGCCGCACCGGCCACGGGGCTCGCCAGTTTCAGTGATCGCGTGGCTGCGGCGGTCGCCGTCGCCGCCGACCCGACGCTCGGCGAGTGGGTGTCGACCGTGCGGGAGCCGCCCGATTTCCTCGCGTATCGGAGGTTCAGCGATGGGCTGGACGCGCTGGCCGGCGGACGTTCGCTCGACGCGGCCGATGATTTCATGGCCGCGGCGAACCGCGATCCCGCCTTCGTCACAGCGAAGATCTGGGCCGTGCGAGCGTTCGTGGACGCGCACCGCCATCGGCAGGCCGATTCGATCGCGCGGTCGATCCTCCACTTGCGGCCCGATCTCACCGGGTGGGATCGCGCGATGCTGGACTATTACACGGGGTATCTCTGGGGTACGTGGGAAGAGGCGTATCAGGCCGCCCGGGAGCTCGTGCGAATCACCCCGGACGTGGACTGGCGGCACCTTCTCGCGGGTGCCGCACTCGCGACGGGGCGCCCGGACGAG
>JAWWCR010000051.1:0-26660 GCA_033720355.1 Gemmatimonadota bacterium
CTCCGATTCACCGGAGCCTCCGGCGGCTCGCCGAACCCCGCCGCCCCCGACCCCGGAGGGTCCCATGGCCGCCGCATCTCGAAACTGTACGATTCGTAAACATCCGTGATGGCCGCCGGGGTGCGAGTGTCGGTGTCGGGTGTGAGGGAGAGGTTGGGGGCGGGATCTCAACGCAGTGTCATGCGCGGTCCATCAGTTCTCTCGCGCGTTGCCAGACGGCATCGAACATCGGCTCGGTGAGGGTTCCGGTGAAAGTGTTCTGCTGACTCGGGTGGTACGAACCGAGCAGGGTGACGGCGGGCAGGCCGTCCGACGAAGCCCCGAGCGACAGCTCCACACCGTGCGCGAACTTCGGAGCGGGACGCGGAATGTCCCCGCCACGGTCGCGCCAGATGCGCAGCACATGTGCAAAGGAGAACCCACCCAGTGCCACGACCACGCGGGCCTCACGCAGAAGCTCAAGCTCGCGCTCGAGGAAGGGGCGGCAGTTCCGGCGCTCCTGCGGAGTCGGTTTGTTCGCGGGCGGTGCGCAGCGCACTGCGGCGGTGACGTAAGCGTCCCGGAGCTCGAGGCCGTCGTCGCGGGCGGTCGCGTCGGGTCGTGAGGCGAACCCCGCGCGGTGCATCGCGCGAAAGAGCCAGTCCCCTGAACGGTCGCCGGTGAACATCCGCCCGGTTCTGTTGGCGCCGTGCGCGGCGGGAGCGAGACCGACCACCACCATGCGTGCCGCGGGGTCGCCGAATCCGGGGACTCCCCTGCCCCAGTAGACGTCCTCCCGGAACGCCGCGCGCTTGTCCCGCGCGACGCGCTCACGCCACTCGACGAGGCGCGGGCAGGCACGACAGTGTTCGACCGAGACAGACAGCTCATCGGTCGAGCACGAGCCCGCGATGCGCGCCACTCGCGATTCCTCGCTGGACGACGGGGATAACTCAGGCGGTGCAGCCGACGGGGACGACTCAGGCGATGCAGCCGACGGGGGCGACACGGACGACGCGGACGACGATCCGGGCGCGGACGATGCGGACGACGACCCGGACGACGATCCGGGCGGGGACGTGCCGCTACCCGCCGGTATCGTCATCGGCCGGGGAGTAGAGCGGGATGTCCACGCCGTCCTTGGCGGCGGACAGGACAATCGACGTGCTCGTCCCCTCGATTCCCGGGAGTCCCAGCATGCGCTTGATCTCGGTGTTCATCTCGCTCTCGTTCCGGAAGCGTCCGATGACGAGGACGTCGAAGTCTCCGGTTATCTCGTATACGTGCGTAAGTCGATCGTCTGCCGACAGCGCCTCCACAATCCCGGGCAGGGCATCGCCACGCGCCTTGATCTTGGTGATCGCCACGAGGCCATAGCCGAGCTTGCGGTAGTCGATCTCTGGCCGGAAGCCGGTCAGGATTCCACGCTCCTGGAGCTCGCGCATTCGGTTCGCGATCGTCGACGGCGAAACGGCGAGGCGCTCTGCCAGCTGGCGAGCCGACTGCCGGGCGTCGTCCTGCAGCGCATCGAGCAGCCTCACATCGAGATCACGGTACGTCACCGGGGTGGTGCCTCCTTGATCTGGAGAGTCCTGTCGGCCTTCGGCTCACCCGTTCCCGAAGCTCGGGCCTCGTAAAGACGGGGCTCGCGTCGGCGGTGCGCGCCGAGCGGGTACCGCCAGTGCGTCCACGGGATCGCGAGAATATGTCTCGCGGCGAGCGACACGATCGCCTCGGGCAGATCGTCGAGCACCCCCTCGCCCCGCTCCAGCCGCACGCGATCGAGAATCGGAAGATACGCGCCGGGGTCATCTCTCGGACCCCTGCGGAACAACCCGTTCAGCACGTGCCACAGCGAGCGCACCGGCAGGTCGTCGCCCTCGGGCACGAAGGTGGCCGTCCGGACGAAGGGGCTGTGGAAGAGGAGATTCATGTCGACCTCGACCAGCCAGAACCCGGTCGCACCCCGCGTCAGGGTCTCGTCCGCCAGGTCGCCCTGTCGCCGCAGCCGGTCCACGGGTCCGAGGCGTTCGTACGGGATCCACAGCTCGCGATAGTGCGCGTCCACGACGACCCACTCGAGTCGGCCGGCGTCGGGGCCGTCGGCGCGGACCCACAACTCGGCGCGCTCCCAGTCGCGCTCCCAGAACTTGTTCACCTCGGCCGGGACGAGCATCAGGTAGCGCCAGACCCAGTAGCGGCCGCCTTCGAGCCACCCGGGCGCGTCGCCGTCGCCGTCGAATGCGCGCGCCGGCCCGGAATCGGCGTACAGGTGGAGCGAGGGAGGGACGGGTCTCGGAACGAAGAACCAATCGGCCAGGAGCGCCAGTGCGAGGAGGATCGCCAGCGCCGCGAAAAAGAGCGACCAGTTCGGAGGCCCCGACGTGCCGAGCGCGACCAGAGAGAGCCAGCCGACCGCTACGGGCACGATACCGAAGATGGCCGTCGCCACATCACGGTAGAGAAGGAACAGGAGCAACGCCAGGATCGGCAGCGCGACGGGCATCCAGATCTCCAGGGCGCGCTGAAGGAGCCCGGCCTGCGCGAGCAGAGGTGCGACGACCGCCATGGCGAGGATACCCGTGACCGTGGCGAACGGAAGCTTGTAAGTCGCGTAGAACAGGCTCGAGAACGCCGCCATCCGCCGCGGATCGACCACGTCCTCGGCCAGCGTCTCCCCGTCCTTCAGGACGTCTACGCGGCCGGGACCGCATCGGCGGAGCTCCAGCTCGAATGGGTCGAGCCGGCCCGACAGCTCGTCGCCGACCTCGCGTCGGTGTCGAATGGACAGGCGGCCGAGTCGCCGAAACGCGCGGAACGGGAGCAGGAGGGGGCCGAGCAGCAGAAGCGCCACGTAGTAGCGGAGTCGCGGAAGCTCGAGGTCGGGCCTGTGGACGCCGGCTCGAAAGAGGGGCGGATCGACCCACGAACGCTCAACATGCGCGCCCCTGATTCCGTCCTCGAGTCCGAGGACGGAGGCCCAGTAGTCCACGTAGACGAACGGGCCGAGAAGCAGCCCGCGCTCGGACAGCCAGTCGACGAGTCGTCCATGCGCGGCGTCGCGGTCCGGCTCAGCCATGTCTGCGGACGAGCCCGAGACCCCGCAGACCGCCCACCCAGCCGCGCTCGAGCTTCTGCGACAGCCGGACCGGCGTCGGGAAGCTCGGGGGGTCGATCGTTCGCACCTTGAGCGACCGGATGCCCGCGAGATTCGCCGAGACGATGTCGGTAAAGTACTGATCGCCGATCATCACCGCGGCTTCTGGAGCGTCGGACATACCCATTTGGCGCAACGCCTCGCCGACGAGATCGGCGTTCGGCTTTCGGATCGGCGTCGAGGCCTCACCGGCTTCGAGCGCCTTCGCTCCGGGCCCCGTGAACGCTTCCGTTCCCCGACTGCGCACCCGGAACGCGATCCCCTCGTCGGTCGAGAACCCGAGGATGACTGGCATGTCGGGGAACAGCTCGCCGAGCTCGACGAACCGGGGGAGCTGACAGTTCGAGACGATCGCGTGCCGGAGTCCGGGTGCGACACGAAGGGCGTCGAACCGGGCACGCACGCTGGCATGGACCTCCCGGGCGTGGTGCGCCGTGAGGGTCCCATCGACATCCCAGACGAGACCCGAGATGCCCTCGGCCTCCAGAAACCCGTCGTCGATCTGCGCCGCGCTGTCGAGCCACCAGGTGGGATGGGTCTCCCGGCTCAGGACGAGGAGCCGGGGGAGTACGGTGCGCGCGGTGCGGATCCAGCCGGTCGAAGCGGACATGCCGCCAAAGTGCCCGCGGCGCCAGTCGAGCGCGAGGCCGATCGCGTCAGGTCTCGATCTCGGGTGCGACGAGCTCGGACGCCGGCCGGCGCAGCGTCAGATAACCCAGCCACTCCCCCCACGACCACGCGACGACGAGCGCCGCGACGTGGGCGGCCGCCCTCCTGAACCGCCGCCGCGTCTCGCGCGAGCGAGACGATGCTCGCCACATCCTCGAGAACAGGATCGCCGGCAGCGCGGGCGCGAGGACGACGTAGTAGAAGCGTCGCCACGCCGGCAGGAAGGACAGCCGGGTGCACCCGAAGAGTCGGCCGAAGGCGTAGCGCTCGTATAGCGCGTCCCGAAAACGGACGTGCCGTCTCATCCCGACACGGGCGGACGGCTCGAGCCACAGCATCCCGAACCGGGACGCGAGCTCGTCATTGATCGCCGTCTCGTGGAAGATCTCCGACCACGTCGATTCGATGACTCGAAGGCGGTCGGCCCGGTACGACGCGTTGCAAACGGTGAGCGTCGGGGAAGGACCGGCCCCGACAGGCGGCATGTAGCGGTAGTAGTCGACGAGGTAGAACGCCCAATCGGCGGTCGTCGTCCCCTCGAGCGGCTCGACGGCCCCACCCACGACCGCGCGATCCTCGGCCTGGGCGGCCACCATCGCCGAGACCCACGAGGGCGCCGGCACGCAGTGGTCCTCGGTAAGCAGGACGAGCTCGCCGGACGCTTCTCCGACGGCACGCGACGCGAGCTCGAGAGGCGTTCGCTGCCCCACGTTCGACACGAACCGCACGTCGGATCGCTCGCCCGCGAGCGCCTGCAGATCCTCGAGGTGTGGATCGTACACGACGAGGATGTCGAACGCCGGCGCCCCGTCCTGCGCGTCGAGCGCGGCGAGACACCGGCGAAGGTGGGGAGCGCCGCAGATGGCGACGATCGCGACCGTCACCGTCCCCGCGACGTCGTCCGCTCCCCCGTCGGGGCTCACTCGGAGGCAGGCTCCAGCTGCACGAGCTCGTCGGGATCCGCCGGCGAGGCCGGCTCGTCGTCGCCGTGAGGCTTCCCGTTCCCGTTCGTCGAGAGCGGAAGCCGATCGGGGCCGAGCTCGATCGGGACGCGCTCGCCCTCACCCAGCGGAACGGGCCGCCTCCACGCCTTCGAGGCGCCCACGGCGCGCACGAGCTGCACGGGCTGGTGCACGATGCTCGACCACATGAACACTTCGGTCGTACAGTAGCACTCCTTCGCCTCGATGCTCTTCCGGAGGGCGTCGGCTTCGGCCGACTTCCAGATCTCCCAGAAGGACTTCTCACGCAGGTTGCCGAGCGGTTTGTGGATCTCGCAGACGCCGACATCCCCGTTCGCATAGACGACGGCGCTCAGCTTCCCGGCGCGACACGGCACCACCTGCCGCTTCTGCTTGATAGTCTCGACCTTCCCCCACTGGAGAAGCGGCTCGACGATCGACCCGTAGCGTCCTTCCTCGCGCGGCGCCCACAGACGCTGGATGTACTCGTACAGCTCCTCGTATTTCTCGAGCGCGGGACCTTCGAGCGACGGATCCTTACGGTCGCCGCGGATGATCGCGAGGTTGTGGTGGTCCATCTGCGGACATCGCTCGTACAGATACGTCGTGAGCTTCCGGATCTCGTCCATGTTGATGTGGGTCGCGGTCGAGATGCAGTGGATCCGCACCCGCGGGTCCCGGTTCTGGAGCTCGGCAAGCGCGTCGTAGGTCTCCATCGCCTTCTTGAAGGCGTTCTTGGCGACACGGAACTCGTCGTGGAAGTCGGGCATGCCGTCGAGCGATATCTCGGCGACGAACAGTTCGAGCTCGGGCTCGTTGTCGAGGATCTCGGAGATCTTCTCGACCGTCCACTTCGTGAAGTAGCCGTTCGTCGGGACGTAGATCTGACGGACGCCGTTGTGCCGGATGAACTGCCGGCAGATGTCCGCGAACTCCTTGCGGATGAACGGCTCGCCCCCGGAGAGGTTGAGGTTCTCGATCTTCCCGAGAGACTCCGAGAGCGCGACGAGCTCCTCGTAGGTCAGGTCGTCCTTCTGGTTGAGGCTGCGCCAGTAGAAGCAGTGGTCGCACTTCATGTTGCAGATCGAGTTGATGAACAGCACCAGGAACGGCGGGCTGGGCAGCTCCTCGTAATTCTGCTTCGTGATGCGCACGTGGCGCTGGACTCTTTCGGTGAACTTCATTTGCCGGTCTCCGGCCGTGGTGCTGGCTGTCGTTCGCGCGAACCCTGTTGTCGAGCAACTAACGTGCCGTTTTTCGGTCATTTGCGGCGGTGTAACCGGTTGCACCGCCACCCCCCGGCCGTCGCGGTCGGAGTCCGCGGCGTGTCGGGTGTGGCGCGGACACCCCAACCGGCCGGATTCCCGCGGTCAATCCTCCACGACGTGAGTTTCGAACTCCCGCCGATAGCGTGCCCATCGTGACCGGTCGAACCGACCCTCGCGCAGACAATCCACCGCCGCGTACGCCATCGCGAGGGCGTGATGCGTGTTGTCGTGCGCGAAGAGACCCTGGCGTCCGAACGACACGAGATCCGGGAGGTCCGAGGCCCACGCATCCAGCGTCTCGAAGTGGCGCTCGAAACCGGTTCGGTACACGGGGTAGACGAACCGGATCTTCCGAACGTGGACGCCGACGACCCGGGGTGTCTCGAGCCCCATGGACCGGAGACTCCGCACCACCAGCTCCCCGAGGTCCGCGTCCGACATCTTCCACACTTCGTCATCCACGGAGCACGGGAGTTCTGCACACACTGTCGTCCGATCGGCCGGCTGATCGACAAGAGAGTAGTTCTTCGTCTCCGAGAGGCGGGTGATCGGCACGTCCGACCCCGGGAAGTAGTGCGCGTCGTACTCGGTGAAGCGGTTCACCGCGAACGTCACGTAGATCAGGACCATCGAGCGGTAGGTAAGACCGGCGGCCGCCTCGGCGACGGCCGGCGGCGGCGCGGGCTCGACGAGCCGGGCGAGCAGGCTGATGGGCAGCGTCGAGAACACGAAGCCGGCGTCGCTCACCACCGCTCCGTCCCCGGCATCCGCCTCCACACGCCAGCCCCCATCCGTGCGCGGCGAGAGACGGGTGACCCGCGTCCCCAGCCGGATCGTCGCCCCCAGGGCGGCGGCCGCGTCTGAGTACCCGCGGCTGATCGCCCCGAACCCCTCGCGCGGGTAGAAGAAATGCGAGAAGCCGACGGGCTTCACGCCGGGCACCTGGCCGAGGACCTTGCGGATGAGCTTCGCGATCGAGTTCGCCGCCACCCGGCGGTGCGCCTGGATCGCCGACAGCTCCTCGGGCTCGAGCCCCCACAGCTTGCGGGCGTATGGGAAATAGAAGTCGCGGCAGATCGTCTCCCCGAGCTGCGCCCGAAGCACGGTCGCGAAGCTCTCCGCCGCGGCCGGTGGGCGGTCCTTACGTTTCGTAAACGTGTCGCCGAGTGCCCCGAGAGCGAAGCGGGGATCGAGGCGAAGCAACAGGTCGACGGGCTTGAGGGGGAAGTGGATCCATTTTCCTCGCAGCCGGATACGGCCGTGACGCGGACGACGAAGCAGCTCGGATCCGAGGTGGCCGCGGATGTCGTCCAGGATCGCCGGATCGCACGCCGGGTGTAGCCGGTGGCTGCCGAAGTCGACGAACTGCCCCTCGAGCCTGAAGCTCGCGGCGTTCCCACCGACGTAGTCGTTCGCCTCGAAGACCTCGGCATCCGCCGTGTCCGTCGCCCGCAGCCGGTATGCGGCCCCGACGCCGGCGGGGCCGCCCCCCAGTATCGCGACCTTCACTCGATCCCCCCGGCCCCACGCGACTCGGGCGACCGACGGATCGCCCGCAGCGACGTCCCGACTTCGCCGGTGCCGCTGCCCAGCAGCACCCAGACGCCTCCCGCCAGCAGCCCGCCGGCGACGAGTACGGTCTGCCACACGAGCGACACGGCGACGCCGGTCGCCATCGGCACCCCGAACGGCACCAGCGCCGCGCCCAGCGTGGCGTCACGGACCCCGAGACCGCCGAGGCTCACGGGCATGAGCCCCGCCAGCTTCGCGGCCGGCCACGCGACGAACCAGGCGGCGAGGGGCGCATCGACTCCGACGGACCGCCCGAGCCAGGCGTTGAGGAGGATGAACGTCGTCTGGATCGCGAGCGACATGGCCAGCACCAGGAATGCCGGCCCGGGACCGCGCGCCAGTCGTCGCAGAGCGACCATGGTCCGCCCGACCTGGCGCCGCACACGGTCGGGCCAGGCGGACAGGGGGCGGCGCAGGATGAGCGGGATGAAGAGGGCGCCCCCCGCGAGACCCGCCAGGGCGAGTACGACCACTACGTTCGACCACCACCCCGGGAGCGCCGTACGTGCGATCAACGCGCCCCCGCCGATCAGGACGCCGAGCGCGAACACGTCGCACAGCCGGTCGCCGATGCTTCCCACCACCACGGCCTCTGCCCTGCCGGTCGCGCGGCCGGCGAGGACCGCCCGCAAGACGTCGCCCCCGACGATGCTCGGCAGACAGAGGTTGGCGAACAGACCGGCGGCGTAGCAGCGCGCGCCATCGCGCGCGGAGAGCGGCGCCCGGCCGACGGCGAGCATCCGACGCCACTTGATCACGCCGAGGGCGTGGCCGGACAGAAACCCTCCGAGGACGCCCAGCCACACGACCGGCGAGAGCCGCCGCAGCGCACCCCAGAGATCGTCGAGCGGCAGCAGAACGAGCAGCAGGGCGAGCACGCCCAGGCTCACGACGACGCGCAGCGCGGCGCCGCCCTCCGTCCCCGCGGCGCCCGGGCGTCGTCCGCCCCCGCCTCCCGCCCGCGGCCCGCGCCTCGAATCCACCGTGAGCTTCAGCGGCTCATCGCGATGCGGGCGTTCTGATCGGCGAGCAGCCCCACGGCCCACACCACGAGCGCGGCGAGAAAGGCGAGTACGGCCGACTCCGACAGGTTGTTCCGCGTCAGGTCGTAGCCGAACTTCGCCAGTCCGCCCAGCGCCAGGAGTCCGCCCAGCGGCAGGAACACCTTGAGCGGGTTGAAGAACACGATCGTGCGCAGGATCAGCAGGGTGAAATCGAAGGCGTGTCTGGGTCGGATCTTCGACTCGCCGAGCCGTCGCCGGTAGTTGATGGACACGTACTCGACATCGTGTCCGTTGCACGCCGCCGCGAGGGTGATCGTCGTCGTGAACGAGAACCCGCTCGGAAGCAGGTGCTCGTAACGCTCCACGAGATCGCGACGCATGAGACGCAGCCCCGAGTTGAGATCCGGGAGGCGCTGGCCGGCCAGATACCCCGCGAGCTTTCTCAGGAACCACTTCGCCGGCCGGCGCGACAGCGGGACCGCCACCTCGGAGCCGGTGCGGGCGCCCACCACCATGTCGTTGCGGTCGGCGATGTCCAGAAGCCGCGGGATCTCCTCGGCCGGGTAGGTGCCGTCGGCGTCGGTGATGAGGATCCAGTCGAAGCGCGAGTTCGCGATCCCGGTCTTCAGGGAGGCGCCATACCCGCGGTTCTGTCGGTGGCGCAATACGCGAGCCCCCGCCCCCGCGGCGGCCTCGGCGGTGCCGTCCGTGGACCCGTCATCCACCACGACGACCTCGTACGCCCACCCGGATGGCTCGAGGTGATGCCGCACGCCCTCGATCTCGGCGGCCACATGCTCCGCCTCGTTCAGCGCCGGGATGATGACGGAGACGGCGTTCGCGACCGGCCGGGTGGCGCCACCGACCTCCTCCACCGACCCGACGGGTCGCTTCCCTTCCGCGAGCGTGATCGCCTCGGAAGAAGTCATTGGCTCACCATCACCCGAATCTCCCCCCCACCGACAGTCCCCCAGAAGCGGGCCGCTTCACGATAGCCGCTTTCCAGCCGATTCCAAATCTCGGGCTCGAGCACCTCGAGCCGGGTCGGGAACGACGTCAGCACCCAGACCCGATCGTACTCGGTCTCGGCGGCGACGAGATCGTCGAGCGTCATCAGTTGAATGAAGTCCCTTCCGCGCCATTCGTCGTATACGAGCAGCGTCATGTCCACGATCGCGATCGCATCGCCCGCCGCCGCCTGCTCGTCGACGAACGCCTCCGCCGCGAGGAAGTCCTGTTTCGGACCCCACGCCGACGGTACGGTCGTGAGGCTCGCGACGATCGCGAGCAGACAGAGCGTGGTAGCCAGCGCGGGGCCTCGCTCGCCGGCCAGTCCGGCGAGCGAGAACAGACCCCGCAACCCGATGAGCACCGCGAATCCCGCACCGAAGAAGAAGAAGCGGGGCCACAGGTTGTGGCCGAGTCCGATGATCGCCGCGGCGGTCAGCAGCACCGGAAGCACCATCGTGAGCGTCGCGGCGGGGTCGCTCTTCCATGAGCTCCACAACCCGTAGAGTCCGACCGCCCCGGCCGGCACCAGGACCAGCGCCCCTCCCGGGATCCCCGAGGACAGCGTCGCGAACGTCTCGGTCGCGAGCCACAACGGGTTCTTCCAGGCGATCTCGACCCCGCTCAGGCTGGGCTCGAGAAGCACGACGCCGACCTGCGGGAGCACCGGCGCGTAGAGCTGGAGCGACAGGGTGCCCGCTAGCGTCAGCCCCGCGAAGAGCGGGAACGCCGCGGGGCGCTCGTCGGCGTCGATCCCCGGTCCGAAACGGGCCCAGAGCGCAAGCAACCCGTGCGCGGCCGGTAACACGGCCGCCGTCAGGTGGGTATAGAGCGCCAGCGCGATCGTCGCGCCATATGCGGCCGCGAGGCCCCAGCGGGGCGACTCGCGGTTGCGCAGCAGGTCAACGAACAGGGCCGAGGAGACCAGCGTCCACAGCAGGAGACCCGTGTACCCCCTCGCGTTCTGTGAGAACCAGACATGGTGGTAGGACACGGCGAGGAAGGCGGTCGCCAGCAGCGCCTCCCGCCGGTCGGCCACCCGCGTTCCGAAGGCGTACACGGCCGCCAGGCTGGCGACGCCGAACAACGCGGCGGGGAGCCGCAGCCCCGTGGGCGTGTCGCCGAAGACGCCGATGGACAGCTTCGCGAGAAGCGAATAGAGGATGTGCTGGTTCTGGTCGTCGTACGTCGCGAGGATCCACGAGAGCGGCTCGCCCATGTACCGGGCGTCCATCTTCACCTCGTCGAACCACAGCGGCTCGCCGAGCGCGACGATCCTGAGGACCAGCGCGATCACCATGATGGACGCGACCGCGATCAGCGCCCGGTCTCGCGTCAGCCAGCCCGCTTCGTCCCCGGCGGCGTCGATCGCGCCATGCGGCTCCAGACCCGAGGGCCCCGACGGGCCCCGACCGGGCGATCCCTTGCGCGCGACGGCCCAGAGCAGCGCCGCGTGGGCGAGCAGCAACGCCTTCCAGAGCCACAGACCGAACGTGACCGTGCCGACCTCGAGCGCATCGACGCCGACAAGGGCGACGGCCGTGGGTCCCGGTGGGAGGGCGACAGCGATGACCGCGAGAATCGCGGCGAGGGCGATCAGCATTCCATCCGTGCCTTTCGCCCGGGGGCGCGCGGCCCGGCTCGGACGACTCCGGACTCGCGCATCGAGGGGGGACCGGGCGTCAGGAGCGGCGGAGCAGCCGGCGGTACCCCTTCGAGACGAACCCCGTGCAGGTCTTGAACACCTCCACCGTCTTCCGCCAGAAGAGCATCAGAACGCCGGCGATCGCCGCGAGTGCCGAGGCGAGCGGCATCAGCGTCTCGGGACCAATGTACATGTTCGCATTCCTGCCCTGGGGTCATTTCTGCCGCGCGAGACCGAATGCAAGATAAGGGCCGCGGCCCCGCTGCGGCGGAGACGAGTCGCGGCGCCGCAAGCCGTTCGGTCGACCCGACTTGCGGGACCCGGCGACGAATCCGGCCCGGCGCGTGAACGCCGGAACCGTGTGACGAAGCCAACAATCGTGGCCGGTCGGCACCCCTCCGGTCAGCGGGCCGGCTCGGCCTCGTCCCGCCCCGGACCGCGCGGCGCCACCCACACCACTGCGATCAGGACGGCGGCCGCGAGCATCGCCCCGATCGCCGAGGTCCCGCCGGCGCCCAGCCCTCCGTACGCGCCGCCGGTGCGCTCGAGGGCGGCGAGAACCGGCAGCTCGAGCCCTTCGGTGAGTGTGCGGATCACCGGATCCAGCACACCGAGCGGCCGCTCGACCTCGCGGTACATCGCGAGCGCCCACGTCAGCAGCACCGACAACGCGGCAACGAGCCAGCCGAGCTGACGCGGCAGCCGCATCAGCCCGACCGCCGCGGGGACGAACAGGAACGGGACGACGGGGGCCATGTACCGCATCCCGGTGTTGAACTGAAGCCGTGTGTAGTTGCTTCCCGAGAAGAACACCCATGTGGCCGTGAACACGGCGATGCAGAACCAGGCCTCGCGCCCGGGGAGGCCGACGCTTTCGCGAAATCGCGGGACCAGCGCCACGAAGGCGAGCAGGAGGAGCGGACAGACGACGAAGAGCCCGAACCGATGGTCGAAGGCGAGCACCCACAGCAACTCGAGCTGGGGGGGGCCGTATCCCTGATACCCGAGCTCGATCCACTCCACGGGGGGCATCCAGTGCTGCCCGGGAAGGAAGGGATTCCCGAACGCACGCCACTGGTAGAACCAGAGGAGGAAGACGGGGGGAGCCCCGCCCACACCGAACCACAGCGAGCGCTTCAGGAGCTCCGCGCCGTCGAGTGTCTCGCGGTGGACCAGGTGGGCGTATCCGAACAGGAGAAGGACGAACACGACGCCGCTGTAGTCGAACAGGAGCGTCAGCCCCGCGGCGAGCCCGGCGATGACGAAGGCGTTCCGTACCGACGGACGGATCGTCCCGCCGGGATCCCAGATCGCGACGAACGCCGCGAACGCGATCAGCCCCAGAACCATGTTGTGGTTGAGGAACCCGGCGCGATAGAACAGCGGTGTCCCGAAGGCGAACAGCAGCGAGAGCAGGCCCGCCGTCCTGTCGGATCCGAAGACGTGGCGCAGCGCCGCGAACATGAGGACGACGGCGCCCGCACAGATCGGGGCCATGAAGAGCACCTGGGTGACGAGGGCGGCCAGGGCCAGCTTCACGTCGAGCCCGCGGCGCCATGCCTCGGCGAAGAAGGCCCGCTGATTCGGCCACTCGGTGTCGTAGACCGGCGGTTCCGTGAGCCCCGCCGCCTCGCGTCCCCGCCGCACCCGTTCGACGATCGGGTCGATCACGGGGCGTGAGAGGGCATAGGGGATCGCGGCGAACATCGAGATGCCCGGGTTGTTCCCGATATGCCAGCCCCGTCCCGGCGTCTCGAACAGATCGGGGTGGAGCCCGCCGTATTCGTCGAGACGGAACGTCAGGTGGTCGCCCAGCGCGATCGCCGGATAATGCTCGCGCACGATATCGGTCGCGAAATGGAGCGAGAAGACGATCCACGCGGTGCCGAACAGGCGCCACCCCAGGCCCCGCGGACGAAAACGACCCCACGGAGTCGGCGAAGAAGGTCCGCCGCCGAGACGACGGTCGGTCATCAGAACGCCTCCTCTGCGACCCGCACCGCGTTCGCCATCAGCGTGAAGGTGATGTTCTTGGCGGGCAGAAAGGGGAAAGTGCTGCCGTCGACGATGAAGAGGTTCGACACGTCGCGGCTGCGGCACTGCGGCGTGACCGTGAACGGTCGGTCGTCCTCCGTCATGGGCAGTGTACCGGCGTAGTGCACGCTGGCCCCCATCGGTCGCGTATGAGTCGCCCGCGGCGGCACGACGCAGCCGAGAGCCTTCAGCCCCCGCCGTGCGCGACGCAGAACCGACCGGATGCGGGCTTCCTCATCGTCCGGGGGCTCGTACACGGTCCGCAGGACCGGAGCCGCGTCGGGGTCCTCTCCCGGCGGGTCGATCGATACTCTGCACGAGTCGCGCCGGCGGTCGTGAAAGTTGAGGTTCAGCAGCCCGAGGGCAGCGCGGGCGTTGCGGAACACGTACCCGGCCGTGCGCAGGTCGAACGGCATCGTCTCCATGATGGGGTGTGCCTGGGCCGACGTGAGCGTCGTGATCTGCCCGTGCACGTATTCTTCTCTCGGCTCGGCAGCCAGACCCATCGACAGCTGATGGTACTGATACGACGACGTCTCGAAACGCGCTCCCACACGCGCCAGGTGGACGAAGGGGACGAGCACCTGGCGGTTGTCCATCAGACCTCCGAGCTCGGGGCGCTCGCCCGTCGCGTCGAGCCATGAGGTGAGGAAGAGCCGCGCCGTACCGAGCGTCCCCGTGGCGAGCGCCAGCGTATCGACCACCGGCCGGCTCTCGGCCGGCCCTCCGTCGAGCGGCCGCACCCGGACCGCGGCCGCGCGCCGGCTCTCGTCGATCTCGAACGAGTCCACGAGAAGCCCGGGCTCGTAGGTGAACCCGGGGTAGCGACGACACTCCTCCAGGGTCACGTCGGGCGTGTAGAGGGCGCCGACGGGGCACCCCCAGAGGCAGCGGCCCAGGTAGGCGCACCCACGCCGCCCGCCGCGGTCCTCCGAGAGCACGGCGAGACGCGACCGGCCGATGAAGCAGCCCTCCCGGTTGAGCCGATCGCGCGCCTTCGAGTAACGCGCGACGAGCGAGGCGGACTGCCCGTCCAGCTCGAGCGGCTCGCCGATCCCATCGTGCCAGGGCATGAAGCGGGCGAGGTCGTCGTGTTCGCCGATCACACCGATCCGACGGGCCACTTCCTCGTAAAACGGCGCGAGCGCCCCCGCCCCGAACGGGAACTCCGCGAGCTCGGTCTCGTCGAACGGGTAGACCCCGGCCGTCCACGCGCGCGCGAGGCCGCCGCGCGCCCACGACCCGAGCGACTCGAAACCGGCGGTCCTCTCGGGCAGCCCCTCGGGACGCTCGAAGACGAAGCGCTTCTGGGGTGGGAACCCGTAGAACTCGCCCTCCTCGCCGGGCAGCGCGACCCCGTAGAGGTCCTTTCCGAGAAAGTACTCGACCGGGTCTTCGAGCCGGGATCTGAGCTCCGAGACATCGAGCTCGGGCTCGACCGGGGCAGGCCCGGCGCGACCGGCATCGAGCAGACGGACGGGGATGCCCTTCGTGAGCAGGGTGAGCGCGAAGTGGACGCCGCTCGGACCGGAGCCCACGACCATCACCTCGTTCACCGGCCGACGCCCGCGATCAGTCCGAGCCCGACGACCACGAGCCCGAGCAGGAGCGCCACTCCGCTGACGACGCCCCGGCCGGCGAGCCCGGTGAAGAATGCCGTACGTGATCTCGCCGTGGGCACCTCGTAGACCGGGGCGGCCTCGGGCGCGTTCTCGAGGATCGCCGTGAGGTAGACCAGTCGGCGTCGAAGGGCGCCACCGGGCGCGACGAACCGCGCCGTCACGTCGGCCGACCGGACCGGGAACCAGCGCCACCGCGACATCGCGAGCAGCACGGCGTCGAGCCGCCCGCGCGTCGCGAAGCGATCGGGGTACCGCGCGAGACCCGCGGCATACCACTCTCCGACATACGTGGACGCCGGCGCGCCGATCAGGTAGCGCGTGAAGCGATCGGACTCGAGGGTCACGGAGGGGCTTCTAGACGAGCCGGTTGTAGACGATGCCGACGAGACGTCCGAGACCGTACCCCAGCACGAACGCGTACACGAAGCCGATGAAGGCGCCCGCGACGGTGACCCGATATCCGGGGAAATAGTTGCCCAGCAGACCCAGGTGCTGACCGACGCTCGGACCGCCCTTCGCCACGAGCCACAACGTCGCCCCCATCAGGCCGACGCCCAGCACGAGCCCGAGACTGATGCCCCATGCCCGGGCGTTCAACCGACGGATGGCCGCCTGGACGGATTGTTCGCTGATCTGGTCCTGGGACACGGACTGTCCTCCTGGCGCGGGACGTGTGACGTCAGATGTGGTCGAGAAAGTCGCGCGTCTGGCGAATCTCGTCACGGGTCCGCGCGAGGAACACGTAGGTCGCGATGACCAGATTCCGAACGAACGCCGCGAACCACGCGAAGACGAACGCCGTGAGGAACCCCCAGAAGGCGCCGATGAACGCTCCGGTCCACGAGACGCGGTAGCCGTAGAAGTACTCGCCGAGCAGGCGAAGCCCCGAAGGGTCGGCTTCGAGGAAGACGAGGTGGAACGCCGTCGCGACGAACACCAGCAACGCACCTACTACCCCGAAGGCGATCCCCAGGGCCCGCTTGTGCAGCGGCAGGAAGGCGAGGGCGGCCTCCTCGGGCAGCTCGGCCATCTCCTCGGGCGAGAAGGCTCCCGTCGTATCAGGCGCCGTGCTCATACCAAACGCTCTCCTTGGGGCGTGAAGGTAGCGGGGGCCACGTTTCTACGCCGACCTCCTCGAAGGCCGCGACATCGGGCGGCGGCAGCGGCGCGCCGACGACCGAGTAGACAACGGCCCCGCTCACGGCCGACAGGCCGTTCGAGAAATAGAACATCAGGTGGAGCGGGATCGAACCGAGGGCTACTCCCCACCCCGCCGATCTTCGCACCGTCGCGAAGAACGGCGCATTCAGGGCCACGACGATGAGGACGCAAACGAGCGCCACGACGAGGGGCCACCCGCTGCGAAACACCAGGGCGGCCGGCAGCATACCGAACGCGAGCCAGGTCGAGACCACCGACAGACGGTTGACGGGTCGGACGTTGAGCGAGCTGCCGCCGGGGTTCGGACCCTCGTGAAGGATCAATCTGGTCCACGGCACCCCGCGGTGCTGGAGATCGGTCCGCAACACCTCGGTCAGCGACCACTTCTTGAGGTGACACGCCTGGATGGCCGGGTCCAGGAGGATCCGGTGGCCGGCTCGCCGGAGACGCCGTCCGAGCTCGATGTCTTCGATCTGGGGCCGCGCGAAGTGCCACTCGTCGTACATCCCGACCTCGTGGAACACCGCGGTGCGGATCGCACCGCACCCCGCCCAGAAGGTCTCGGCGTCGCCGCCGCCGTTCTGGTGCACGAAGTGGTGCAGGAGATTGCGGTACTGCGAGACGACCGTCCGCGCCTCCGGCCGATCGTCGTACGAGCCGAAGACCGCCGCCACATCGGGCTCCGTGTCGAGCCGCTCGAGGATCCGGGTCAGCGCGTCCGGATGGACGCAGACGTCGGAGTCGACGAACACGAGGATCTCCCCACGTGCCGCCTCGGCCGCCCGGTTCCGGGCATACGCGGGTCCGCGAGGCTTGCCGGGAAGCCGCACCACCGTATCGGCCAGCTCGAGCGCCAGCTCCCCGGTGCGGTCGTCGTCCCGACCCATCGAATCGCCGTCGACCGCGATGACGAGCTCCCAGTCCTCCCGCGGCAGATCGCTCGCCGCGAGCGCCGCGACCGCTTTCGGAAGGACGGTCGTCGCCCGGTAGGCCGGCATGATCACCGACAGCCGCACGTGCTCCGTGCGCGGCGGGTGGCGGATCACCGTGCGGTCGCGGGCCACCGAGACCGAGTCGCTCACGAGGCTCTCCTTCCATCGAGCCAGGCTCGTGCGTCGCGCGCCGCGCGCCGCACACCGAGTCGGGCCCGGAACGTCGGAGTGGCCCAGGACTCGAGCTGGCCCGGACGACGGTAGTAGTACGCATCCAGCCGGGGAAGGCGGTGAGGCGGCGAGGTACGCTCGAGGACTGCCAGCTCGGTCGTACAGCCCCAGCCGTACGTCGATGAGACCACCGCCTCGGCTGCGTCATCGAGCGACCCGTACGGGTACGCGAAACCCTCCGGGCGCTCGCCCAGACGCGTTTCGATGTCCTCCGCCGACCCCTCGATCTCATCGACGAGCCGTGCCCTGTCCAGTCCCTCCAGCCGCCGGTGGGTCCGGGTGTGCGAGCCGATCTCGACGCCCTCGCCGGCGAGCCGCCCCAGCGCATCCCAGTCGAGGAGCCGGAGGGTCGGGGCCTCGGGGTCGTGCTCTCCGCCCCATGCATTGGTCCGACCGACCTCGCGAGAGACGACGAACAGCGTCGCGGGGATACCGAGATCCCGCAGGACGGGCCATGCCGCGGTCTCGAAGTTCTCGAACGCGTCATCGAACACCAGGGCCAGACAGTCCTCGGCGTCGTCCGCGCGGACCACCTCGTCGACGGTCACGGCGCGCGGGGCGGCCGCGGTCGCGAGCCACTCGGCGTGGCGTCGAAAATCACCCCGCGACACCGAGATCACCGACCCGGAGTCGTCGATCGAATGATACGTGAGGATGGCTCTCATCGTCCGGTTATCCTCGCGCTGGCCTGAGCGCCGCCCGCCTCTCGGCGACGACATCCGCCACGATCCGCTCGAGCGGGGTCTCGGGCCGGAAACCGAGCAGCCGCTCGAGCTTGGAGAGGTCGGGAACCCGGCGTTGCATGTCCTCGAAGCCCTCGGTGTACGCCTCGTCGTAGGGGATGTGCACGATTTCCGAGTCGCTGTCCGCCGCCTCGCGGACCATCTCCGCGAGGCGGTTGATCGTGACCTCCTCGTCCGACCCGATGTTGAACACTTCGCCGGCCATCGAGGGACCCGCGACGAGCGCCTCGATCGCGCGCACCGCATCGAGAACGTGACAGAAGCAGCGGGACTGCTCGCCCGACCCGTACACCGTGATCGGCTCGCCGAGGATGGCCTGCGTGGCGAAGGTCGGGAGAACCATCCCGTACCGGCCGGTCTGGCGCGGCCCCACCGTGTTGAACAACCGGACGACCGTGACCGGGACACCCTTGTCGCGGTGGTACGCCAGCCCGAGCCACTCGTCGAGCGCCTTCGAGCACGCATAGGCCCACCGCGCATGCGTCGTCGCGCCCATGACGAGATCGTCGGTTTCCGAGAAGGGGATCCGGTCGCTCTTCCCGTATACCTCCGACGTCGAAGCGAGGACGATGGCCTTCTGTTTCTTCGCGACCGCCTTGAGGACGACTTCGGTGCCGTGGACGTTGGTCTCGATCGTGTGGACCGGCTGCTCGACGATCAGCCGAACGCCGACGGCGGCCGCGAGGTGGACCGTCACGTCGCACCGATCGACCATCTCGGCGACGAGCGGCTCGTCGATCACGGTCCCGATCCGGTAGTCGAACCGACGACGCCCCACGAAGGGCTGGATGTTCTCCATCGCGCCCGTCGACAGATCGTCGAGGACCAGCACTTCGTGTCCGTCGTCGAGCAGACGCTCCGACAGGTGCGAGCCGATGAACCCGGCACCCCCGGTGATGAAGACCCTCACGCCCCGCCTCCTCTGCTGCTCATACGCCTCCTATGCGGCCTCGGCGATCACGCGGGCGACGTCGTGCCGTCCGCTCCGCTCGGCCGCCCGCCCCACGAGATCCAGATACGCGGGCACGACGGCGCTCTCGGACCACCGCTCTTCGAACCCCCGGCGCGCGGCCGTGGCGTACACCTGCCGGTGTTCGGGGCTCGCCCTCATGCGCTCCATCGCCGCGATCAGCCCCGCAGTGTCCGAGAACAGCTCGCCGCCCCCGCTCGACTCCACGATCTCGGGGAAGGGTCCGATCCGTCGCGCGATGACAGGGGTACCCTGTCGAAATGCCTCGATGAGGATGATCCCGAACGTCTCGAAGCAGATGGATGGCACGATCAGGGCCTGCGCGCCGCGGTAGTACCTGTCGAGCTCGCGCGGAGCCAGCCGACCGAGGAACCGCACACGCGGGTTGCCCCCGGCGAGCCGCTCGAGAGCGGCGCGATGCCCGCCATCCCCCGCGATCAGGAGATCGGCGTCCTCGTAGGAGCCGAACGCGGGAATCACGTCGTCGAGACCCTTTATCCGCTCGAGCCGCCCCACGAAGAGGAAGTACGGGCGGTCGTGTGGCGCATCCGCATCCGACGTGTCGCGCGACCCCACCACCGACGAGTCGTCGTCCGGCAGGAAGTAGGGAAGCACCTCCATGTCCCGCGTGAAGCCGAACTCGGCGTGCTTTTGTCGACTGAACTCGCTCTTGGCGATGAAGAGATCGATCTCGGAGAGCCTGCGTTCGAGAGCCCCGGTGTACCGCCACACCTGTGGAGGACGGCGAAACCTGAGGACGCAGCGCACGCACTCACGGCCCGTACACACCTCCCGGTCGTGCCGCCACAGCACGTGCGATGGGCAGACGAGCCAGTGCTCGTGGGCCTCGTACACCTTCACGCCATCGCCCAGCTCGAGGACGCCGGGGCCGCCGATCAGCGAGATGTTGTTGTAATGGACGATGTCGAACCCGCCCTCATCGAGGATCGACTCGATGCGCCGCCCCTTCACCACCGGCCGGCCCACCTGCTGCGTCAGGAGGGTAGCGAGTCGCGGCATCCGGCTCTCGAGCGCGACGACGCGCAACCCGTCCGGCTCACGGATGTCCGCGGGCTCGGCGCCCCGACTCAACACGCGATAGGCGTCGGCGTCGTGGAGGACCGTGACCTCGTGCCCGCGGCGCACTAGAGCGCGCGACAGGCGCTGGATCGCGATCCCATCTCCGCCGAAGTTCCGGGGCGGGTAGAACGTGCTGAGCATGGCGACCCGAAGTGGCCTCGACATCACGCGGCCGCCTCCCGAATCGCGGCGAGTGCCGCACACGCTCCGGCGTCCCAGGTGAGGGCCCTCGCCCGCTCGAGAGCCCGGTCGCCCATCCGGCGACCAAGCGCCCGGTCTTTCGCGAACAAGCGCAACGCACCTTCGAGGGTCTCCTGATCGCCGGGGGCGACGAAGATCCCGCCCCCTTCCAGGAGCTCGGGGAGTGGACTCTGGTTCGTCGCGATCACCGGGCTCCCGCACGCCGCCGCCTCCACGGCCGGAAGCCCGAACCCCTCGGCCTCCGACGGGAGAACCAGCCCGAGCGAGCCGGAGTGCAGATGGCGCAGTCGTTCGTCGGGCACGAAGCCCGTCCAGATGACGCGATTCGCGGTCCCGGCTTCCTCGATGGCCTCGCGAATCCTATCCGTGTTCTTGAAGAACGCGTCCGAGCCGGGATCGCCGACGAGCAGCAGATACGGCGCCGCCTCCCGTTCCTCGCGGGCGAGCCGCGCGTGCGCCCAGACGAGCGACGTGACGCGCTTGTGCGGGTTGAACCCGCCGACATACACGAACCAGCCCGCTCCTTCGGGCAGCCCGATCTCGCGCGCCGCCTCGGCGGTCTCGCGCGGGTCGCTCGGCCGGTACGCCTTCGCCGGCGCCTCGCCCGCGACGCGGATCGAATCCTCCGGGACCCCGAGGTACTCGTGGATCGCGCGTGCGGAGAAGTCGGACACCGTCAGGATGAGCCGGGCCTGCTGGAGCGCGAGACCCACTTTCATCTTCCAGAACATCCGCGACCGGGCCGTCGGCAGCGTCAGGTGCGGGTATCGATCGGCGATCACGTCGTGGATCGCGACGACAGCCCGCTGACCCGGGGGGAGGGGGAAGTAGCTGTAGACGGACGGGGAGAAGAACACGTCGGGGCGTCCCCGCTTCACGGCGCGCGTCATCCGCAGCATGTCGGCGAGACGGCGGTTTCGATGTGCGGACGCGGCCATGACCGGCGATTCTCCGAGCTCCACGACGTCGACAGTCACGTTGTCGCCCTCGAGGTCGAACACGCGCCGGCCCGCCTGATCCACCACGAACACGAACTCGTCGTCGGGCGCGTTGCGCACCATCGAGGCGAGCAGCTCGCGCGTGAATCGTCCGTACCCTCGCGCGTTCGCCCAGCAGCTGGCATCGACGCCGATCCTCAACGCCACGCTCCCCGAGAGGCGGCTCGCACGGCCCTCAGCCTCCGACCGCGACAGCCGGGGCTTCGGAACGCTCGGGCTTCGGAGGCTCGAGACGTTGTTCCTCGTGGTACTCGAAGTCCGTGTTGACCGACCAGATGTCGTGAGCCGCCCCCTGCATGTTCCAGACGGTCATCATCGACGTGAGCATCGAGTGATCCTGGTTGTTGTACTTGTGCATCCCGTTTCGGCCGACCGGGTGCAGGTTCACGATCGGGTCGATGAACGCACGCACGCCATCGAGGTGATCGCGGTACTCCGCGTCGTAGATCGGATACGCTTTCGGCATACGGACGACCGCACCGTCGGAGACCAGCGACGGGTCGGCGAGACCCAGCTCGCCGATCTCCTTCGTGGCGAGGGCGATCAGCTCCTCGTCGCTGCTCCCCCACAGCCCGTCGCCCTCGAAGCAGAAATACTCCATCCCGAGACAGGACCTGTCGGCATCCCCGAGCAGATGAGGGCTCCAGTTCCCGAAGTTCTGGATCCGTCCGACGGTGACTCCGGGCGAGTGGATGTAGATCCAGTTGTCGGGAAACAGATCCTGCTGGTCGACGATCAAGGCCACGACAAGAAAATCCCGATATCGGAGCCCTTCCCCCGCCTCGACGACCTCCTTCGGGGGCGTCGGCTCGAGACAGCGTACGAGGCTGCGCAAGTCGAGCGACGAGATCACGTGGTCGGCCTCGACCCTCATCTCGCCGTCGGGCCCCGTGGCCAGTACCGCCGACGCGCGGTCGCCGTCGATCTCGACTCCGTGGACGCGGGTGTTCATCAGGACCCGCCCGCCATCGGCCTCGATCGCCCGGGCCGTGAGCTCCCACATCTGACCGGGTCCCAGCCGGGGGTAGCGAAACTCGTTGATCAGCGTCTTGATCTTCGTCGAGCGCTTGTTGAGCGATGCCGCCGACAGGATCGCGCGGGCGAGCGAAAGCCCCTTGATGCGCTGCGCCGCCCACTCGGCGCGGATCTCGGTACACGGGATTCCCCACACCTTCTCCGTGTAGGTCTTGAAGAAGGTCTCGTAGAGCTTCTTCCCGAACCTGTTGGAGACCCACTGCTCGAAGTTCTCCTCGACCGGGTTCGGACGGAGGTGCGCCTTCAGGTAGCTCACCAGGATCGAGATCGAGCGGAAGAGCCCGAGCCCGAACAGGGCGTTCATCGGCTTGAGCGGATAATCGAAGAACTTCCCGTCATAGTAGATCCGCGAGAGCCGCGGTACGGTGAGGAACTCATCGCCGAGCACCTCATCCCACATCTCCTGTACGGGACGGATCTTCGTGAAGAAGCGATGCCCCCCGATATCGAAGCGGAACCCGCGATACCTCGCCGTCTGCGAGATCCCGCCGACCATGTCGGTCGCTTCGAAGACGGTGACGTCGTAGCCGGCTCGCGCGAGCTGGTAGGCCGCCGTCAGACCCGCCGGCCCGCCGCCGAGGATGGCGATGTGGTCGCCCGCCTCGAGTCGCGCGAACTCGCGGATGGGTCGCGTATCGGTATCGCTCATCCGCCTCGCTCGCCCGGGTTCGTGTGGCATCGCGTGGAAGGGCCTCCCTCGTCGGCCTCCCTTCCGACTGTTGCACGGATGCAACGCGACCGGTGAGTGACCGCCTTGCGTTCGTCTGCTCGAGATCTGCATGGCGCCGCAGCGCCCGGCTTTCCCGTCATTCGTGAGCCGTGCGACCGGCGGAACGCGCAAAGGCTATGCCCGGCAACCTCCCACGCGGTCGCCTGGGCCGAAAAAGGGGAGTGCGGGGTCAGCGCCCCGCGGAGACCCAGGCGGGGGGACCGGCCTCGGGTCGCACCATCAGGAAGTCCGAAAAGCGGCCGACTACCGGCATCGTCGCGGATTGCACCGGCGCGCGCACGCGCGGGGCCGCGAGGTCGGGACGCGCCAGCATCTCGTCACCGGCCGCGAGCACCGCCTCGTCGATCGGCGTGTCGAGCGCCTCGACGCCTCCCCGGACGAGGCCGAACCGCCCGTCGGGCAGACGGACTCGGAGGTCGCTCCCTGACGCGCCGAGGACGCGGACGACCGTATACGGTTCCAGGGTCTCCTCCGAATCTCCGGACGAGGCCGACGAGAGCGCGATGCGGGCTCCGCTCCTCGTCCGCATCCATTCTCCGAGACTCGAGCTGTCCGCGATCAGACGTGGCGGATCGCTCCGCGGCGCGTAGAGGAACGCGTAGGGGTCGATCGGTCCCCTGCGACGGATGTACAGCCCGAAGTGCAGGTGCGGCGGGGTGGTGCGCGCGTTGCCGCTGTTGCCGACCAGACCGATCGTATCGCCGGCGCTCACGCGCTGCCCGCGCCGGACGAGCTGACGCTCGAGGTGTGCGTAGTACTGCCGGATCCCGCGCTCGGAGTCCTGCACCCAGATGACGTTGCCGCCGAGCCGCTGGTCTCCGACGCGCGACACGACGCCGTCGGACGCGGCGAGGACCGGGGTGCCGCGTGGCGCGAAGATGTCGACGCCGTGGTGCTCGCGTCGGCCGCCGTCACGCGCGTCTCCGAACACGCTCTGGATCGCGCCGGCGTCGAACCCGCTCACCGGGAAGGCCAGAACGGCCGCTTTCACGACGCGGAGGCGAACGCTCACATCGCGCAGGAGCTCCGGCTGTACCCGGAGCAGAAAATCACCGCTGTCGGAAGGCTCGAACTCGAGCTCGGTGGCGTCCGGCGGCGAGTGGGCGACGGGTGTCAGGACTCCTCCGGACCCCATACGGTGCACATCCAGAAAGACGCCGCTCGACCCCGGCGGATCGGTCGAGTACGAGACCCTGATCGACTGGCCGCGCCGGATCGAGATCAGGTACGAGGCGGCCGTCGGCTCCTCGGCCGGGTAGTAGGCCATCTCTTCGAACGGTGGGTCGAGGCGGACCGGGCTGACGAGCGCGGCGTCCGCGGCCTCGCGCCACCGCATCGCGAGCGACGTCTCCGCGAGCCCGGCATCACCGAGTGCGCGCTCGTACGCTTCGCGCGGCGTCGCGGGGGGAGGCACGACGTCCTCGAGGACCGTCTCGATCCGCTCGCATCCGGGCACGGGCAGGAGGGCCAGCGCCACCAGCCAGGGGCCTCCGAGCTTTGGTCGGCGTGTCATGCTCAACGGTACGGTGTCCGCGTCTTCGAGTTCCACCCCACCACCCGTCGTTCGCCTGCCGGATCTCCCGCGACCCGATCGGTCGCGAACCCTCAACCTGTCAGACTCCGAGGAACCAGTCGAGGGCCGCGTCCGCCACCTCGGCCGGAACCTGGTGCCCTCCATCGAACTCGAGATAGCTCACGTCGTACCCCCTCGCCCGGAGATCGGGGACGATGTCGTCACGGCTCGAGTTGACCGGGAGGATCGTGTCGGCGTCGCCGTGCGACACGAAGACGCTCGGCATCCCGACGGTCGGTTGCGTGAGGTTGAAGCCCGGGGAGAAAGCCAGCACGTGCGAGAACAGGTCGCCGTTCGCGAGGCCTACCGACAGGGCGTACGAGGCGCCGTCGGAGAATCCGCCGATGAGGAGTCTGGCGGGGTCCACGTTGCACAACGCGAATGCGTGTTCGAGCGCCGCGTCGAGGAAGGCGATATCGGGACCGAAGTCGGAGATGATGAGGTCCCAGGTGGCGTCGCGGCTGTCGACGGCGAGCGCGATGATGCCGCGCTCCTCGGCGCGCGTCTGGTAGCTCATCCAGTTGTCCGCACGGCCCCTCGACCCGTGCAGCAGCACCATCAGCGGGGTCGGCGTCGCCGCATCGTACGTCGTCGGCACGTAGAGCCAACCATCGCGCGGGGCGCTCAGCCCGAGCGCGCTCGCGCCGGTGGCCGGCGTCCCCGTCGTCCCTCCCGGACGGGCCGACAGGCGCGGGCTGCCGCCGTCCACGGCGGGGCCCGCCGGGTCATTCGACCCGCACCCCAGCGAGGCCGTGGCCCCGAGGGCCGCGAGGCCGTTGCGCACGAAGGAACGACGGGAGAGGTGCGGCGGCGTGGTCATGGTTCGCTCCGGGCGCTTCGGGTGTCGTGGGCGTTCAAGGACGTCGGTCCCGATACAACGAATGGGCCGCCCGGGGTCCGACACGGGCCCGCCGCCGAGCTCGCCACTGGACTCCGCGTCTGAGACCACCTATTATCGACTATCGCTAATCGACCGTCGATAACGACGTCGACCGGGAGCCGTCGGCGACACCCTCGCAGGAAGGCGCCAAGATGCCGCGCAACGCCCGATCGTCGAAGCCGCTCACCCCGGCGACCTTTCACATCCTGCTCAGCCTGACGGGTCCGCCGATCCACGGCTACCGGATCAAGCGCATGGTCGAGGACCGCACCGACGGGTCCGTGCGTCTCGGGGCCGGTACGCTGTACGCCGGGATCCGGCGTATGGTGGAGGGCGGATTGATCGAGGAACGGGAGGCCCCCGCGGACGCCGATGTCGAGCCCGGCGCGCGCTGGCGCTTCTACGCGATCACCGAGAAGGGACGGACGACGCTGGACGCAGAGCTGGATCGCATGTCGTCGGATCTGGAGGCCGCGCGGTCGCTTCTCGACGACCCCTCGGTCAGCCAGCAGTCGGCCTGAGAGACCCGGGCACCCGTCGAGCAACCATGAGCGCGCGGTCCACGCACACCGGCCCCGATCTCGCCGCCGTTTCCGGCGCGCGACGGACCATCCGACCGCCGCTCTCGCACCGGCTTCTCGTCGCCCTGTTCCCCCGCGCGTTCCGACGGGAGTTCGGGGACCAGATCCTTTCCCACCTGTCGCGTCAGCGAGCCGAGCCGCGCTACGCGGGCGGGGTCGCCCGCCGTCTTCGGTTCTGGCGCGAAGCGATCGGTGACGCGATCGCGTCGAGCATGGCGCTCCGGGCCGACCGAATCCGCGAGATCGGCGCGCGTTCCCTCCCCGCCGGATTGGGGGGAAGCACGGCACGAGATGACGAATACCTCCTCCCCGGAGTGGACCTCCGGAGACCGGCGAGAGAGAGAACCGAGATGATGCTCGATGGGATTCTGAGAGACGTGAGGCACGCGGTACGCGGGCTCGCGAAGAACCGCGGATACGCGTGCGTGTTCATCGTGACGCTCGGTCTCGGCATCGGCGCCAACACGGCAATGTTCAGCGCGGTGAACGGGGTTCTCCTTCGTCCGCTCCCGCACGAGGACGGCGATCGGCTGGTCTATCTGCGGCACACCGCGCCGCTCGGCGGAATCGAGAACGCGCTCTTCTCCGTGCCCGAGATCGAGGACTACCGGCGAGGGACGCCGTC
>JAWWCR010000052.1:0-26409 GCA_033720355.1 Gemmatimonadota bacterium
TGCGCGACCGATACCGCCGTCTCGAAGGGGGTGCCGTCGGCGATGGACGTATGGTCGCGGCACTGGAAGCTGATCCACGTGTGACGGGCCGAGACCGCGGCGAGGCGGCAATACGCGAGCGTCTCGTCGAGCGACGGCGTGGTCTCGCAGGCGAGAATGTCCGCGGCCGAGTCGGCCAGGATCGCCCACCGCTCGGCGTGGAAGTCGTAGAGCTCGGCGGCCGACAGGCCGTATTCGCCGCGGTACTCCGAGCCGTCCGCCAGAGACGCGCCGTAAGGCCCGATGCTCGCGGCCACGATCGGGCGCGCCCGTCCGGTGCCGCCGGACGGGTCGGACCCGGCGGGCCCATCGGCGCGGAGCGCCTCGACGAACGCGTCACGCTCCTCGACGACCATGTCCACCGCCCGGGTGAGGAGCGCCGCGATCTCGTCGCGCGCGAGACCGCGGTCGGCCAACCCCCTCACGCTCGCCTGGTAGGTCGCCGTCGCGACGCAGTCCGCGCCAGCCTCGAGGAACCGCCTCGACGCCGTCCGGATCGGATCCGGCTCGTCGAGAAGGACCCGGGCGGACCACAACGGGTCGTCGAGGTCGCACCCGAGAGCCTCCAGCTCGGTGGCGAGCCCGCCGTCCAGAACGACGACGCCGTGCGTCTCGAGTATCGCCTCGAGCGGGCTCACACGATCACTGATCCGTCGTGATCACCCTGCCGACGGTCTGTTGCAGGAGCTGGTTGAATTCGGCCAGCTCGTCCGCGATCACCGCGTTCAGCGCGGCTTCCGCCTCGTCGATCTGCTCGCGAAGGATGACGTGAACCTCGCGCTGCTGGTCCGTCGGCCGGAAGTCGGCGGTCGACACACCGCCTTGCAACGAAGAGAGCTGGCTCAGGGCCATTGCCGGCCAGCGCACGCCGTCGCCACCTCCGGTATTGCGTAGCTGGACGAGCCGGCTCTCGACCTCGATCAGGCGCTCGTCCAGCGCCTCGCCGGCCGCGATCACGGCGTCGGCGTCCCCGGCCTCCTCCAGCACGGGACGGAGGTCGTAGATCTGGCGGCGCATGAGCTCGATGCGGTTCACGACGGCGATGCCGCGGTCGCGATCGGCCATGATCTCCGCGACCAGCTCGGTCTGGAGCCGGATGTCCTCCAGCGTGCCTTCCGAGTTCGGATCCTTGATCACGGTGAGCGTGCGGCTCATGACGTCCTCGCCATCGACCACGAGCGTAACCGTGTAGTCACCCGGCGGCTCCATCGGCCCGCCACCGCCGAAGAATCCGCCGCCGCCGCTCCCCCTGAACGTCTCGGGCATCGGCACCCAGTCCGCGAACAGGGGCTTCGTCCGGATCCGCGTCTGGTCCACGCCCTCACCCGCGAAGTTCCACCAGACCCGGTTCACCCCCGGGGCGGTCGGCCCGTTCAGCGTCCTCACGGTCTCGCCGGCGGAGTTGTCGATCCGCAGCTGCGCGCGCTCGGCGCCGTCGGCCCCCAGCCAGTAGTTGAGCGACCCGCCGCGCGGCGGGTTCTCGCCAGCCGTCCAGTCCGCGAACATCGCCATCGGCTCGGTCGTCGGCTGGAAGCGGTAGGCATCGCGGGGCTCGAAGAGGTGGGCCCGCGAGGCGGCGACGTCGGCGGTCATCTGCTGGATCGGCCCGAGGTCGTCGAGGATCCAGAAGCCGCGCCCGTAGGTGCCGATCACGAGGTCGTTGAAGTGCTCCTGCACGATGAGTCCGTAAACGGGTGTGTGCGGGAAGTTGTTCATGAGCGGCTGCCAGCTCGACCCGTCGTTCCAGCTCACGTAGAGGTTCGACTCGGTGCCCAGGTAGAGCAGCCCCGGGCGCACCGGGTCCTCCAGCAGATAGCGCGTGTAGTCGACGGGGTCGTTGTCGACGCCGTTCGTGATGAGCGTCCACGACGCGCCGAAGTCCTCGGTCCGGTAGGCGCGGGGGGTGAAGTCGCCGACCTGGTGGTGCTCGATGGTGATGTACGCCTTCCCCGCATCCCACTTCGAGGCATCGATGCTCCGCACCACGCCGTCCGGCGGCAGGTTCGGGATGTTCGCGGTCACCTCGGTCCAGGTCTCGCCGCCGTCGCGGCTCACGTGCATGAGCCCGTCGTTCGTCCCGGCCCACAGCACGCCTTCCTGCACCGGCGACTCGTCGAAGGCGTAGATGACGCAGCAGTATTCGACCCCGATGTTGTCCGGCGTGAGACCGCCCGAGATGGTCTGTCGCGACTTGTCGTTCGTCGTCAGGTCCGGGCTCACTTCCTCCCAGCTCTGACCCCGGTTGCGGGTTCGGTGGACGTGCTGGCTGGTGACGTAGAGGGTCTCGTTGTCGTGCGGCGAGATGAGGAGTGGGAAGGTCCACTGGAAGCGGTACCGCAGGTCCTCCGCCGGCCAGCCGCCGGTCGACATCGGCCACACCTCGACGTCGCGGTACTGGCCGGTGCGGACATCGTACCTCGTGACGATCCCGCCACGCGCGCCCGAGCCCGAGGCGCTCGACCAGACGATGTTGTGGTCGGTCGGGTCGGGCGTCGCGAACCCGCTCTCGCCTCCCCCGACATCGCGCCACTCGCCCCGCGTGATGATCCCGTTCGACCAGAACCCGGCGGTGCGGGTGTTCGACGGTCCGCGCAGCGACGGCCCGTCCTGACGGTTCCCCATGACGTTGTACGGGACCGCGTTGTCCACGGTCACGTGATACATCTGGGCGATCGGGAGTTGCACGCGGTACCACGACTCGCCGCGATTCTCGGTGATCGTGACACCCCCATCGAACGCGATGAGGAACCGGTCGCCGTTCGTCGGGTCGAGCCAGATGTCGTGGTGATCCCACCCCGGCGCGTTCGTGTCGCCCAGGTAGTTGCTCGTCGTGAAGGTCTCGCCGCCGTTCAGGCTCACAGAATAGCTCGAGGAGAGGAAGTAGATCTCATCCGGATCGTCGGGCGAGACACCGCACCGCGTGTAGTAGGCCTGCCGCGTCGCGAGGTCGTGGCTGTGGTTCGTCAGGTTCCAGCTCCGGCCGCCATCCTCCGAGCGCCACAGCTCGCCCGTGTCGGTCTCGTAACCTTCCATCGGGACGCCGTCGCTCGTCTCGATGAGCGCGTACACCCGATCGGAATCGCCGGCCGACATGCAGACCGCGATCTTCCCCATGGTGCCGGTCGGGAGCCCGTTGCCCTCCAGGCGCGTCCACGTGTCGCCGCCATCCATGGTCAGGTGGAGGCCGCTTCCGGGCCCGCCGCTGTCGCGCTTCCACGTCTTGAGCTCGAGGTCCCACATCGTGGCGATGATCTTCCGCGGGTTCGCGGGGTCCATCGCCATCTCGTAGGCGCCCGTGTTCTGGTCGACGAACAGGACACGCTCCCAGCTGTCGCCGCCGTCGCGCGTCCGGTAGACCCCCCGCTCCTCTGCCGGACCGTACGAGTGGCCGAGGGCCGCGACGTACACGACGTCGGGGTCACGCGGATCGATGAGGATCCGCCCGACACGCCCCGTCCCCTCGAGACCGGAGTGGCTCCAGCTCTCCCCTCCATCGGTCGACTTCCACACGCCGTTTCCGATCGAGACGTTCGAGCGGATCGAGCTCTCGCCCGTCCCGACCCACACGATCGCGGGGTCGCTCGGGGCGACGGCGATCGCGCCGATCGAATGGACCGGCTGGTCGTCGAACACCGACCGCCAGTGGAGGCCCGCATCGTCCGTCTTCCACAATCCCCCGCTGGCGGCGCCGGCGAAGTACGTCGTGCGGTCGCCGGGGACGCCCGCGACGGACGCCACGCGGTTTCCGACCGGACCGATGTGCCTGAACCGGAGGTTCTCGAGCATCTCGGGTGCGGTCTGCGCCGCGACGGGCGCGGCGAGAGCGAGGAGCGCGAGCGCCGGTGCGAGACGGCGGAGCGGAGCCATGCGGGTACCTCCTGTGTGCGGTTTCGGTCGAGACGCGTCAAGGTGTTCCCCGACACGCCGCGAGGCCAGAGGAGCTGCGTGACGGACGCGTGGTAAACGCGCCGGGGCGCCGTCTGTACGGTGTCGGGAAACGGGGGAGCACGGGCCCCCAGCACCGCTGGCGAGGGGGTCGCACGTATTGACCCGCGACGAGGCGCCCCCCCTGATCAGACATGCGCAGGAGGATGGGGGTCCCGATCGAGGCTGGAGGCCGGGCGTTCCGGGGTGGCGGTCCGATCGTCGGCCGCGCCTGACGGTGCGGCCGCCGGTGAGCGATGAGGGCGTCTCCGACGCCGACCTCGTCTTGCGTGCAAGAGAGGGTGACGGGGGCGCGTTCGAGGCCCTCGTCCGCCGCTATGTCCGGCCGGCGCTGGCGGTCGCCTGGGAGTTCTGCCATGCGCGCGAAGACGCCGAGGACATCGTCCAGGATGCGTTCTACCGCGCCCTTCGACGGATCGACCGGTTCGATACGGACCGGCCGTTCGCCCCGTGGTTCTTTACGATCGTGCGGAACCTCGGACGCAACGCGGCTTCGAGACGGTCGCGCTGGCGGCTGATGCGTGTGCCGGAGTCGCTGCCGGGCAGACAACCGGCCGCGGATGCGGCCGAGCGACTGGAGGTGAGGGAGCGCATCGAGAGCGCGCTCGAGGACCTCACGCCGCGGCAGCGCTCCTGCTTCCGGCTGTGCGAGATGGAAGGTTTCGCGCGGGGCGAGGTCGCACGGATGCTGGGCATGAGCGAGTCTACGGTGCGGGTGCACCTCCACCGGGCGAAGCAGTCCCTGAGAGAGGTTCTCGCACCGCTGGTCGCCGGAGAGGACGACGGTCCGCCCGGGTCGAACGAGGAGAAGGAGGCTCACGGGTGAGTGAACGAAAGGAGGGGCGGATCTCGCGCCTGCCTGCGGACCCGGCCTACTGGGACGGGCTCGCCGATCGCGTGGTGACGCGCAGCGAACCCGCCCTTGCGCGGCGCCGGGCGCGGGCCGGAGCCCGACCTGTGTGGTGGGCGCGCCCGGAGTGGTCCCCCGCCCTCGCGTTCGGTGCGGCGCTCTTCGCCGTGGCGGCCTGGTGGCTGGTGCCGGATCGCGGCCCGGCGGCCTCGGCCGTCCCCCCGAGCGTCGCGGCCGCGCTCCAGCCGGGCGATCCGCTCGCCGCGCGCATGCTGGAGCCGTCCGCGCCCGACCTCGCGGCGCTGATGAGCAGCGGCGTCGCGTCGACCGTCGTCAGGGAGGAGTGACGAGATGCTGACGCAGCGGACTTCCTCGACCCTCGGCGGGCTCGCCCTCGTCCTGTTCGGGGTCGCGATCGGGATCGCCGGTGATCGGCTGATCCTCTCGCACCATGGCGGAACCGTGGACCATGCCGAACAACAGCACGAGATGGCGCTGGGGCACTTCCAACAGCTCTTCGACCTCGACGATGCCCAGGTGCGCCAGATCGACTCGATCTTCCGCAGACACCAGACGACCGTGACCGAGTCCTGGTCCTCGCTACAGCCGCACCTCAGGACGGCGATCGAGAGCGTCCACAACAGCATGTTCGCGGTGCTGCGGCCCGATCAGCGCGAGCGCTTCCATGCCTGGCTCGAGGAGCAGGGCGCACACGGCGTGATGGTCATCGAGCACGAAGGCCCGCACGGAGGTCCCGAGCGGCGCTAGGAAGCTCGGGGGTCGTCACCCGGCGCCGGCGGGCGCGACCGGTAGGACGATGCCCGACGGCGTGCCCGGACCGCGGTGGAGCCCCACGGTCGGAGGCGTCGCGTAGCGCTCCTCGGTGTTGTCCGCGTCGGCCCCCATCACGGTCACCCTCAGCCGATTCCCCGCGTTGAACACGGTCGAAGTCGGGTGCAGATCGAGCTCGAGCTCGGCCGGTTCCCCTTCCGGCAGCGGGGACACGTCCGACTCGAAGCTCCGGTGGAACGGCAGGCCGAGGTTGTCCCACGGAGCGGGCGCCGTCGCGCGGTGCGACGCGCGTAACACGCCCTCCGTGACGTACCGCGACCGCCCGTCCGGATAGACCTCCTCGAGCAACACGAAGAAGTCGGCATCGCCCGCGGAAGAGGTCACCCACAGGGTCGCCACGGGGTGCCCCGTGACCGTGAGGTCCACGTCGAGCGGATCGGTAGTGTACGTGAGCGCCCGCGCATCGGTCTCGCGCAGATCGGGGTAGACCATCACGGGCGCGGCGCCGACCGCGTTGTCCCAGCGGGTCGTGGTGCCGGTCGTGGTCGTGGTGTCGACCGTGTACTCGTCGACGCCGCGGTCGTCGAAGACGGCGTCGACGCGCACGAGACGCCCGTCGTTCGCCGAGTCGACGCTGCCGGTCGGCCCGGCGGCGAACCTGAGCTCGAACGGCTCGGCCGGCGGGGGCCAGCTCTCGGCAGACTCCCACCGCCACTCGCCGGGATCGATCATTACCGCGTAGTGGATGGGGGGCTCGTCCATCACACCGTTGTCGATACCCTTCAGCCAGTGGTCGAACCACCGGAGCTGCTCGATCGCACCGAGCCGCCCTCGCTCGGCCATCAGCACCGAATCGGGCATCCCGGCATGCGACCAGGCCCCGATCCCGAGCTTCTGGGGACCGGTATAGTTGGCGTACCAGAGCGCCGCATCGGTGACGAAGACGTCGTACCATCCGTTCCAGTGGTAGGCGGGAACGCGGGCCTCGAACACTTCGTCGAGCACCCGCGTCGGTCCGTGTTCCATCCACGCGTGCTCGGGCGTGTCGTAGTCGCGGTAGCGACCGGCCCCGTAGTGCTCCTCCACATCCCAGTTCGCGGCGTGCTCGTCACGCGCCTCACGAAGAAGGACGCCCTCGACATCGTCGTCGACGGGCGGCGCAGGGACGTTCACGTCGAGATCGTGGGTCAGCGATCCCCAGTGCTGCAACATGTCGTCGCGGAAGACCCCTCCAGGGTACGCGACATCGTACATGTCCAGCGCGGCCACGTTCGGGAAGATCGCCTTCAGCGCCGGCTTGCCCTGAGAAGCCGCCATGTACTGCGTGATCCCGAGGTACGAGCCGCCGTACATCCCGACGTTCCCGTCGCTCCAGGGCTGCGACGCGAGCCACTCGATCAGCTCGCCGGCGTCGTCGGTCTCCGCCTCGGAGAACAGCCCCTCGTAGGCGCCGAACGACGCGCCGCTCCCGCGCACGCCGGCGGCCGCCACGACATAGCCGTGACGTACGAGCAGCTGCAGGTCGCCCTGCGCGTCCACGACCGACCGGATGACGGGGAGGTCCTCCTCGGGAACATCGGGGTTGAACGCGCGGATGAGCGCGCCCGGGTTGCGGTGATACCGGGAATGTGTCCACACCACCGGCAGCGGCTCGTCGACCGCCACGCCGTCGACGGCGGGTCGGGTGACGTCGACCGCGAGTCGCACCCCATCGCGCATCTCGACGTACCGGGACGTGGTCACCCACCCGTCGAAACGCGGCTCGGAATACCCTTCGTAGCGCCCGAACCCGGAAACCCGGCCGTCGTCCGCGACGGTCTCCGGAGGGGGCGTCGCGTCGCCGCAGGCGATGAGCGACACCAGGAGTGCTACGAGGGCGGCGGGCTGTCTTCGGTGGATCACGCGTTTCCTCCGGTCTCGGTGCTGTCCGCGGGGCGGGTCGGCCGTGTCACGTGATCTACTGGACGAGATCCGGTCGTGCGAGGTGTCGGCGGGCGCCTTCGGGCACGGGACGTCGCAAAAAAAATGGCCGGCACCCCTCTCGGGGCACCGGCCAGGGACCGCTCGTGGTGATGACGAGCTCAGCGCACGAGACGGCCCGCGCGGTCGAGAGCCTTACCGGAGATCCAGCCTGCCTTCGCCGTTCAGCGTCAGCGTGGCCTCATCATCCAGCGTGCGAATCATGATCGAGCCGATCGGCGCCTCACACTCCCCGCCCACAAGGGGCTGTCCCATCCCGTCGTAGCAGATCGTCTCGAAGTCGCTCTCGATCGCGACTGCCGGCGGCGCCACCTCACGCAGCAGCACCTCCGTATCCCTCGGGTCGCCGCTTACGAGCGTGATCAGAATCCGACCGCTCTCAGCGTCGACATCCATGCGAACCGTCTCCCCCGTTCGGAGAGCGGTCGTGCGGGCCTGCGCGTGGGCGATCGTCACCAGCTCGACCGCGTTGCTCATCGCGAGCTTCTGGTTCGCCGTTACGAGAGCGCCGCCCGTGCCGACTGCCGTTACCCCCGAGAGAACGAGCACCTGGAGCGTGCTGATCTGGGTAAAGCCACCTGTGCCCGGGCCCCGGCTCACGTTCTGGCTGTCGTCTCGCATGGTCCGTCCACCCTGTCTTCGTCTTCGGTCGCCCCGTCGACCTCGTGATCGCCGCGGCGGCCGGGGGTAGGGCAAGAGCCGATTCGAAGTCGGCTCGCCCTGGCACGCCCGGCCAATCGGTTGCGAAGAAACGGGTTGCGGGGCACGAAGATCGTGGGACCCCGGCGATTGTGGCGGAAGAAACACAGGGGGTTTCTCGCGATCTGCGGTCTCTCGTTGCGAATCGCGTGGCCGGCTCGATCGGCCGCGTCTAGATTGGGGCCTTCGCCACGACCGCCGATCAACGGGAGCACCAGTGACGACCTTCGCCTTCGCCATCTTCGCATCCGCCGTGACCGCCGTCTGCCCCGCCGTTCCGGCCCTCGCTACCGGCGGCGCCCCCCTCGCGGTCGCCGTCATCGGCGAGGAGCTGGAAGCGCTCTACCGGGGCGGACTGACCTTCGACGAGTTCTATCGCGATGCGGACGCGCGGCGGGCCCTCTGGGTGCAGAACTACGAGGGAGGCGAGATCGCGGCCGAGATGGTCGCCCGCGTCGAGGCTCTCGGGGGAGCATGGCGGATTCTCGCGGTGGCCGAGGCCGCCTGCAGCGACTCGGTCAACACGATCCCCTTCCTCGCCCTGCTCGCCGAGCGGGCGGCCAACCTCGAGCTACGGATCGTGAGCTCGGATGAGGGCCGCGAGGTCATGGAGACGCACCGCACCCCGGACGATCGGGCAGCGACGCCCACGATCCTGGTGCTGAACGACCGATACGACGACGTCGGTTGCTGGGTGGAGCGCCCGGCCGACCTTCAGACCTGGGCGATGGATGCGCGTCCCCGACTCGGGGGAAGAGAGTTCCTCGCGCAGAAGATGGCGTGGTACGCGGAGGACGCCGGCGCCTCCACCGTGCGCGAGATCGTCGATGTCCTGGAGGCGGCCTCCGCCGGCACACCCGTCTGCGGGAGCGGCTGACCCGGGCGAGCGGTCCGTCCGGGAGCCAGGCGCCCGGGATGGGATCAGGACTGCTTCTTCTTCCGCCACTTCCGGTGTGACTTCGGGATGAGCGACGTCGCCGAAGAGTCGAGCGGGGTCAGCCCGGGCGCGGCGCTGGTTTCCGCCATCCCCACGTCTTGCCGCTTCGAGGGGTCCACCCCGCGCGACAGCAGAGCAGCGAGATCCTCCGACGGGACGGGACGCCCGAAGAAGAACCCCTGGACGAGGTTGCCACCCAGGTCCCGGAGGTGGGCGAGCTGAACGGGGTCCTCGATCCCTTCCACGATCACCTCGAGATCGAGCATCTCCGCGAGCGTGAGAATCGTACGTACGATCGCGACCGAAGCGGGATCCGCGCCGAGCGCCAGCACGAAGGAGCGGTCGACCTTCAGGACATCGACATCGAGGTCGCGCAGATACCCCAGCGAGGAATAGCCGGTCCCGAAGTCGTCGATGGCCACCTTGACCCCGAGCCCTTTCAGCTCGCGGATCTTGTCCCGGTCGCCGCCCGCCGAGCTCTCGGTGATCTCGAGCTGGAGGAGGTTCGATGCGAAGGCCGTCGAGCGCAGGATGCCCTCGATCGCCTCAACGAAGTCGGGCTCGTCGAAATGCCGCGCCGACAGGTTGACCGACAGACAAAACGGAGTGTCGATGACGCCGAAGTCGAAGAGGCGCTTGACCTCCGTACAGCTCCGCTCGAGCACCCAGCGATCGATCTCGGCGATCAGCGACGTCTTCTCGGCCACCTGTATGAAGCTGCTCGGCATCAGGAGGCCGTGCTCGGGGTGTCGCCAGCGGACGAGGGCCTCGACGCCGACGATCCGACTGCCGCTCGTGTCGACGATCGGCTGATAGACGAGCTCCAGTTCCTCCTTCTCCACCGAGCGACGGAGCTGCCCTTCCACCTGATCGGCCCAACCCGAGCCTTCCTGCTCGAGCTCGTGGCTATAGAGCTTGAACTGGAACCCGCCACGCCGCTTTGCCTCGTACATGGCCAGGTCGGCCTGGTGCACGAGCTCCTCCGGGTGCTCGAGCTCCTCGGTGCTGACCGCGATCCCGACGCTGGCGCCGACCTGGTGTTCTTCGCCTGCCGCGATGATGGGAGCCCTGACGATCGCGACAATCCGTTCGGCGGCAGCCAGCGCCTGCCGCTCGCCCTCGACGGTCTCGAGCAGCACCGCGAACTCGTCTCCGCCGATCCGCGCAACGGTGTCGGCATCGCGGACGAGGGACTTGAGCCTGCTCGCCACCTCGCAAAGCAGCCTGTCGCCGACCTTGTGCCCCGCGCGGTCGTTGATCGGCTTGAATCGATCGAGATCGACGTAGAGCAGCGCAACGCTCTCCCCGTCGCGACGGCGTCTGTTCAGCGCGTGCGCGAGCCGGTCGGAGAACAGGGCCCGGTTCGGCAGCCCCGTCAGGTAGTCGTGCAGCGCCCGGTCCTCGAGCTCGCGCTCGAGCCGTTTTCGCTCGGTCGAGTCCCGAAGGATCTCGTAGACGCCGACGACGTCGTCGTTGAGCAGGATCGGTACGCTGGTCATCTCGACCTCGGCGACATCGTCCTGATGGTGCTGCTGGACCTCCGTCTCGATGGTGCTGTGCATCCCGGCGAGCGCCGCGTCGAGCGCCGCCATGGCGCGTTTCCGGCCCTCGCCGACGATCAGCTCGGAGAAGGGCAGCCCCAGGAGCTCGTCCTCGGAGTGTCCCACGAGCTCGCAGGCGGACGGGTTCGCCATGACGATGCTGCCGTCCGCATCCACGGCCACGACGCCGTCGACGTTGTTCTGGAAGAGGGACTGGTGTTCCTGCCGCTGACGCTCGAGCTCGCGCTTCCCTTCGTACAGACGGATGTAGGTTCGCCAGACGAAGAGCATCGAGCCGAGAAGGCCGAGCGAGAGCGGGAGCGCGGCGGGGTGCCACAGGAATCCGTCCATCACCCCGCCCTCGTCGCCGAGCCGCCGGGCTCGCCACCCGACCGACGTGCCGCTGGTCTGTCGCCCGTCGACCTTCCGGCTCGCCAGTTTCGACCCGGGGCCGTCTTCGGTGCACGGGACATCGGGCCCGCGGCGAGGACTTCCGGCAGGCGGGATGCGTCGACGGGACGGCCGAACAGGTACCCCTGCACGTAGCGGCCGCCCAGCAGCTCGACCTGCGTGAGCTGGATCTCCTGCTCGACCCCCTCGATGATCACGTCGACGCCGAGCATGTCGGCCAGAGTCAGGATCGTCCGCACGATCGCCACGGAGGAGGGGTCCGCGCCGAGCGACAGGACGAAGGACCGGTCGATCTTGAGAACGTCGACGGCGAGATCGCGCAGGTACGCCAGCGAGGTGAAGCCGGTCCCGAAGTCATCGATCGCGATGCGGAGCCCGAGTGCCTTGAGGGCGCGGACGGTCTCGCGTCCGCTCCCCGCCGCCGCCTCGGTGATGTCCAGCTGGAGCCGGTCGGACTCGACGCCGTGACGCTGCAGAATCTCAGCGATCGAGTCCACGAACCCCGGCTCCTCGAGATGGCGTGTGGAGATGTTCACGCTGAGGATCGGCGTCGCGTCACCGCCGCCGAGCTTCTCGGCAAGCTCGCGACACGCCCGGTCGAGGACCCACCGGTCGAGCGCGCCGACCAGCGAGGCGCGCTCCGCCACCGGGATGAAGGAACCGGGGAAGAGGGCTCCCAGCTCGGGGTGCCCCCAGCGAACCAGCGCCTCGACGCCGGCGAAACGGTTGCCGGTCACATCGATGATCGGGTGGTACTCGAGGTAGAGCTCGCCCCGTTCCAGGGCGCCGGCGAGATCGCTCTCAAGACGTTGCTCGAGCTCGCGAGGCTCGCGCTCGAGCTCGCGCGAGTACATGTATCGCTGCCGGCCGCCCCGTCGCTTCGCCTCGTACATCGCCATGTCCGCGCGCCGCACCAGCTCGGCGGGATCGCGAGCATCCGCATCGCTCATGGCGACGCCGACGCTCGCACCGATCTGGATCTCGGCGCCCTCGACGACGATGGGGACCTGGATCCGCGAGAGTATCCGGCCGGCGATGCCCATCGCCTCGTCCGAGCCGTCCGCGGCCTCGATCAGCAGACCGAACTCGTCTCCGCCGATCCGCCCCACCGTGTCGCCCGCACGCGCGATCGACACGAGACGGTGCGCGACTTCGCGGAGCACTTCGTCGCCCGCTGCGTGGCCGGCCGTGTCGTTGACGGGCTTGAACCCGTCCAGGTCCACGTAGAGCAGCGCCACATCGTTGTCGCCCCGGCGGGACCGCTGGATCGCGTGCTCGAGACGATCGTGGAACAGGGCGCGGTTCGGCAGTCCGGTCAGGTAGTCGCGAAGCGCGCGATCCTCCAGCTCGCGGGCCGCCTGCTTCTCGAGCGTGATGTCCCGGGCGAGACCCCAGATCCCCGTTACGCGCCCCCCCTCGAGAACCGGCCCGTACGTCATGCTGACGTCCACGTGGCCGGCCGCACGACCGATCCCCAGCTCCACCGTCTCGCGCTGGCCGTTCGCCGCACCGCGAAGCGCGGCGACCGCCCGCTTGCGGCTCCAGCCGGTCACGAAGTCGAGGAGGGACCGCCCCTCGACCGCGTCAGCCGACGCATCGGCCATCTCGAGAAACCGCTCGTTGGCGCGGGTGATCAAGCCATCGGCGTCGAGGATGAGGACCGCTTCGGAGTTCATCTCGAAGAGTGCCTCGATCGGCGACACGTCGGTCTCGCGTACCGCACTCCACCACGCGAATAGCAGCACGACGACGAGCGCGAGCAGTACCGCCTCGGCCGCACCGTGCAGCAGCACGGGCGAGACGGCTACGCCCAGCGCGCCAATCGGGATAGACCGCGTCCCGCGTGGCTTTCGCGGTGTTTCGACCGACATCCGGACTCCGGTGGAGAGTGCCGCAAGCGTCTAGAATCCGCGGGGTTGGGTGCAGAAACCGTTCCCTGTGGACGCGACGCCGCGCCGGGACCGTCGGGGGGGGTGAAGCGGGGTGCGGGGCCGGGGTCCGGAAGTCCGTCAGGGAACTCCGGGGCACCCGGTCGAAGGCCGGGTCAGGAGACGGAGCTGGTCCGCCGTAACCGTCCGCCGCGGTAGCCCACGTCATTCCTCATGATCGGCGCGGGGGGCGCGACGCACGGTGGTTCACTCGACCGGCTCTAACCGTAGGCGGGGATCCCGGTGACGTCCTGACCGAGGATGAGCCCGTGAATGTCGTGCGTGCCCTCGTAAGTATAGACCGATTCGAGGTTTGCCATGTGCCGCATGCAGGCGTATTCGACGAGGATCCCGTTCGCGCCGAGTAGACGTCGACCTTCCCGGGCGCATTCGCACGCCACGTCGACGTTGTTCCGCTTCGCGAGCGAAACGTGCTGCGGCCGCATGGTCCCCTCGTCCTTCATCCTGCCGAGCCGCAGAGCGAGAAGCTGCGCCTTGGTGATCTCGGTCAGCATGTCCGCCAGCCGAACCTGCTGGATCTGGGTGCCGGCGATCGGCACGCCGTCGAACTGGACACGATTCCCCGCGTAGTCCAGCGCCTCGCGATAGCACGCCATGGCGGCACCGATCGCCCCCCACGCGATCCCGTAGCGCGCCTGCGTGAGACACATCAACGGGCTCTTGAGCCCCCCGGTACCCGGAAGGAGGTTCTCGCCGGGTACGCGCACGTCCTGAAACACCAGCTCGGAGGTGTCCGACGCCAGGAGCGAGAGCTTGCCCTCCTGGTCCTTCGCCGTGAAACCGTCACGCCCGGTCTCTACGATGAACCCGCGAATCGAGGACGCGTCGTCGAGGTCTCCTGTCTTGGCCCACACGATCGCGAGATCGGCCATGGACCCGTTCGTGATCCACATCTTCGCGCCGTTGAGCACCCAGTCGTCCCCGTCGGGGACGGCGCGAGTGATCATACCGCCGGGGTTCGACCCGAAGTCCGGCTCGGTCAGACCGAAGCACCCGATCGCCTCGCCGGTCGCCATCTTCGGGAGCCACGCGCGCTTCTGCTCGTCGGTGCCGAACGCGTGGATCGGGTACATGCAGAGCGCGCCCTGGACCGAGACGAACGAGCGGATCCCCGAGTCGCCCCGTTCCAGCTCCTGCATGATCAGCCCGTACGCCACGTTGTTGAGCCCGGCGCACCCGTACTCCTCGGGAAGGTTCGCGCCGAGGAAGCCGAGGTCGCCCATCGCCGGTATCAGCTCGCGGGGGAACCGGCGCGAGATGTACGCCTCGTTGATCACCGGCATCACCTCGCTGTCCACCCAGTCGCGAACCATGTCGCGAACCGCGCGCTCCTCCTCCGAGAGGAGGGCGTCCACGTTGAAATAGTCGACGCCTTCGAAGCTCATGTATCGTCTCCGTCCGTTCGTATCGGGGTAGCCGGTGGGTCGTCGGGCGATGGGGCGGTGACCCGGTAGATGCGCACCGTGGCGGCCATCCCGGCGATGGCCACGGCGGTGCCGACGGCGACACCGACGACGCCCCACAGCCGCGGGTTCACGGCGAACACGAACCCGATCATCAGCGTCAACATCGCGGCGGGCAAGCCCAGGGCCCGCAGGAGACCGGAGCTCACGGGCCGGGCGCGGCCCCGCGCCAGCTCACCCACCCCTTGATCACCTCCCGCCCGATGCGCAGACCCAGATAGTAGGCCGCGGCGAGTGGAAGAACCCAGGCCGCCTGCGAGAGCGTATCGCCACGCTCGAGAGTGAGGATCCAGATCGCGAAGGGGACGGTGATGAGAGCCGCGATCACGTGGCGGCCGCGCTTGATCCGCCTCCGCATGATCGGACGGCAGTCGGCGCACCAGTCGTTGTCGTCGAGCATCTGCGGGGGGAGTTCCTTTCCGCACCCGCCGCACAGCGACGACCTCAGATACAGACCGCCGTCGGACTCGGGCATCACCCCGCCGCTTCCAGATTCGCGATGACCGCGCCGGCGAACTCGGACGTGTTCGCGTCCCCGCCGAGGTCCGCCGTCAGCGACGATCCATCGTTCAGGGTCCGGCCGAGCGCCGCGCGGATCCTCGTCGCCACCTCATCCTGCCCGATGTGCTCGAGCATGAGACACGCGGCGAGGAGGAGAGACGTCGGGTTGGCGATCCCCTTCCCCGCGATGTCCGGCGCGGACCCGTGCACGGCCTCGAAGATCGCCGCGCTCTCGCCGAGGTTGGCGCCGGGCGCGAACCCCAGACCGCCGATCAGACCCGCCACCTGGTCGGAGAGGATGTCACCGAACATGTTCTCGGTCACGATGACGTCGAACTGATACGGATCGAGAACCAGCTGCATCGCCGTGTTGTCGACGATCTTGTCGTCGAACTCGACGCGTCCTTCGTATTCCGCCGCGATCTCCCGACCCACTTCCAGAAACAGCCCCTGCGTGTACTTCAGGATGTTCGCCTTGTGGACGAGGGTGACCTTCTCGCGACCGTGCGAGAGCGCATACTCGAACGCGAACCGGACGATCCGACGCGAGCCGAAGCGGGTGATCAGCATCACCGATTCGGCCACGGCGCGCGGATCGTTCTCCATGCCGATGAAGTGCTCGATCCCGGCATAGAGGCCCTCGGTGTTCTCGCGCACGATCACGAGATCGACCCCCGGGTATCTGCCGCCGGGAAGCAGGGAGACGGCCGGGCGGACGTTCGCGAAGAGGTCGAAGTGCTTCCGCAGCGCCACGTTGACCGAGCGAAATCCGCTGCCGATGGGCGTGGTGAGGGGGCCCTTGAGGGCGACCCGCGTCTCTTCGATCGACGCGAGCGTGTCGGGTGGAAGGGGCTCGCCCACCTCCTCGACGCCCGCCACCCCGGCAACGTGCTCGTGCCAACGGATCTCCGCACCCGCCGCCTCGACGATCTCGACGGTCGCGCGCGCGATCCCCGGCCCGATGCCGTCGCCGGGTATGAGCGTTACGTCTTGCATGGGCCTCCGATTCCGGACCGGGGAAGCCGCTCCCCGGTGCGAGCGGGCGCGCCGACTCGGGGCATCATGACGGAGCCAGCCAACGCGCCGCCGCCAGCGCCAGGGTCGTCAACGCTTCGCGTGAGACGGCCTCGGCCCGCTCGCCCTGGATCTCTCCGTGCCACAGGACGGCGCTGCGCCGGATGTCGATCACGGCAGTGAGCAGCACGGCCCGCCCGAGCGGGGGCTCCTCTCCGGCCTCTTCCGCGGCCAGACGGTCCTCCTCGCCGACCGGCAGATAGTAGGCGACGAGGGGCAGGATCACGATCCGCGCATTGAACAGCGCCGCGATCTGCCGCAGCTGGGTGTGCAGTGGCTCGTAGATCTGCGCGCGCGGCTCGGGCCGGGCCAGCATGCCGTGGTACGCCAGACGCGACGGATCGATCTTGATCGTCGGGTTCCGCGCGAGCCTCCGACGGACATCGTCGGGTAGCGCCCAGCTCTCCGCCCCGCGTTCCTCCCCGAAGGCGAAGGCGAGCTCGGCGTCGAGGAGTTCCACGGCGTCGCGGTCCGACACCGATCCCGCCAGCCACGCCCCACCCGCCGTCGGTCTCGTGTCCTGCACCGGCAGGAAGACCGCGGGCACCCCCGCCGGGATCGTCGGGATGCGCATCGGCTCGTCCTGAGCGATCCCCTGAACCGGAACGACGAGCAGCGCGGCGACCAGTACCGATTTCTTCATCATCCCCTACCCCTCCACACCTTGCAGATCACGTCCGGGACCGTCGTACCCGGTCGATCTCCGCCTCGATCTCATCGCGCTCGAGCGTGCGGTCGCGGCGCTTGGCCAGCGCGAAGACCGCATCGCACAACTCCCTATCCTCGCTGTCGTACCCGTGCTTCGCCAGCCAGAACCGCACGTTGCTGAGGCCCGACACGGGCGAGATCTCGATGACCTGCTCCATCCCGACCAGCGACGCGGGAACGCCACTGTAGACGGTGTCCTCGATCCATCGGTCACCGGTCCTCATCGCCTTGATGATCGCGGCGGCGTGAACCCCGGTCCCCGTTCGAAACGCATCGTCGCCCACGACCGGGTAGTTGTGGGGCAGCTCCACGCCGCACATCTCCGCCGTGAGACGACAGTACTTCGGAAGCGCCGTGAGGTCGCGGTCGCTGATCCCGAACAGGACCATGTTCACGAGCAGCAGATCCATCTCGACGTTCCCGATCCGCTCGCCGATGCCGAGCGCGGTGCCGTGGACCCGGTCGACCCCCTCCTCGATGGCGGCGAAGGCGTTCGCGAGCCCCCACCCGCGGTCGCGGTGTCCGTGCCAGTCGACGCTGACGTCGGCGCCGCTCGAGGCGACGAGCTCGCGGGTGAACCGGACGAGCTGCCGCACGCCGTGCGGCGTCGCGTGACCGACGGTGTCGGCGAGACAGATGCGGTGCGCGCCGGCCTCGATGGCGGCGGTGAACAGCTCGGTGAGGTCCTCCGGCCGGGATCGTGTGGTGTCCTCGGTCACGTACATGACGTCGAGCCCCTCCGACACGGCGAACTCGATCGCCTTCCGGGACGTTTCGAGGATCCGTGCGGTGTCCCACCCCTCGGCGTACTTCCGGATCGGAGAGCTCCCGATGAAGGCGCCCACCTCGAAGCGGAGACCGGTCTCCTGCGAGATCCGGGCGATCGGCTCGATGTCGGCGACCACGGTGCGGGCCGCCGCGTTCACCTCGATCGGCAGATCGTGCTCGGCGACCTCGGTCGCGAGAGCGCGCACGGCCTCGTAGGCACGCGGGCCGGCCCCGGGGAGACCGATGTCCGCCGCGTCGATCCCCAGGTCGACCATCAGATGGAGGAGCTCGATCTTCCGCTCGATCGGCGGATCCGTCACGGAGGGGTTCTGAAGACCGTCGCGGAGGGTCTCGTCGTCCAGCTCGACCTTCCGGCCCACGAGCACGGGGGCTCCGGGCATCAGATTCCAGTCGTGGATCAGCTCGTCGCGATTCACCGCGCCGTTTCCTCGCTCAGTCGGCCTCTCCCCGGATCTCGGAGTGGTCGCCCACGTTCACGACCCCCCGTACGCCGCGCAGCGCGGCGTGATCCCCGATGAGCGAGTCGTGCAGGTCGCATTCCTCGATCACGCTGTTCTCGCCGACGAGGCAGTCGCGCAGCACGGACCGTTCCACGCGTGCCCCCGACGCGATACTCACGTTCGGGCCGATCCGCGATGCCGAGACCGAAGCGCCCGTCGCGACCGCGACCTCCCCGTCGATCAGGACGTCGTCGGCCAGCTCGCCCTCGATCCCGCCATGACCGCGTTCCAGCATCGCGAGGTTCGTCTCGATGAGCGTCTCGGGCTTCCCGCAATCGAACCAACCTCCCACTTGCGCCGTATAGAGGCGGGCACCGCGGTCGATCATGTACTGGAAGGCATCCGTGAGAAAATATTCGCCGAGGTTGGGATCCTGATCCATCACGTGCCGCACGCCCTCGAACATCAGCTCGTGGTCGCGGATGTAGTACACCCCGATGTTCGCGAGCTTCGAGATCGGCTCGCGCGGCTTCTCGACGATCCGGGTCATGTACCCCTCGCCGTCGGTGACCACGACCCCGTACCTCTGGTAGTCCTCGACCTCCTTCGCCCAGATGATCCCGGCCGCGTCGGCATGCGTCTCGATCACCGAGAAATCGGCCTCGAAGAGCGTATCCACGAATACGATGAGCACGGGCCCCGAGACGAACGGTTCGGCGAGGGCGATCGCGTCCGCCGTGCCCCTTTGTCGGACCTGCTCGACGAAGCGCACCGGGAGATCGGGGAACTCCTCCGCGAGGTACGTCTCGATCTGCGGGGCGAGGTGCCCCGTGATCGCGATCATCTCTTCGACGCCGATGCTCCGGAGCTGCTCTACGACGTGGGAGAGGACCGGACGATTGGCCACGCGCAGAAGCGGTTTCGGCCGTGTGTGGGTGTGCGGCCGGACTCTTGTACCCTTACCGGCCAGCGGTATTATGGCCTGCATGTTCAGCCGTTTGTCTACTCGGAAATCGCCCGCCCGGAGCTCCGGCAGGAAGGGCCCGGGCACGCCGGGCCCTCGCGCGGGGGAACCTACCGTTCGCCGACCGAGACGGTCAACCGAAATCGCGCCCCCCGGGACTCGCGGCCAGCGCCCCGCGGAATGACGGCCGGCCAGGACCCGCGCGCGCTGCCCAGCGCCGACACGAGGCTCCCGGAGGGGCCCGAGGGACGCGTGTACACGGTCCCGTTCGCGACCGTATGGGACGAGATCATCGAGATCATCGAGGGGCGGTCGCGGTGGCGTCTCGAGCACAGGGACGAGGAGATCGGGATCATCACCGTCTCCTGTCGCACACCCGTCCTCCGTTTCACCGACGACCTGACGATCTGGGTCTCGCTCGACGACGATGGCATGACTCGCGTCGAGGCCCTGTCGCGCTCCAGGGTCGGCCGCAACGATTTCGGGAAGAACGAGCGGCGCATCACGGACCTGCTCGAACGACTCGACCAACGGGTCGGACCGGCGAACCGCCTCGGCCCGGACGCATCTCAGGCGTGATCCGGGAGGGCGTCGCGACACGTCCGCTCCCGGGCGCTCTCCTCGGGCTGCTGAGCCTGACGCTCGCATGCGTCGAGGCCCCGCCGGAGGCGTCGCTGCGTACGTCGCCCGACTCGCTCGATGCCGAGCAGGCCGACGTCGCCCCGGCCCGCTATCTGACGCATTTCCTCTTTGCCGGACTCGATGGAAGCGCGTTCTACGGGACGTTCGCACAGCAGACGAGCGCTCAGTCTCTGGTACGGGAATACGATGCATGGCGCGCCGACGACTCGGGTTGGCGGGAGCTCGCGTCGATCCGCGACAGCCTTCCGACGCCTCGAGCCGCCTGGCGGATTCTCCCGGGACCGGGGCTCGACGTTCGGGTGGGAGGGGTCCGCGAGGTCGTCGGCCTCGGGTTCGAGGGTCCCGACGGCCCGGTCGAGCTCAGCGCGGGCGAAGAGGTCGCCGTCTGGACCGGACCCACGGGTCAGCGCGAGTCCGTCGGGCTTGCCGCCCTCGAAGCCGGGGGGACACCGGTCGGAGGGCTCCTCTTCTTCCGGCGCTCGGCGCGCGCGCTCCAGTTCCCGGCGGCCGCCACGGGTTCGCGCGGATATCTTCTGGCCGACTCGCTGGGAAACGGGCTGCTCTTCGAGGTCGAGGAGGACACCGGGGCGGCGGTGGCGCGTGCGTGGCTCCACGGAAGCGTCGACGCCTGGGATGACATCGTGTTCGTGGCCGATTCGACGGTCTCCGGAGCGGTGGCGCCGCGCTGGAGGTTCGAGATCCCCCTGGCCGCGCTCAGCGGCACCATCCGCGCGATCGCCAGCCCGGCCGCGCGGCCCGTCCCCGCGTTCCGCATCGAGTGCGACCTCGTCGCCGACGGCGACACCTTCCGCTTCACGGGCGTCGCCGCCCGACTCGAGCTTCCGTGATCACCGAGATCGATTGGCTGCGCGTCGTCCTGACGATCGCGTTCGGCGCGATCGCGGGGGGCGTGACCAACCGGATCGCCGTGTGGATGCTCTTCCACCCGTACACGCCGCCCACCGTCCTCGGCCGCAGCATGGAGTGGCTCCAGGGCGCCGTCCCGAAGAACCAGAAGCGGCTCGCGAGCTCGATCGGCCGGGTCGTCGGGGGCACGCTCCTCACGCCCACCGACATCGCGTCGGAGCTCCAGGATCTCGAGGGCGCCTTCCAGGAACGGCTGCGCGAGCTCGCGGTGGAGCTCGTCGAGGGCGAGCAACCCTCGCTCAGCGACCTGCTCCCCGAAGGGGCGATCGCGGAGGTGCGGGCTCTGGTCCTCCACCTGATGCACGAGGGACGCGACATACTCATCGGGGCGCTCGAGTCACCCGACTTCGGGACCGATGCCGAGCGGGTCCTCGGCTCGGTCCTCGAGTCGTTGAGCGACGAGCCGGTGTCGGAGACACTCGATCCGAGGCGGCGGGTCGCGGTCCGGCGAAGCCTCGAGCGCTGGCTCGTCCGTCTGCTCGAGAGCGAGGCGCTCGAGCAGACGATCCGGCACCACCTCGATCAGGCCGCCGCGCACATCCTTCAGCCGGGACGGACGGCGGAAGAGCTGATCCCGCCGGGTCTCGTGGCGGCGCTCGAACACGCGATCAGCGACTACCTGCCGGTCGCCATGGAGCGGCTCGGACGACTCCTCGAGGACGACGATACGAGGGCCCGGGTCGAGCGCCTGATCCGCGAGCTGCTCGACCGGTTCATGAACGACCTGCGCTTCCACCAGCGCGTGGTGGCGAAGCTCATCGTCACCCAGGAGACGGTGACGAAGGCCATCGACACGCTCGAGGCGGAAGGCGCCGACCGGCTCGGCGAGGTCCTTCTCGAGCCCGAGGTGCAGGCGGCGATGGCGAAGAACGTGAACGACGGGATCGTGGAGTTCCTGCGGCGACCCACGACGGCCGTTCTCGGAGAGGCCGGCTCGCCCCAGGTGCAGACGGCGCTCGATTCGATCGGCGGCTGGCTGGTCCGCGCGGTCCGTGACGAGGGTTCGCGCGCCTTCCTCCTCGACCAGCTCGAAGGAGCGATGGGGAAGCTCGGCGAGCGCAGCTGGGCCGACGTGCTGCGTGTCGTCCCACCCGACCGCGTGGCGAGCTGGCTCGCGGTCGGGCTGCGGAGCGATGCCGGCCGGGCCCTGTTCGACTCGATCGCCGAGCCGGTCGCGGACCGCATCCTCGAGACGCCGATCGGCCGCGTCGACCGTTTTCTCAGACAGGACGCCGCCGTTCGTCTCGCGGACGCGCTCGGCCCGCCGACATGGGATTGGGTCGCCCGACAGGTGCCCGAGGTGGCCGGACGTATCAAGATCGAGGAGCGGATCTCGAACAAGATCGAGGGGTTCCCGCTCCAGCAGATCGAGAGCCTCGTGCGAGACATCAGCCAGAAAGAGCTGGACCTGATCGTCCGGCTGGGCTACGTCCTCGGCGCGGTGATCGGGACGATCCTCGTCATCGTGACGACGATTCTGGGAGGGTGAGCGTGAGCGAAGCAGGAAACGACGGTGTGCCGCCGCGCGTGGTGCCCGCGCGTGGGTCGGCGGCACGCCCCGCCATCGCGGCCGTGCTGGCGGCGCTGGCAGCCGGATGCGGCGGAGCGGGCGACTCCACCGAGACGGGCGACCCGGCGGCCGAGACGCCGGCCGCGGCCCGGGGCATCGAGCCGGGCGGCGAGGGTGGCGGGTACCGCGGGCTCGAGCTTGTCACGCCGATCCGCGTCCCTCCCTTCACCCTTACCGACACGTCGGGAGAGCCGTACGACTTCCTCGACGAGACGGCGGGGTCTCTCGCCTTCCTCTTCTTCGGGTTCACCCACTGCCCCGACATCTGCCCGGTCCAGCTCGCCAACCTCGCGGCGGCGCTGGGCGACCTCCCGTACGCCGAGCGTCGGCAGGTCGAGGTCGTGTTCGTGACGACCGACCCCGACCGCGACACGCCGGAGATCGTGCGCGACTACCTCGACCGCTTCGACCGCGAGTTCACGGGGCTCATCGCGCCGATCGACGAAGTGAACGCCGTTCTCGCATCGCTCGACCTGCCGCCCGCCGTGAAGGAAGAGACTCCCGGCACGGGCGACTATACGGTCGGGCACGTCGCGCAGATCATGGCGGTCACGGGCGACGGGATGATCCGGTTGGCCTATCCCGGCGGGATCCGTCAGTCGGACTGGCGAAACGACCTGCCGGCGCTGCTCCGTCTGAACGCCGCCGTGACCGGGAGCGGGGCGGGAGGCTGACCGACGTGCAGTGGTGGTGCGCGGCGCAGGGCGTCGCATGGACGTGGACGTGGACCCCGTATCCGGGCGTGTGGCTCTTCGTCGGTCTCCTCGCGGCCATGTACATCTGGCGGCTGGGGGGACGCGAGGCGACAGGAGGGCGGCGCGCATCCTATGCGATCGGCGTCCTTCTCCTCTGGATCGCCCTCGACTGGCCGGTCGGCGCGCTCGGTTCCGGGTACCTCGCGTCCGTGCACATGGTGCAGTTCCTCCTGATCGCGCTTTCGGCCCCACCCTTGCTGCTAATGGGGGTTCCCGCGGAGCGCTGGGCCGTTCTGGAGGAGCGTCCGTGGTTCCCCGTCGTGCGCTGGCTCACGCTTCCGCTCGTGTCGCTCCTCCTGTTCAACGCGATCGTGATCGCGACGCACTGGCCGGAGCTGGTGGACGCGCTGATGTCGTCCCAGGCGGGCTCGTTCGCGCTCGATCTCGCGTGGCTCGTGGGCGGGCTGATCCTTTGGTGGCCGGTGGTGGCGCCCGTACCGCACCGCCCGCGGTTCCCGCTGGGGATCCGTATGGGCTACCTGATCGTCTGCACGGTCCTCATGACGCTGCCCTACGTCTTCCTCACCTTCGGCGAGCTGCCCTTCTACGCCACCTACGAGCTGGCGCCTCCGGTCGGGTCGCTGGGCGCCCGCGAGGATCAGCGGCTCGCGGGTCTGATCATGCGGATCGGCGGCGGCACGATCCTGTGGACCGCGGCGGGCGTGCTCTTCTGGCTGTGGTACCGGGCGGAGAATTCCCCTCAGACGACGGTGCAGTCGCCGAGCCAGGCGAGATAGGGCGCGCTGCCGCCGACGACCTCGAGCACGACGAGCTCGGGGACGTCGTACGGGTGGAGCTCGCGCAACCGCGTCTCGATCTCGTCGATCCGACCCGCCGTGGTCTTGAAGACGCCGAGACACTCGTCCGCCTCCTCGACACGCCCCTCCCAGCGGTAGACCGATCGCGCCCCGACGATGAGGTTGGCACACGCGATCAGCCGCTCTTCGACGAGCGTGCGGGCGATCTCGAGCATCGTCTCGCGGTCGGGACCCGAGACGAGTGCGACACGCGCCCGTGGCCCACTCGCATCGTGCGTCATGCCGTCGACGTCATCCGCCGACCGCGATGTCGCCGCGGTCCACCTCCGCGGCCTCATCCGCCTCGCGCTCGGCCCGCTCGTAGAGCGCCTCGATCTCGTCGGCGAACCGGGTCACGACGACGCGCCGTTTCACCTTGAGCGTCGGCGTGAGCTCGCCGCCCTCGACGGTGAAGGGGCCGCGCAGAACGAGCACCTCGCGCGGACGCTCGTAGCGCGCCAGCTCCGCCGTCCGCTCCGACACCGCCTCCTCGAGGGCGTCGCGGAGACGCGCGTCCTCGAACACCTCGTCGTCCGTCGCCCCGGCGAGCCCGGGGATCAGGTTGCGGGCGGCGTCGTAGTCGGGCACCACGATCATGATCGCGAACTTCCGCCTGTCACCGATCATCACCGCTTCGGCGATCAGCGGATGCCGCTTCACGTCGCTCTCGATCGGCTGCGGCGCGATGTTCTTGCCGTACGCCGTGATCAGGATGTCCTTCTTGCGATCGGTGATCCGCAGATAGCCCTCCTCGTCGATCTCGCCGATATCGCCGGTGTGGAACCAGCCCTCCGCATCGATCGCCGCCGCGGTCGCGTCCGGCAGGTTCAGGTACCCCTTCATGATCTGCGGCCCGCGTGCGAGGATCTCGCCATCGTCGGCGATCCGGATCTCGGTATCGGGGATCGGCCGACCGACCGTCCCGATCCGGATGCGATCGACGGGGTTGAAGGTGAGAACGGGGGGTGTCTCGGTAAGACCGTATCCCTCGACCACGGGGAGACGGGCGGCGAAGAAGAACTTCGCGACCGCGGGCGCGAGCGGAGCGCCGCCGCTCACGAAGAAGCGGATGTTCCCACCCGTCCTCTCACGGAGCTTCGAGAACACGAGTCGATCGGCGATCGCCGAGAGGAGCTTCAGAACGAGGCCCGCAGACCTCCCGGTCTGCTCACGCTCGACCCTGAGCTCGCCGACGCTCCTGGCCCAGGCGAAGATCCCCGCCTTCGCCGCTCCACCCTCGCGTGCGGCGGCCTCCGCGCGCTCGAGCACCTTCTCGTACACGCGTGGGACCGCCGCCATGATGGTCGGGCGGACCTCGCCGAGGTCTCGGGCCACGGTCATGGGGGACTCCGCGTAGGCGACCGTCGCTCCCTTGAGCCACATCGTGTAGTGTCCCGCCAGCCGCTCGAAGACGTGCGCGAGCGGGAGGAGCGCCAGATAGGTGTCCGTCGGACCCACCGGAAGGGTGCCCCCCGCGAGCGTCGCGTTGGAATGGAAGTTCCCGTGGGTGAGCATGACGCCCTTCGGCGGACCCGTTGTCCCGGATGTATAGATCAGCGTGGCGAGATCCCCCGGGGCGGTGGCACGCGCGTAGGACTCGTACGAGTCGCCGAGCGTGGCGTCCGCCTCCCGTCCGCGCGCCATCAACTTCTCGACCGTCTCGACCTCCACACCCTCGTACGTCGGGAGACCGTCCGGCCGTTCGATCACGAACACGGCCTCGAGATCAGGGAGGTCCGGTGCGATCTCTCCGATCTTCTCGAGCTGCTCGGTGTCGGAGAGGATGACGGCCCGCGCGCCGCTGTCGGCGAGGATGTACCGGACCTGGTCGCTCGGCAGCACGGGGTACACCGGTACGCTGACCAGACCCGCCATCAGGATCCCGTAGTCCGCCTCCGCCCACTCGAGCCGGGTGTGCGACAGGATGGCGATACGGTCGGCGCGCTCGAATCCCACCGCGCGGAGACCGAGGGCGAGCGCGCGTACGCGACCCGCGATGTCCGTCGTCGAGTGCGGAGCCCACGACCCGTCGTCGCCTCTCGTCAGGGCCGCGACCGGGCGGTCGGGGGACGCTCCCTCGAGAAACAGGTCGACCACGGTGCCCGGCTCGTACCCGGGGAGCGGCGGCTCCGAGATCGTCTTCACGGGGCGGTCAGACAACGTCGCCGGAGGGTCTCGATCCGGTCCTGATATCGCCGCCCGAACCCAGCCGCTCGAGCGTTCGGCGCGCATGCGCGATCTGCCGATCGTCGACCCGATCGGGCCGCGCGTACTCGAGGAACGCGCGCAGGTGCCCCTCGGCCTCGAACCGCCGACCGTTCTTCATCTGGAGGAAGGCGAGGCCGTAGTGGGCCGACGGGCTGCGCGGCCGCAACTCGATGGCGCGCGTGTAGGCGCGCTCGGCATCATCCGGGAGCCCGATGTGGGTGTACACCACCGCCATCTGCTCGAGCGTCGCGGGGTCGTCGGGGTTCGACTTGAGCGCGAGCCGGAAAGACGTGAGCGCCTCGTGATAGAGCTCCTGGCCGACCAGGGCCACGCCCTCTTCGTAGTAGTCGGGAGACCCGGAGGTCGAATCCCGTTCCCAGAACTTCCACCACGTCATGAGCGTCCCGCTCCCTGCCGTTCCCCACGAA
>JAWWCR010000053.1:0-26159 GCA_033720355.1 Gemmatimonadota bacterium
CAGCCACGGGAACACGAGCAGGAACCCGACGAACAGCGCCATGCGGGCCCGCTCGACCGGCGTTCGCCGGAGACCCATGTCCGATTCGTAGGTCGAGTGGAAGACCCCGCAATCGAGCGCCATCGTCAGCGTCCTTCCGGGCGGTCAGACACGCTCGATGATCTCTTTCCCGAACAGCCCGTACGGGCGGACCATCAGCACCAGCACGAGCAGGATGTACGGGATGATCAGGTTCAGGCCGTGGCCGACGTACCCGCCGACGTAGACCTCCAGCAGCCCGATGATCGCCCCGCCCACAACGGCGCCGCCGATCGAGTCGAGACCGCCCAGGATCACGACGGGGAAGACCCGCAGACCGACCGCCGACACGTTCCCGCTCACCCCGACGATATTGCCGAGCATGACGCCCCCGACCGCCGCGGTGACGGCGGCGATGGCCCACGCGACCGCGAATACGCGGGGGATGGCGATTCCCATGCTGAGCGCCGCCATCTGGTCGTCGGCGATCGCGCGCATCGCCACGCCCTCGCGGGTTCGCTTGAAGAACAGGGCGAGCAGCCCGAGAAGGGTCAGCGCGATCGGGATGGCGAGCAGCCGGTCGGCGCTCACGACCGCGGGCCCCAGGGCGACCTCGTTCGTCGGCATGAACGGCGGGAAGGCGCGGGGTCGCGGACCCCACACCGTGTTCACGATCGCGCGGAGCACGCTCGAGAGGCCGATCGTGACCATGATCATCGAGATGATCGGCTCGCCGATCAGCGGACGCAGGACCAGTCGCTCGACCGCGAGACCGATCCCGACCGCGACCAGCAGCGTCAGCGCGACCCCGACCGTCCACGGCAGCCCGAGCTGCGCGACCGTGAAGAACGCGAGGTAGGTGCCGAACAGGAGCAGCTCGCCCTGGGCGAAGTTGATCACGTCGCTCGACTTGTAGATGATCACGAAGCCGACGGCGGCGAGCGCGTAGATCATCCCGTTGCTGAACCCCGAGACGGTGAGCTGGAGGAAGACGTCCATCCGGCTAGCCCCCCGCTCCCACGCCGGCCGGGGCGAGCGTCTCGATCCGCAGCTCGTGCGTCATGGTGGCCGTGCGGCCGTCCTGGTAGGTGATCTCGGTCTCGACCGACACGGTCGCCGCCCGGCCGTACAGCGCCGCGATGAGGTCGTCGAAGCGGTCGGCGATGTACCGCCGCCGCACCTTCCGCGTCCGGGTCAGCTCGGCGTCATCGGCGTGCAGCTCCTTGTGGAGGAGGAGGAACCGCGTGATGCGGGCGGCCGCGGGCACCTCGGCGTTCACCGACTCGACATGCGCGCGCACGAGGTCGTACACCTCGGGCTTCTGCGACAGATCCGTATAGGTCGTGTACGCGATCTGCCGCTTCTCGGACCACTGGCCGGCGTTCTCGAAGTCGATCGCTATGATCGCCGTCACGGCCGGCCGGTCGCCGCCGAACACCACCGCCTCGCTGATGTAGGGCGAGAACTTGAGCTTGTTCTCGATGAACTGCGGCGAGAACGACGTCCCGTCGGCGAGCAGCATGACGTCGTCGAGCCGGTCGATCACGATCAGGTGCCCGTCGTCGTCGAGATATCCGGCATCGCCCGAGTGGAGCCACCCGTCGCGGAGCGTCTGCGCCGTGGCCTCTTCGTTTCTGAAGTAGCCCTGGAAGACGGCCGGTCCGCGCGACAGGATCTCGCCCGTCTCGGCGATCCGGACCTCCATGCGTGGGAGCGGCGTCCCGACCGTCTGGAACCGGATGTCCTCGTCCCGGTGGACGACCCAGATCCCGGCCACCTCGGTCTGTCCGTACAGCTGCTTGAGGTTCACGCCGATCGCGTGGAAGAACCTGAACACATCGGGGCCGAGCGCGGCGCCGCCCGTGTAGGCGTGACGGATCCGCCGGAGGCCGAGCTGGTCGCGGAGCGGCAGCAGGGCGAGCCAGTCGGCCAGCCGGCGCCGGAACGCCAGGCCGCGCGACACGGGCTCGCCGGCGAAGCGGGCCTCGGCCACCCGGCGACCCACGCCGAAGGCCCAGTCGAAGACCCGCCGCTTGAGACGCGTGGTGTCCTCGATCATCACCTGCACGTCCGAGACGAGGCTCTCCCAGATCCGCGGCGGAGAGACCATCACGTGGGGTCCGATCTCGCGCAGGTCCCGGCGGACGGTACTCGTCTCTTCGGGAAAGCTCACCGCGAACCCCGCGAGGAGGGCGGAGGAGACCGACACCATCTGCTCGCCGATCCACGCGAGCGGCAGAAACGAGACGAACTCGTCGTCCGCGTCGAAGCGATCGACCTCGGCCCACTGCCGGGCCATCGCGATCAGGTTCGCGTGCGACAGCATCGCGAGCTTCGGCCGACTCGTCGTGCCCGATGTCGTGCCGAGCAACGCAGTCGCGTCGGGGTCGAGCGCCTCCACACCCGCCTCGAACGCCCCTGGCGACGCGTCGTGCGCCCGGCGGCCGAGGGCCTCGACGTCGGGGAAGCCGAGCAGCCCGGCGGCTTTGTAGCCGAACATCCCGCGCGGGTCGTAGTAGATGATGTGCTCGAGCCACGGCATCCCGTCGCGGATCTCGAGCACCTTGTCGACCTGCTCCTGGTCTTCCGCGACGACGATCCGCGCCCCGGACGCTTCGAGGACGTGCCGGACCTCCTCGGCGACCGCGTCCTGGTAGATCCCCATCGAGATCGCGCCCGCGGACTGCGCGGCGAGCTCGGCGATCACCCATTCGGGACGGTTGTCGCCGATGATCGCCACCCGGTCGCCGCCGTCGAGACCGAGCTCGCGCATGCCGAGAGAGAACGCCCGCACGCGCTCGGCATACTCCGCCCAGGTGATCGACTGCCAGATCCCGTGCTCCTTCTCGCGCAGCGCGGTCTCGCCGCCCCGGGCGGACGCGTGTCGCAGGAGCAGTCCCGGCAGCGTCGACATCAGACGTGCCCCGCCGGGTGATCTTCGCCGAGGTACGCCTCGATAACCGACGCGTCCGAACGGATCTCGTCCGGCGTTCCCGTCGCGATGACCCGGCCGAAGTCGAGGACGGCGACGCGATCGGAGATGTCCATGATCACGTCCATGTCGTGGTCGATCACGACCGGCGTCACCCCCCGTTCCTCGTGTACGTCGAGGATGAACCGCGCCATCGATTCCTTCTCTTCCGCGTTCATCCCCGCGAGGGGCTCGTCGAGCAGGAGGATGTCGGGCTCGAGAGCCAGCGCGCGGCCGAGCTCGACCAGCTTCTGGATCCCGTAGGCGAGGTTGCCCACCGATGAGCGTCTGTACGGCTCGAGCCGGAGGAAATCGATCACGTCCTCGACGACGCGCCGGTGTTCGATCTCACGGTCTCGCTGCGCCCCCATGTAGAGGCCTCCGGCCAGCACGCCGCCCTTCATGTGCACGTGACGACCGAGCATGAGGTTGTCGAGCACCGACATGTGCCTGAAGAGCTCGATGTTCTGGAACGTGCGGGCGACGCCGAGCCGCGCGATGCGATGCGGAGCGAGTCGGTTCAACGTGTGGGCGCGTCCGTCGCGGTCGACGAAGCGGATCGTCCCCTGCTGGGGGCGGTACAGACCCGAGATGCAGTTGAGGATGCTGGTCTTGCCGGCCCCGTTCGGTCCGATGAGCGCGAGGAGCTCGCGGTCCCTGACCGTGAGCGAGACGCCGGCGAGGGCCGCCACCCCTCCGAAGCGGAGGGTGAGGCTCTCGAGCGTGAGTCGGGCCGCCGGCTCGTGCGCGGCCGCACCCACGTGCCGGCTCAGGGCGACTCGAGCGTGAAGCCCGAGCCGACTTTCACGGCCCGGATCTCGCGCGGGGTGGCTTCGGTATGAGGAACCATGCGCATGAGATGGAATCTCCGTGGCGGTCGGTTCGGGCGCGCGGTCGCGCGCGAGAGAGACGCTACCCGGGGCCGTCGGGCGCAGCAAGCGTGCGCTTGCAGTGAACGGGTCGGGAGACGAGCATCAGACGTCGCCGCCCACGGCCATCGAGCGGAAGGAGCCGAACGCCCTTGAGGATCGCCACTGGAGCCCCCGCCATCGCCGTGCTGGCGCTCGCGACCGCGGGCTCGGCGGCCCATGTCCTCCTCGGCGAGGGGGACGCTCGGGACGACGCGGCTCGGGCTTCGGAGGCCGTCGCGTCGTTCCCCATTGAGCCCTCCGTCGCGCGCGCGATCGACGAGGCGCTGGAGGAGCGGATGGGGGACATCGCGACCGTGAAGGAGCGGCTCCAGTCGAGCGTAGAGTGGGGCCACAACTTCTACTTCACGCGCGCCGTGTATTCGGGGCGTGGCCGCTTTCGTGGCGGCCGCGGCTCGTGGGCGACCGACTATCCGAAGGCCGACCGCCAGTTCCTCTTCATCATCCGTCGTCTCCTCACCCTGCTCGACGCCTACGAGTGGGAGAACCCCGTGCGGCTCGACGACCCGGAGCTCAGACGGTTCCCCTTCCTCTACGCGCTCGAGGTGGGAGGGATGGCGCTCACCGAGCCGGAGGTCGAGGGACTCCGGGGGTATCTGGAGGCGGGCGGCTTTCTCGTCATCGACGACTTCTGGGGCGCCCGCCAGTGGGCCAACTTCGAGTATCAGATGTCTCGCGTGCTCCCCGGGAGACGGATCGTCGAGCTCCCGCTCGACCACCAGATCTTCCACCAGTTCTACGACATCGACGAGATCCTGACCGTTCCCAACATCGGGAACGGGGCCCGCGGGGGCCCCTACGAGGAGTGTTACGGGTGCCCGCCCCGCATCCTCGCGATCCTCGACGACGAGGACGGTGTGGTGGACGAGTCCGACCGGATCATGGTGGTGATCAACTTCAACACCGATCTCGGCGATGCCTGGGAGTGGTCCGAGAACCCGATGTACCCGTTCCGCGAATCCTCCTACGCCTACGAGCTGGCGATCAACTATATCATCTACGCGATGACCCACTGACGGCTCGGCCCGTCAGGATCGGGCCGGTCGAGGCGTTGTCCCGGTGTGACGGCGAACTTGCCCCGCTCCGCGCTTCCTCCGAATTTCGACTATCGTGTAACGTGGTGCCGCCGTCGCGGCGGAGTTTTGCGCAGGAGGATTCATGAGAGCTCGCGTGTCGGAACTCGTTTTCGGCGCCGCCTTGGTCTTCGTCGCGGTCGTCACCGCGTGCGGAGGGGGCGACGGGTCCTCGCGCATCCAGATCGTCGTGCCGCCGGGCGCGCCCGAGCCGCCGCCGCTCCCGCCCGCCGAGGGTCGGGTCGAGCCTCCGCTCGGATCGTTCGCCAACTTCGACATCGTCGACGACTCGTTCGTCGATGAGGAGGGGCGCCACGATCAGGAGGCCGAGGTCACCGTCGAGGTCGACCAGGTCGTGACCTGGACGCAGAACGGCAGGAACATCCACCGCGTCGAGTTCAACGAGGTCCCGCCGGGTGCCGTGTCGGAAGACAGCCGGGACCTGCGTCCGCGGGCAACGTGGGAATTCCGACCCAAGGTCCCGGGCCAGTACGTCTTCTTCTGCCGGTACCACGAGTACATGATGGATGTCGTCATCAACGTCGTCGAAGACTCCGAGGGTTGAGCCGCTCGTGAAGCACGGGCGTCCTCCCGGGCGTCGCTCCCCGCGCCGGACCATCGCGCTGCTGACCGCGGCGCTCGTGGCCGCGTGTGGCGGGGACGAGACGACGACGGGCCCGCCGCCCGGGCCCCCGCCGCCACCCCCGCCCCCGCCGCCCGTAAATCGGGAGGTGCTGATCCAGCAGGTCCGGACGCTGGCGGGGCAGCGGAACCTCGATCCGATCTCGGCGCCCGCCCCCGTACGTCCCGAGCTGGTCGAGCTCGGGCGCGCGCTCGCGTTCGACAAGATCCTGAGCGGCAACCGCGACATCTCGTGCATGACCTGCCACCCGCCCGCGTTCGCGACGACGGACGGCCGGACCCTCTCGATCGGCCAGGGCGCGACCGGCGTCGGTCCGGGGCGCGTCCACCCGGACGGCATCTTCATCCGGCGGCATGCCCCGCCGCTGTTCAACCTCCACCTCCAGAAATCGTTCTTCTGGGACGGCCGGGTCGAGGAGCTGGAGGATGGCTCGATCGCGTCGCCCGCGGGGGCACAGCTCACGCCACAGATGCAGGCGGTGTTCGAGTTCGGTGCGCTGTCGGCCGTCCCGATGTTCCCGATCGCATCGCGGCCCGAGATGCGTGGAGATGATGGCAACGAGCTCGCGCAGCGCGGCGACGGAGACTACACGGGCATGTGGTCCGATCTCATGGCGAGGATCGGGGCGATCGGCGAGTACCGTACGATGTTCGAGGACGCCTACCCCGGCACCTCTTTCTCGCAGATGACCTTCGCGCATGCGGGGAACGCGATCGCGGGTTTCTTCGTGTCAGAGCTCTCGTTCGCCGACACCGGGTGGGACCTCTTTCTGCGTGGCGACGATGACCAGCTCTCGAACGACCAGCTCGAGGGTGCCCTGAGCTTCATGAACCGCCGCTGCATGCGCTGTCACCTGCCCGACGCCTTCGTCGACGATCTGTTCCACAACGTCGCGACGCCCCAGCTCGGACCCGGTTCGGGGGACGGTCCGGCCGGGAACGACGACTTCGGGCGCGAGGGCGTGACCGCCGACCCCGCCGACCGCCGGACGTTCAAGACGCCGCAGCTGCGGAACGTGGAGCTGACCGCACCATACGGCCACGCCGGCCAGTTCGCCGAGCTCCTGACGATCGTCGAGCACTACGACGGGATCGACGACCGTCTCCACGAATACGATCCGACACAGGTCGAAGCCCCGCTCCAGGCGACGGTGCTCGACAACTTCGACGACATCCTCGCGAACCGGGACACGATCCTGATCCCGATCGAGCTCGATGACGGCGAGGCCGAGAAGCTCACGGAGTTCCTGCGCTCGATGACGGACGCCGCTGCACGCGACCTCACCGCGATCATCCCGGCCACGGTGCCGAGCGGGCTCGAAGTAGACGGTTAGCCCCAGCCGTCACCCGCCGTGCGGTCGAGCCGCGAGCCGGCGGCTCGCGCGCTCCGGGCGATCACTCCCTCGAGCAGATCCGCGAAGCGGTCGACAGCGGCAGCCGGATCGAGCGAAGCGATCCGGCTCCGTCCGCTCCTGATGAGCCGCGCGGCCAGCGCCCCGTCCTCGAGTATGCGGATGAGCGCGTTCGCGAGTGCCGCGGGGTCCTCGGGGTGCACGAGGACGCCCGCGTCCCCCTCGCCGAGCGCCTCGCCGACGCTGCTCGAGCAGTGCGCCGCGACGACCGGGATCCCGACGGCATGCGCTTCGTTGATCACCTCGGGGAGACCGGCCGCGCGGAACGGAACGGCAAGCACGTCGGCCCTCCGCATGTGCGCCCACGGGTTCTCCACGAACCCGGGCCGATGGAGCCGGTCGGCCACGCCGAGCCCCTCGGCGAGCGCATCCAGTCGGGCGCCCTCGGGGCCGTCTCCGAGCAGCACGAGATGCGCGTTGGCGTGCGCAGCCACCCGTGACAGGGCGCGCACGAGAACGTCGAAGCCCTTCGACTTCGTGAGGCGCCCGACACCGAGGATCACCGATGCGCCGGGCGGCGCGACCGCGGCAGGCCGCGGAGGTTGTCGCGACAACGCGCGCAGCGAATCGGCGTCCACAGGGCGCGGAAGGACGGCGATCCGGTCACGCCGGACTCCCCATTTCTCGACCAGGTCTTCCGCGATCCCCTCCGAGGCCGCGACGATGAGGTCCGCCTGTCGGAAGAAGCGGTACGCGAACCACTCGTACCAGGCCCTCCCGACGAAGCCGTGCTCGAACAGCAACTCCTGCGAGAGAGTCTCGTGCGCCCCGAGGACGACCGGCACGCGGCCCCGCGTCGCGACACGCGCGCACAGTGCGACCACGTGCGCGCGGTGCCGGATCGAGACGATCGCCGACGCCCCGGTGTCGGTCAGCAGATCGAGGACGGCACGGGTGCGTCTCCAGAGCCCGACCGGGCCGCTGAACCATTTGAACCACGGAGACGCGGTCCGGGCCGGGCCGGAGACCACCTGGAGCGGCCGGTCATCCCGCAGCACTCCGGCCTGGACCGGGCCGCGTCGGAGGGCGACCGGGATGGGTCTGGGTGTCTCGATCCCGTTGACGAGGGTCACGAAGAAGCGCTCCGCGCCGCCCGCCTCGAGATCCGGGACGAGGAAGAGGGCCGCCGGCTCGCCCGTGTCCCGCCCCGGGGGATCCGTCACGGCAACGCGTCCCGTATCGCCGACTCGACGGCGCGTGACAGATCCTCGATCGATCCGTCGATCGTCGGCCGCGACAGGACGATCAGGCCGTCGGGGTCGATGACGAAGACGGCCGGCGGGGACGAGACCTTGTGCTCGGCCGCGACCCGCTCGCCCCGGAGCAGGACCTCGATCCCCTGACCCGGCACCTCGGGAGTCGCGCCGGTCTCCTCCCACGCGGTGACGGCGACGAGCCGGACGGGCGCGTCGGCGAACCGTCCCGCGACCTCCGCGAGCGCGGCGGTCACGAGTCCGCAGTCGCGACACCAGCTCGACGTGATGGCGAGCACCGCGACGCTTCCGCGCAGGTCCTCCGAGTCGAGCGAAGCGCCGTCGGACGAGTCCAGCACCCAGCCGGGCGCGGGGGCCCCCGGTCCGACGTCGCGCTCGTCCTCCGCGACGATCTCGTCACCCGGCATCGACGCGGCGGCGAGCGCATCGTCGCCGAGCGGCGCGTTCACGGTGAGTCCCTCGATGCGGAACGAGAACCGGCCCTCCGCGCCCGGGCGGCCGGACACCCAGTCGCGGCCCCGTGGCAGCGCGTCCTCGACGCCGATATACCAGGTGATCTCGGTGCCGCCGAAGTCCGGTATCGTCGTCCGGATCGCCCGGCACTCCACGCCGCCGATCGTCTCGACCCCCACCTCGACGGGGTCGCCGGCGAGCTCCGAGCGAAACGGGTCGTGCTCGGCGAACTCGAACAGCACCGCGTAGCCGGATCCGTTCGCCAGGTGCGCGGAGCCGCCGGTGTAGGTGCCGTACGAGAAGCGCCCGATCGCCTCGTCGCGGGCAGTGAGCTCGCGGCCGTTCGAGGCGATGACGAGCGACGGGGGTTCGCCGTCCGGCGATCGTCGCGACGTGTCGACGGGGGTGGGGGAGGGGGTGAGGGATGCCTTGAAGAAGAACGCGCCTTCGGGACCCCGGGCGAACGCGACCTCCCCCCTGTACGACCCGGCGAGGCTTCCCGAGCCCTCGTAGGTGTACGCGTACGTCCCGTTTCGGACCGTCGCTACCGCGGCCGCCGACGTCTCGAGCGCCACGCGGGCCGGGTCGACCGATCGACACGCCGTGCCGGCGAGCGTCATCCCCAGGATTGCGGCTGCGATCCTCCTCACGTCTGTCTCCTCCACCTGGCTCGCGATTCTCGCCGAATCCGTTTGCCCGACCCGGGGGACGCCCCCGAGAATACCTGAAACGTAACGTGGGGTGTGAGATGAGAGATACGCCGGCCGGGAGGCCGCTACAGACGATCGATCGACGGACGCTCCTCAAGCTCGGCGCCGCGGGGGCGGGCGGCGCGTTCCTGGCGGGGTGCCGATCCGGCGAGCCGGACGGGTCCGGCGAGGTCGCGCGCGGTGAAGGCGGCGCGGCCGACACGGGGGTCGAGCGGGGGAGCGCTCCGGCGGCACTGCCGGCGGCACCGCCAATGGAGAGCGTGAGGGTCGGGTTCGTCGGTGTCGGCGGGATGGGGTCGGTGCACGTCCGGAATCTCCTCGACATGGAGGGTGTCGAGCTGACCGCGGTGTGCGATATCCGCGAGGCGCACGCCGAGAGGGCGCGCGACTGGGCCGTCGAGGCGGGACGGTACGCGCCGACCCTGTATACGCGCGGCGAGACCGACTTCGTGAGGATGTGCGGCGAGGAAGATCTCGACCTGGTGTATAACGCAACGCCCTGGCGGTGGCACGTCCCGATCTGTCTCGCGGCGATGGAGAACGGGAAGCATGCGGCGACCGAGGTGCCCGCGGCGTACACGCTCGAGGACTGCTGGCGGCTCGTCGAGGCGGCCGAGACGCACGAGAAGCACTGCGTCATGATGGAGAACGTGAACTACGGACGCGCCGAGATGCTCGTGTTCAACATGGCGCGGCTCGGTCTGTTCGGAGAAATCCTGCACGGCGAGGGCGGCTACCTCCACGACCTCCGGGCGATCAAGTTCGCACCGGACGGCGAGGGTCTGTGGAGACGCGCGCATTCGATGGCGAGAAACGGGAACCTCTACCCGACCCACGGCCTGGGGCCGATCGCCAACTGCATGGACATCAACCGCGGCGACCGGTTCGACACGCTGGTCTCGATGAGCGGGCCTTCCCGCGGTCTCCAGGCCTACGCGCGCGAACACTTCCCCGAGGGGTCGACCCAGCGTAGCGAGGAGTTCGCGCTGGGCGACGTCAACGTGTCCCTCATCAAGACGGCGAATGGCCGAACCCTCTACATCTCGCACGACACGAACCTGCCCCGTCCCTATTCACGGATCCACCTCGTGCAGGGGACGAAGGGTCTCTTCCAGGGATACCCCGACCGGGTCTACGTGGAGGGCCGGAGCCCCGAGCACCGGTGGGAGGAGATGGCCGCCTACCTCGATGAGTACGAGCATCCGCTGTGGCGCGAGATGGCGGGCGCCGGGGAAGGGAGGGGGCACGGGAGCATGGACTACCTGGAGGATTACCGCCTGATCAAGTGCCTGCGTGAGGGGCTCCCCACCGACATGAACGTGTACGACGCGGCCGCGCTATCGGCCGTATGCGCGCTGTCGGAGACGTCCGTGGCGGAGGGCAGCCGCCCTGTCGAGTTTCCCGACTTCACCCGTGGACGCTGGGAGACGTGGCCGAAGCTCGACATCGTGCGCGCCTGACGCACGGGATCCCGCCGCGCGCGGGCATCCGGATCGCGAGGGCGGGTGCGGTCGCCGCCCTGGTCACGCTCGTGGCGCTCGGATACCGGGACCTCCGGCTGATGGGGCTCCGGTTCCGCTGGGAGACCGAACGGTCGGCCGCGACCGCCCCCGGGGTGGCCGGGCGGGCCGCCCGCCGAGTCGCGACCAGCCCGGCCACGACTCCCACCGCTGAGAGCGCCGAAGCCGCCACGCGGGTCACCTCCCTCGAGCCGCCGGGGCTCGGCGAGGATGATCTGCCGCCTCCCGGCACCGGTCGCCGCGTCGAGATCGACTTCGAGTCGTTCGGCGACGGGAGCGCCCTGTGCGCCCCGTGCGCTGTGTCGCGCGAGTGGGCCGCCGACGGGCTGATCCTCGGCTTCCGGTCGTGGACGGCCTCTTCCGACGCGCCGTATCTGCTCGATGGCCGGGACTACCTCCCGCCCGATGCGTCGCGGTACGCGATCGGGCCGGCATTCCGCTCGGATCGCGGCCTCGAGGTCGGCGTGGTGCGACTGGACTTCACCGAGCGTCCGCGGAGCGTCGCGTTCTCGCTCTACGGTCCCGACATCGTCCCGCGTTTCGAAGTCACGGCCTGGAGCGGCGACCGCATCCTGATCGACGCGGTGACGCGGGAGCGGGTGCGGACCTACGACATTCAGGGTCGCGGGCTCTTCCGCGAAGAGCGCGTGACCGTGCGCGCCGACGCGGGGATCGATCGGGTGTCGCTCGACGGGTGGGGGCCGCCGGGACACATGCTGCTCGTCGACGACCTGGTGATCACGCCGTGAACGCCGGGAGCGCCGCGCGCGAGGAGGCGGTCGAAGCCTTCGCACGCTCTTTCGGCTCGCCACCTGTCGGACTCGTCCGGGCGCCCGGGCGCGTGAACCTGATCGGCGAGCATATCGACTACTGCGGGCTGACCGTCCTGCCCATGGCGCTTACGCGCAGTGTCTGGGTCGCGTTCGCACCCGCCATGCGTGGGCGGGTGCGCGCGCACGCTGCCGACGAAGCGTTCGCCCCGGTCGAGTTCGCCACCGGGCCGCATATCGGGCCGGGCCCGACCGGCGACTGGGGCAACTACGTGCGGGCCGCCGTGCAGGGGGTCGGGGGCGTGTCGGGTCTGGACCTGTGTGTCGCGACCGATCTGCCGGTCGCCGCCGGGCTCAGCTCCTCATCGGCTCTGGTGGTGGCGGTCGCCCTCGCTTCGCTCACCGTCGACGCCCGGGCCCTCCCCGACCGGACGGCCCTCGCGACGCGACTCGCCGAGGCGGAGCGCTACGTCGGGACGGCGGGAGGCGGGATGGATCAGGCCGCGTCGCTGCTGGGTCGGGCCGGCCACGCGGTCGCGATCGACTTCGACCCCCTGCGCGTCCGGCCGATCGCCTTTCCGGCCGAATGGCGCGTCGTCGTCGCCCACAGCGGCGAGCGGGCCGAGAAATCCGGCGCGGCGCAGGAGGTCTACAATCGACGGACGGTGGAGACGGCCGAAGCGGCCGTCCGCGTGGCGGCCGCGGTGTCGCCAGACGCCCTGCCCGACAGGGTGAGTCCGTATCGCTGGTTGAGGACGCGATATTCCACCGAAGAGCTGCTGACCGCCGCATCGGACGTTCTCGACTCTCCGCACCTCGAGCGGTTCCGTCATGTCTGCGAAGAGGCGGATCGCGTCGACGACGCGATCGGCGACCTCGAGCGGAAAGACCTGTCGGCCGTCGGGGCCGCCCTCGACGCATCGCACCGCAGTCTTCGCGACGACTACGAGGTCAGCACGCCGGCCCTCGATGAGCTCGTGCGTTGCATGCGCGAGGCCGGCGCGGCGGGCGCCCGGCTCACCGGCGCCGGGCTCGGTGGGTGCGCGCTCGCCCTCTGTCGTGAGGGCGCGCTGGGGGAAGTGCTGGAGGCCGCCCGCGCGTTCCAGACGACGCGGCCGGCCGCCCCCGCGGCGTTCGTGGCCGTGCCGGGCGATGGGGCAGAAGTGATCCGCCCGTGATCGGCGCCCGGCGTCTCAGCGAACGGCCCGGCCGTCCTCCACCCAGCGGACGCCATCGACTTCGACCGTGGCGTCGAGCACGAACACCCACTTGATCCACCCACCTCCCACGTTTCCACCGAGCTCGGAGTTGTCGCCGAGCGAGAGCCGGACCACGCCCGACCCGTATCCGAAGTAAGGGAGCCAGGGATCGTCGCGCGGGACCGCGAGTAGCGGGTTGAACCCGACACCCAGCTCGCGGAACGCCGCGGCCTCTCCGGCCCCCTCGAGCTCCGTACGGGCGTGCTCGACCCCCGAGCCGGCCCGGACACCGGTGATCCGGCCGGCCTCGATCGTCAGGAGAAGATCCTCGACGACCCCTCCGCCGTTCCACTCCGAGCGCGGGAACGCGATGACGCCCTCGACGGTCGTCTCGAGCGGGGCGACCCGCAGCACACCCGCCGGAAACTCGATCTCGCGGTCGATCAGGATGCGGCTTCGCTCGGTTCGCGCGGCCGAGGCGTCGCCGTCCTGGCGGTTGACCGGACGATCCCCGATGCGGAACCGCAGATCCGTCCCCGCCGGTGTCGTGACGTGAACCTCGCCGGCGCGCGCCGCGCGCTCGAACGCCGTCTGGGCGGCTTCGAGCGCCTCGTAGTCGACCGCGGTGATCGCGCGACGGTACATCGCGTCCGCCGCGGAGTCGACCGTCGGGTACGCCAGCGCCTCCGCCGGCACCGGGACGGAGAGATCCTCGATCGGGTACGCGCCGCCCCAGTGGAAGTGCACGGCGCGGTGCACCCCGAGACCCTCGCGCAGCAGATCGACCATGGCCGCGTACGCCGGGTCGGACCCGGAGGCCCCGGGGAGCATGACCCCGACCGGCACGTCGCGCAGGAGCTCGCGAAGCCCCTCGCGGTCCAGACCCGTCGCGGCGGTCGCGAAGGCCTCGGTGCCATCCGGCCCGTACGGACCGTCCACACCGAGCGTCCCGACGTACACGCCGCCGGCCGCCTCGACCGCGCGTGCCAGCGTCCCGGGGAGCTCCGCGAAGAGGTCGGGCCGGCCGGCCGCGAACACGCTCTCGCCGGGGGCGAGCGCCAGTCTGCGCACCACCACCTCGATGACGGCGTTCCAGTCGCGAGCCGCTCCGGCGGGCGCCGGGGTGACGGGTGTCTCTCCCCCGCCCGCGTCCGGCTCGTCCGGGTCCGGCGGGGCGCACGATGCGACGGCGCCGAGGCACACCGCCGCGACAGCGCACGCCGCGGTCGTCATCGGCCCGACGCGCGGCGGACGGTGGTCCCGGCGTCCGTCTCGGCCCGCGCGGGATCTCACGATGGGTCCACCGCGCGGTAGGCGGCGATCACCGCCTCCTCGCCCCCGATGTCGGGACGCGAGTTCCCGTGCTCCATCCCGAGAATCCCATCGAACCCCTTCTCGTGGATGTGTCTGAACACGTTCGCGTAGTTGATCTCGCCGGTCGTCGGCTCGCGCCGCCCCGGGTTGTCGCCGATCTGGAAGTACGCGGTCTCGTCCCACGCCGCGTCGATGTTGGGGATCAGGTTCCCCTCCGTCACCTGCTGGTGGTAGAGGTCGTTGAGGATCTTGCACGCGGGGCTGTCGACGGCCCGACAGACCTCGTACGCCTGCGCGATCTTCGTGAGGAAGAGCCCCGGGTGGTCGCGCGGGTTCAGGGGCTCGAGGACCATGACGAGACCGTGTGGCTCGAGGATCTCGGCGGCGCGCCGCAGCGACTCGACCACGTTCGCGGTCTGGTAGCCCATGTCGAGTCGCAGGTCGAGGTGTCCGGGGACGACCGTCATCCAGCGCGCGTTCACCCGGCGCGCGACGTCGACGGAGCCCCGGATCTCGGTCAGGAACTCCTCGCGCCACTCCGGGCGGCCGCTCGCGAGGTTGGGCTCGGTCCAGTGGATGGTGTGCGCTACGAAGACACCCATCCGCATGTCCAGGCGCGCCATCTCCCGCGCGATCCTCTCCTGGGTCTCGATCGGCCGGTCGCGCATCCCGTTGTCCTCGAGAGAGCGGAACCCGCGGTCGGCCATGAACCCGAGCTGATCGATCGGGTCCTCGCCGGCGGAGTGCCGGAACATCCCGAAGTGCGGCGCGAAGTCGAGCGCGAACGGCTGCGGCGGCTCGGGCGAGCCGCCCGGTCCGGACGCGCCCAACGCACGCCGCGTCGCGGCGAAGGCCCCCGCCACTCCGGCACCGGCCATGAAGGTTCTACGATCCATGATCCCCTCCCGTGTCCTCGATCCCGGTCTCGAATACCCACGCGTCGGTCGCGCCCAGCGCTCGCGCGGTCTCGCACCCCGGCGACCCGAGCACGCCGAGTGCCGAGGCGAGCGCATCCGCGAGCGTGGTGGTTGCGGCGAATACCGTGACGACGCGACCGGCCGTCACCCCGAGACCGGAGCGGGGGTCGACGAGGTGCGAGAACGTCTCCTCGCCCACGCGCCGCTGGCGGTAGGACGAACCCGAGGTGGCGATCGCCATGTTCGCCACGTCGACGCTCCGTACCGCCCCGTCCGGTCCGTCGGGCACCGCGATGCTCCACCCGGCCGAAGCGGGGGGCGGGGCGCCGACGCGGATGTCGCCGCCGCCGTCGACGAGCGCGATCGCGAGCCCGCGATCGGCCAGAAGCTCGAACGCCGCGTCGACTGCGTAGCCCTTCGCGATCCCGCCGGCATCGAGCTGCACCCCGGGGTTCGCGAGCGTGACCGACCGCGTTTCGGGATCGAGAACCAGCTGCCGGTAACCGGTCCTCGCCCGGGCCGCGGCGACCCGTTCCGGGTCCGGGTCGATTCCGCGGCGCGCCGCCCAGCGCCACAGACGCGTCAGCGACCCGACGGTCACGTCGAAGGCGCCGCCGGTCGCCGCGGCGAGGCGCTGCGACGCATCGAGCACCTCCCACACGTCGGGGTGGACCGGGACGGGGCGGCCGACGGCCTCGAGCTCGAGCCGCCGCAAATCGCTGTCGACCCGATAGTCGCTCAGCCGGTGGTCGATCTCATCCACGCGTGCGAAGGCGTCGGCGGCGGCGTCCGCCGCGACGTCACGAGGTGCATGCAGCACGATGCGGAACCGGGTTCCCATCGCCGCATGGTCGAACTCGTACCGCGCCGCCCCGGGGGCGGCACTCGAGAGCGCCGAAGCCACGACGAGGATGAGAACGCTCACGGCCGGCCCCCGCGGTGCGTCGGTCAGAGCGCGCGCGTCACGCCGGGCGTCGGGATCGGGTACCGCCCCTTCTCGTCGGGCAGCACGGGTGGTGGGGCGTCCCAGGCGTACCTCGCGGGCATCAGGCTCAGATCCGACGCCAGGGCCTCGTCCCACTCGACGACCTGACCCGAGTAGGTCGCCATCCGGCCGAGGATCGCCGTCATCGTGGCGACCGCGCCGCGCTCCGCATCGGAGTAGCGGTGCTCTCCGCCGGCGATCGCCGCGAACAGCTCGTCGTGCTCGACCTGGTAGGGGTTCGGGTCGTCGGCGTCGTCGTGCTCCCACAGCGTATCGCCGGATGCCGAGACGATCAGACCGGGACGAGGCGCGGCGCCCCCGGTCCCGTGGAACCCCTCCGAGACGCGGTTCATGCACCCCGGGATGTGTCGGCACTGGCTGAGCACGCGCGCCCCTCCCTCGTACTCGAGCTCGACGAAGTGGTGGTCGTATATCTCTCCGTGGTCGACATCGTCGCGCACCTGCCGCCCGCCCTGTCCCTGCGCCCTGATGGGGTGTCCGTCGAGCACCCAGTTCCCGACGTCGAGGTTGTGGATGTGCTGCTCGACGATGTGGTCCCCGCACAGCCAGTTGAAGTAGTACCAGTTCCGCATCTGGTACTCCATCTCGGTCTGTCCTTCCTCGCGTGGCCGCACCCACACGCCGCCCGAGTTCCAGTAGACCCGGCCGAGGACGAGGTCGCCGATCATCCCGCCGTGGATCCGGTCGACCCACTCGCGGTAGACCGTCTGATAGTGCCGCTGGAGACCGACGACGACGTTGCGACCGTCCGCGACGGCGCGTTCGTGAACCGCGAGCACCTTTCGAACCCCTGGCGCATCGGTCGCGACGGGCTTCTCCATGAAGACGTCGAGCCCCGCCCCGATCGCCGCCTCGAAGTGCATGGGCCGGAAGCCCGGCGGGGTCGCGAGGATCACGACGTCCGCGTGCGGCAGCACCTTCTCGTAGGCGTCGAAGCCCGCGTAGCGGCGCGATTCGGGTACATCGACGAGACCGCGGATGTCCGCGTCGGGCCCGAGCTCGGACGCCAGGTCGTCGCCCGTGATGTGCCCGTAGCACGCGTCGACCCGATCGGCGAACGCATCCGCCATCGCGACGAGCTGCACGTCCTGGCCCGACGAGAGCGCCTGCACGGCCGCGCCGGTGCCCCGGCCGCCGCACCCGATGAGACCGATCCGGATGGGGTTCGCCCCCGGCGAGCGCGGTACGGCGCGGCCGCGGGGAAGGGGGGAGAGCGCCCCGGCCGACGGGGTCGTGGCGAGCGGGGCGACGGCGAGCGATCCGAGCGCCGCGGCCGAGGTCCTCACGAAGTCGCGGCGGTCGAACGGGCGGGCGGAAGAATCGGAGGGAGTGCGCATGTTCATCCTCGACTCGAGCTCCTGGGCGACGGGATTCACCGGCGATCCGGCGCGGGCACGCTTCGAACGTCCCCCGGGGGTCGGATCTGCGCAAGCGACCCCGTCGGATCACCCGTCCGGCAGCAAGTCCGCCCACCAGGCGCGGATCGACTCGAGCGTCCAGTCGCCCGCCGGCGATACGAGCCGGAACCCGACGTGCGGCGAATCCGTGTTCCACCAGCGGCTGCGGGGAATCTGCGGATCGCGACGCTTCCAGCGCAGCGTGCTCTCGAACCGGTCGGCGCACCGCAGCCCGGCCGGCTCGTCGTCGAACGCGCCCCCACGGACGGTGCGGGGGTGGGTCGCCGAAGGGCGCGCCCACGGATCCTCGGCCCCGTCCTCCAGCGACGCGTAGAAGTCCGCGCGGTACTCGTCGAGGGTCCACTCGGCGACGTTCCCCAGCATGTCGTGCAGACCCCAGGCGTTCGGCGTCTTCTCGCCGACGGGGTGGTGTCGCTCACTCGAGTTGGCCGCGTACCAGGCGTGGTCCGCGAGATCCCCGGCGTTCGCGGACCCCCACGGGCCGGGCTGGCCGGCGCGGCACGCGAGCTCCCACTCGGCCTCCGTCGGCAACCGGTAGAGACGTCCGGTCTTCTCGGAGAGCCAGCGCGCGTACGCGAGGGCGGCCCACTGCGTCATCCCGACGGCCGGGTGGTCGCCCTGCCCGAGCCCGTGCGCGGGGTCCTCGTACGGGGGGCTCGGTCGCGACACCGCGTCCACATCGAGCGTATGATCGGCGATCGCGGTCGAATCGCTGTCGAGGGCGGGGTCGCGGAAAACGGCGTACTCGACGTGCCGCACCTCGTACACCCCGATCCAGAAGGGGGAGACATCGACCGATCGGCGCGGTCCCTCGTCGCGGTCGCGACCCGCCTCGTCGTCCGGGCTGCCGAGCACGAGCTCTCCGCCGGGGAGGTACGCCACCTCGAAGGAGACACCCGTCCCCGGGATGGTCTCGGTCCGACGATCGCCGGCTGAGGGCTCCTGAGCCCACGCCACGGGAGCCGCCCCGGTCGCCACGACGGACGCGGCGAGCGCCGCCCGGACGAGCCGGCACCGCCGGGTCACTCGAACCCGACCTTCGGCAGGGTGCGGAACAGACCGTAGGCGGCGACCGCCGAGCCTGCGAACCACGCGACGGCGAGTCCCGACTGCCCGTAGAGGGCCATCCCGGTCCCGAACAGCGCGGAGTAGACGGTCGCGAGCCCGAGCCCCCACGCGGCGAACGCGGCGGTCGCGCTGCCCGACGCCCTCGACGACGTGTCGACAGCCGCCCGCCACCCGCGTGCGAACGGTCGGATGCGGTCGTAGAACGCCTGCAGGGTGGCGTCATCGTCCGCCGGGGTGACGAAGGTGACGGCCAGCCACACGGCGGTCGTGATCGCGACGCCGATCACGAGCTGCACGGCGGGGTCGAGTGCCGGCAGACCCGCCCGGGCGTGGCCGAACTGGAACCAGCAGGCGATCCCGAACGACACGACCATCGCCGAGATCTCGCTCCATGCGTTGATCCGCCACCAGAACCACCGCATCAGGAAGATGAGGCCAGTCCCCGCGCCGATCTGGAGCAGGATCTGGAACGCCTGCATGGCGTTCTCGAGCCACAACGCGACGACCGACGAGAGGACGATCAGGATGACCGTCGAGAGCCGACCGACGCGGACGTAGTGCGTCTCGGAGCGATCCGGCGCGAGGAATCGCCGGTACACGTCGTCGACGATGTAGGATGAGCCCCAGTTGAGGTGCGTCGAGATCGTGGACATGAACGCGGCGGCGAGCGACGCCACCACGAGACCGAGCAGCCCGTGCGGCAGGAAGACGAGCATGGCCGGGTACGCGAGGTCGTGTCGGATGATCGCCGGATCGAGGTTCGGGAACGCCGCGGCGATCGAATCGAGCGTCGGGTAAACGACGAGCGATGCGAGGGCGACGAGGATCCACGGCCACGGGCGCAGCGCGTAGTGGGCGATGTTGAACCACAGGGTCGCGCGCATCGACTCCTTCTCGTCTCGCGCGGCGAGCATCCGCTGAGCGGCGTATCCGCCCCCGCCCGGCTCCGAACCCGGGTACCACGTGGCCCACCACTGTACCGCGACAGGGATGAGGAAGACGGTCGCGGCGGTCCGCCAGTCTCCGAAGTCCGGGAGCATCGCGAGCTTGCCCGAGACCTCCGGGTGGGTGATCAGACCCGACAGCCCTCCGACGTCCGGGTGCGTCACCGCGTACCAGGCGGCGGCGAGCGACCCGATCATCGCGACCGCGAACAGGAGGAGGTCCGTCACGACGACGCCCCACAGACCCGACGTCGCCGCGTACAGGGCGGTGACGGCGCCCGCCACGAGCACGGTCGTGTAGCGGTCGGCCCCGAGAAGCACGCCGGCGATCTTGATCGCCGCGAGCGTGACGGTGGCCATGATCATGACGTTGAAGAACACGCCGAGGTACACCGCCCGGAAGCCGCGCAGGAAGGCGGCGGGCTTCCCGCTGTACCGCAGCTCGTAGAAGCCGATGTCCGTGAACACCCCCGAACGGCGCCACAGCTTGGCGTAGAAGAACGTGGTGCACATCCCCGTGATCAGCTGCGCCCACCAGAGCCAGTTCTGGCTCACGCCTCCGTTGCGCACGAAATCGGTGACGAGGTTCGGCGTGTCGGTCGAGAACGTCGTCGCCACCATCGAGGTCCCGAGCAGCCACCAGGGGAGCTTCCGGCCCCCGAGAAAGAACTCCTGCGTGCCCGACCCCGCACGGCGCGCGAACAGCAGCCCCACGCCGACGGCGACGACCCCGTACAGGGCGAGTACCGCCCAGTCGGCCCCGTTCAGCTGCACGCGATCACCCCGGCAGGTGGCTCTGTCGGCGCTCGAACCACTCGCCGAGATCCGTCGGGTAGGCCCCGGTCGCGACCGCGGTAGCGACGCCCGAGGCGACGGCCGCGACGTCGCCGGGGAAGGTCATCCCGTATGCCCGCTCCTCGGCCGGGACCACGCGGACCCGCGCGCGCCCCGTCCCCACCAGCTCCCCTACCGCCGTGCTGAGGAGGAACTCGCTCTCGAGAGGATCGGCGAGCCGGGCGTGAAATCGGCGAAACGACGCGTCGAGCAGGTCGAAGATGGACGGCTGGAACGCCCACAGGTTCATCGAGCACAGCGCCTCCGGCTTGAGCTGCAGCTCCGCGCCACCGCTCCCGACGCCCCGGTACTCGAGCCCGGATGGCCGGATATCACGCACCTCCTCGAGTTGCTCGAGGATCAGAGAGGCATCCACCGCGCACACCGCCCGGTTCACCCCGCCCGCCCCGGACATCGGGGTCTCCTCCAGCCGGTACCCTGCGAGGAAGTGCGAGGGGTCTCCGGTCGTCCGCGCGTCGCCGAGCCGACGGACCAGACGGTGGATGATCCCCGGTCCGTAGAAGTCATCGGCGTTGAGGACGAGAAACGGCTCGCGTACCATGCGACCGAGCGACAGCACCGCGTGTCCGGTGCCCCACGGCGTCCCGCGCCCCGGCGGGGGGCGGAAGCCGGGCGGGAGATCCTCGATCCGCTGGGCGACGAGCTCGATCGGGATGGCCCGGCCGATGCGGGCGTGGAGTTGGGCAGTGAACGCGGATTCCTCGCCCGGAGGGACCACGAAGACGACCCGGTGGATGCCCGCGCGGATCGCGTCGCACACCGCGTACTCGAACAGCGCTTCGCCGCTCGGACCGATCGGCTCCAGCTGCTTCGGCCGACCGAAACGCGTGGATCGTCCGGCCGCGAGAATGGCGAGGGTGACTGGCATCGGCCCATTGTATCCGGAGGCGCGGAACCCGGACAGCACGACGACGTAGAGTGCAGGTCCTTCGAACGGCGCGACTCGGGGCGAACAGGTGCCACGCGACATGACATGGATGCCGGGACGGCTGGCGGCTCTCGCCGGCGCGCTTCTCTGCGCCGCCGCGTGGCCCATCCCCGCGGGTGCCGTGCAGGAGGCTCGAGCCGACGAAAGGGCGGCGCCCGGTCCCCCGATTCCCTTCGTGGATGATTTCATCCACGACGGGGGAGTAGGCGAGTGGCGGGCGCGCCCGATCGACCGGATCCTGCCCGCGACCGGGTCGATCCCGCAGGCGCTCCTGTGGGTCGGGCAGGTCGACGAGGGGATCGTCGTCGCGGCCGAGATCCGCAGCGGCGTTACCCCCGATGCCGAGGCGACGCTCCGCATCGGGGTCCGTGGAGCCGGCGACATCGCGTTGCCCCCGATCGGGTGGGGTCACCAGTTCGGCTTCGTCGTGCTCGAGGAGGCTTCGGACTGCGAGGACCGCGAGGTGGGGGAAGACGACCCGACCGTCTGTCAGGCCTGGCTGGCCCGGCAACGCGACTTCCGGGCGGCGCTCCCCCCGCTGTTCGAGCGCGAATGGCGGTTGCGGCTGACGGGCACGGACGACATCCGTGAAGCCGCGGCCGGTCCGGCCTTCGCCCGGTTGCCCGAGGCCGCGCGGGCGGCACTCGCCCCCCTCGAGCCCGGCGGCGGACCGAGCGCCCGATCGCGCCCGATCGTCGGCACCGAGGGCGGTGTCGGCATCGAGGTGCTGATCCCGTGGTCCGCCTTCCCGCCGGTCCGCGCCCCCCTCCTCGAGGCGGCGCGTATCGCGCTCGACTGGGTCGATCCGGCCGCCGAGGCCGCGTGGGATCGGGCGTGGCTGGCCGCCGCCGGCGTGCGACCTCTCGGAGCCCCGCTCGACCACACGATCACTCCCTGCGCGTACGGCGTCGCGAGGCTCCTCATCCCGGGCGGCGATGGCCGGATGTCGCGTCCGGCGTCGGATGGCGCGGTCGCGTACATGATCCCCGAGGGCTCGGGGGATCTGCGCAGTCTCATCGTCCTCGACAACGTCGCGGCGGGCTACCAGTACGAGCCGGGGCCCGACACGTGGTCCCCCGCGGCGTACCGGCCGACGTACGGCGTGCTGGACGTGGGGCGTGGCGAGCGTATATGCACGCCCGTGCTGGCGTTCGCCCCCGCCGGCGATGACGCCCCTCCGGTCACCCGCGCGACCACGAGCGAGGGCGACTGGTTCGCCCTCCAGGTCGAGCCCCGCGAGCTCGAGGTCCGCCGGCTGGACGACGGCGACCTGCTGGTCAAGAGCGGAGGCCGGGTCGTGTGGAGCTACTACGGATCCGGTCAGTGCGGCGCCTGCCCGCGCGTCGGGATCGACATGTTCCACATCTCGACCGAGTCGGGCACGATCACGCCGGCGCTCCGCTTCATGCAGACCGCCGAGCCGACGGTCCGCGACTTCGAGATCGACGTGACCGACGACTGGGGCACGATCACGATCTATCGCTCCGAGCCCCGCCTCGGAACCGACGATCTCGAGGTCGACTGGAGCCTCACGCGGCACTGCCTCGTCCTGACGCCGGGGGTACCCGCGGTCTACGAGGAGTGCGGGTCGGAGTCGAACGTGGACGCGCCACCCGCCCGTCTGCGCAACAGGTACCTGAGCGGCCCGCCCGGCTGACCCGCCGCGCGGCGGAACGGTACGTCGGCGGAGGGCCGACCCGCCCTCTACCAGCTCCAGCCGGTTCGGTAGCTCGCGCGGACGTAGTGCTCGGGAATCGCGACCCCGTTCAGGATCTCACCCGTCGCCGGATCCAGCCGCAGCTCCCGCCCCGACCGTACGGCCAGGTTGCCGAGAAGCACCATCTTCGTGAGCGGCCCCGCGTGCCCGGGGAAGTTCGACCCGGCGGGCGTGCCGCCCTTCGCGGCCTGGGCGAACTCGGCGTACACGCCCTCGGTGCGCGGATAGACCTCGGCGGGTGGGTTCGCGCGGATCTCCGCGTCGCGCGCGGGGTCGAGCAGCCTGGGGTTCTCGCCGTAGATTCCCGCGAACAGCTTCCCGTCCGTCCCGATCCACAGCTGGCCGCTGCTCTCGAGCGGCCAGTCGGCGTCGGCCCCGATCTCGGGAGGACGTGGTGGCGAGAGGTTGCCGTCGCGCCACACGACGTGGACCGCGGGTCGGGAGCCGCGGGCCGGGAAGTCGTACTCGATCCGCGAGGTGGCCGGCGCGGTCTCGGGGAAGACCGTCGTGGACTCGGCCGAGATGCGCTCGGGCGTCCCGAGCTCGAGCGTCCAGAAAGCGGCATCCATCGCGTGACAGGCGATGTCGCCGAGGGCGCCCGTTCCGAAGTCCCACCATCCGCGCCAGTTGAACGGGGCGTAGGCCGGGTGGTAGGGGCGATCGGGCGCCGGCCCGAGCCACAGGTCCCACTCCATCCACGGCGGGATGTGGTGGGACTCGGTGGGTCGCCGGATGGCCTGCGGCCAGATCGGGCGGTTCGTCCAGTACTCGACCCGCTGGATCGTGCCGATCGCTCCGGCCTCGTACCACTCGCGGATCTGACGCGTCCCCTCCTGCGCGTGGCCCTGGTTGCCCATCTGCGTGGCCACGCCGGACGTCTCGGCGGCCCGCATCAGCTCTTCGACCTCCCAGATCGTGGGCGCGAGGGGCTTCTGGATGCGCGTCGGCTTGCCCAGCGAAAGCGCCAGCATCCCCGCGACCGCGTGCGTGTGATCGGGTGTCGAGATGACGACCGCGTCGATGCTGTCCGCGTCGCGTTCGAGCATGATGCGGAAGTCGCGGTACCGCTTCGCGTCGGGGAAGGCCGACCACGAGCCGGATGCCTGGTTCTCGTCGACGTCGCACAGGGCGTAGATGTTCTCGCCCGCGCGCGCCATCCCGCGGACATCGCCTCCCCCCATCCCTCCGACCCCGATGTGCGCGACGTTCAGCGTGTCGCTCGGCGCCCTGTACCGCGAGCCTCCCAGGACGTGACGGGGCACGATGACCAGCCCGGCGCCCGCGGCGGCCGAGGCGCGCACGAACCCGCGCCGCGACAGTTCCGTATTCGTGGAGGGCGTCTGCATCGGATTCATCTCTCTCCTGACGTCGAAGTCGGAGGAACACTACGCGGGAGAACGGTTTCTCGCACTGGCCCGAGCTCAGGACTAGCTTCTCCGGATGCGTGGATTAGGCGGATTTCTTCAGGAGACGCACCGGCGCGCCGTATGGCAGGTGCTGGGCACCTACGTGGCCGGGGCGTGGGTGGTGCTCCAGGTCATCGAGGTCCTGATGGAGACGATCGGGCTGCCCGACTGGGTGCCCCGGTTCGCGCTGGTGCTGCTGCTCATCGGGCTCCCGATCGTCACGGCGACGGCCGTCATCCAGGGCGCTGCGCGCACACTGCGCGACCGGGCGTCCGCAGCCGACGAGGTTCTCGAGGCGGACGTGGCGGCTGCTGGAGCCACCGCCGGTAGCGAGCCGCCGGGCCACCCCGCCGGAGCCGGCTCGTCGGACGCGGCCGCGGATACACCGACATCTCCGCGTCTCTTCACGTGGCGGAACGTCGCCTTTGGCGGGCTGGCGGCGTTCGCGCTGCTCGGTGTCGCGACCGCCGGGTGGATGATCATGCGCACTCTGGGCATCGGCCCGGTCGGGTCGCTCGTGGCGAGCGGCGTCATCGAAGAGGGCGAGCGCATCGTCCTGGCGGAGCTTGACGGGGACCCCGAGCTGGCGACCGGCGCGACGCTCGCCCTTCGGGTAGATCTGGAGGAGTCCGCGATCGTCTCGCCGATGGATCCGGCGTACGTGGCGACCGTGCTCGGTCTCATGCAGCGCCCCGCGGATGCGGCCCTCGACGCCGCGCTGGCTCGCGAGGTCGCGATCCGCGCGGGGGCGAAGGCCGTGCTCGAGGGCGAGATCTCGCCGCTCGGCGCGAGCCACGTGCTCACGGTTCGTCTGGTGGCGGCGGAGACGGGCGAGCAGCTGGCGTCGTTCCGCGAGACGGCCGAGGACGACTCTCAGCTGCTCGACGCGATCGACCGGCTCTCGCGGAAGCTGCGCGAGCGGTTGGGCGAGTCGTTGAAGGCGATCCACGCGAGCGAGCCGCTGGAGGACGTGACGACCGGTTCGCTCGAGGCGCTCAGGAAGTATTCCCAGGGGTGGGCGGCGCTCGACGCGGGGAACGACGCGGCCGGGATCGCGCTCCTCGAGGAGGCCGTGGCGCTCGACAGCACGTTCGCCATGGCGTGGCGCAAGCTCGCGACGGCGACCTTCGGCGACCGACGGGTGGCCGCGGCCACGAAGGCCTACGAGTACCGTGACCGGCTGACCGACCGCGAGCGCTACCACACGCTCGGGATCTACGAGTCCTACGTGACGGGGAACTACGACGCGGCGGTGGTGGCCTACCGCACCCTGCTCGACACCTGGCCCGACGATGCGATCGCCCTCAACAACCTTGGCGTCACGTACATGAGCATGTCCGAGCCGCGTCTGGCGGCCGAGCAGTATCAGAGGGCGATGTCGCTGGATCCCCTGACCGCCACATACCCGCAGAATCTCGTCCTCACTCTCTACGGTCTCGACATGGCCGATTCGGCCGGTGTCGTGCTCGACCGGTATGCGGCGAACCTGCCCGGCCACGTCGAGCTGCCGGACCTGGTGTTCCGCTACGCCACTGCCGAGGGCGACTACGGGCGGGCGCGCGAGGCGCTCGATCGCCGTCTCGAATCCCAGGATCCGGGGCGCCGACGTTTCGCCCGTCTCGGCGAGGGGTGGCTGACCCTCCTCCAGGGGGATCTCGCCGGCGCAGAGCGGATC